>DVJW01000215.1 GCA_018716505.1 Candidatus Faecaligallichristensenella faecipullorum | reverse complement strand
CTTTGTGCAAAAGCGGTATCTGACCTACTACAAGACCCTTCAGTCCACCCCCAAGCCCACCCCCAAACCCACCGTAAAACCCACGGTCAAGCCCACAGTCAAGCCCACCTCCACCCCCATGGATATCGTTTCCATCGAGCAGAAATACAGCTATTCGGATATGATGGCCGACCTGCGGGCGCTCAAGAACCGCTATCCCGACCGGGTGCGGATCGTGACCATCGGCAAGACCTTCTGGGGCGAGGATATCCCGGCCGTGCGGCTGGGCAAACCCACCAGCCGCTCGATCCTGGTGGACGGCTCCATCCACGCCCGGGAGTATATGTCCACCTTGCTCATCATGCGCCAGATCGAATACTATCTGGCCCGGCCCGACGAGACCTATGGCGGCAAGAAGATTTCCAGCATTCTGGACAGCTGCAACATCTGGTTCATCCCCATGGTCAACCCGGACGGGGTGTACCTCTCCCAGAACGGGGTGGGCTCCATCACCAATTCCACCCGCAAAAAGGAGCTGCTGGAGATCAACGGCGGCAGCAGCAACTTCACCAAATGGAAGGCCAACGGCCGGGGTGTGGATTTAAACCGCAACTTCAGCGCCGGATGGTATGTGGACCCCAAACACAAGACCGCCGGCTCCGAGGGCTATGGCGGCACCAACCCGCTCAGCGAAAAGGAAAGCAAGACCTTGGTCAACTTCCTCAAAAACTATCCGGTGCGCGCCACCCTCAACTATCACACCCGGGGCAACTATATGTATTGGAGCTATGGCCAGACCGGGGCCCGGCGCAGCCGGGATTTGGCCCTGGCCAAGAAGATCAGTTCCCTCACCGGCTATTGGCTCTATAAGGAGGCCGAGGCCGGCAGCAAGTCGGGCGGCTTTATGGATTACTTTATCCAGCAATACAAGCTGCCCTCCTTTACCCTGGAGCTGGGCCCCTCCAGCCAGGACGCGCCCCAGACCATCGACAAATTCTCGGATATCTGGCGGCGCAACAAACATGTGCCTTTGCTGCTGGCCCAAAACGCCCCGTAAAGAATCAAAACCCCGCCTTTCCCCATGCTTTGGGGAAACGGCGGGGTTTTTCACATCTCACAAAATTTGCTCCATGACCGTCTTCAGCGGTTTGAGCCCGCATTTTTCATAGAAGCGCTGGGCCTTTTCGTTCAGGCTCCAGACGTTCAGGGTGATATGGTAGCATCCGCTCTTTTTCGCCTCGCTCACCACATGCTCATACAGCGCCCGGCCGATATGGCGGCCCCGCATCGCCTCATCCACGCACAGATCGTCGATGTACAAAGATTTCATGGGCTTCATGCTGCCGCCCGGCGGGGTTTGCTCATAGATGCAAAAGGCGTAGCCCAGGACAAAATCCTTTTCATCCACCGCCACAAAGACCGGCCGGTTATCGTCCCTCAAAATTTCGCCCAGCGCGGCCGGGCCGTATTTTTTCGCGCCCGCCACGAACAGATCGGGCCGCCCGTCTGAATGCACCTTTTGAACCTGATACAGCAGCTCGGTTATGCGGGCGGCGTCCCTTTCCTCAGCCCTTCGTATTTCCATGCGCAATGCCTCCCGGTGTTTTCTTTCTATTATACACCCATCCGGGCGGCGCGCGCTTTATGTTTTCGAAAAGGCGTCATTGATAATACTGCGCCTGGGCGTTCCACATCTGGGCATAGCGCCCGCCCTCCTCCTGGAGCAGCGCCTCATGGCTGCCCCGCTGGATCAGGCTTCCCTGGTCAAACACCGCGATATCCCGGCAAAAGCGGCAGCTGCTCAGCCGGTGGGAGATAAACAACGCGGTCTTGTCCTGCATCATATCGCCAAACCGGGCGTACACCTCCTGCTCGGCCAGGGGATCCAGGGCCGCGGTGGGCTCATCCAGCACCACAAAGGGCGCGTCCCGATAGATGGCCCGGGCGATGGCGGCCTTCTGGGCCTCGCCCCCGGAAATCTCCACCCCGTCCTCGGCGTAATCCCTGTACAGGGGCTGTTCCAGGGGCATCCGCTCCAGGCGGCCGGAGGCGTCCGCCCTTTGAAGCGCCCGCTTCACCCGGTCCGCGTCGTAGTCCGGATTGGCGGCCACGTTTTCCCCCAGCCCAAAGGAGAACAGCTTAAAATCCTGAAACACCACCGAAAACAGCTTGAGATACGCCGCCCGGTCCAGGGTCTGAATATCCACGCCGTTCAGCAAAATGCTGCCCTCGGTGGGCTTATACAGCCGGCAGATGAGCTTGATCAAGGTGGTCTTGCCCGAGCCGTTGAGCCCCACCACGGCCAGATGTTCCCCGGCCTGGACGTTCAGGTTCACCCCCCGGAGCACCCATTCCTGGCTGCCCGGATAGCGAAAGCTCAGGTTTTTGATCTCCAATTCATAGCCCCCGGCCCTGGACTCGGGCAGCGGCGCATGCCCGCTGTCCAGGGTGTCGGGCAGGGCCATCAGCTGTTCGGTAAAGCTGGTCTGGCTCAAACCCACATTCAAATCGCCCAGGGCAAACACCAGCGCCGAGATTCCGGCGCTGAACTGCTGCACGCTGCCCGCGAACCAGACCACGCTGCCCGGGTCCAGCCCGCCGCCCAGGGCCTTGAGCCCCACGATGGAAAAGATCAGCCCGCCCATGATCGCCGAGGTGATGGCCCCGGCTGCCGCTGGGGTCAGGTTCAGGGCGAACATCTTGCGCATCATGGGCCCAAAGCTTTTCAGCATATCCTTCAACTGCCGGTTGACCAGGGGCGCCGCGCCGTATATGCGGATATCCTTGCCCGAGGGATAGTTATCCAGCAGCGAGCCGATCAAATAGCCGCCCCGCTGATTGGTTCGGGCAAGTTGTTCCATCAGGCCGGGCATCAGCTTGCCGTTTCGCATCTGCAGCATAAACACCAGGGCCGCCGAGAGCAGGCAAAAGCCCATCACCAGGGCCATGGAGCCGGGGCCATGGATGAACCCCTGCCCCGAGGACGGGGTGGAGGCCAGCATGACCACCAAAGTGGCCAGCGCGCCCGCCACGGCCGCCAGGTTGCGCACCGACTCCTTCAGGCTTTCCAGCAGGCCGTAAACCGCGCCGAAATTGTCCTCATTTTGATAGACATTCTGCCGCAGATTCTCCACTTCCCCATCCTCCAGGGCCGAGAAATCCATATTCAGGAATTTCTTGCCCCGCATGGAGCGCCAGGCGCGCACCACGGCCTCGGTCTCATATTCCCGCCAGCGGCCCAGGGCGGCCTTGACCCCGAAGGCCAGGGCGTTCAAGAGCACGGTCAACAGCGCGGTAAGCCAGACCACCCGCGCCGGCGCGCCGGAGGTGAGCTGATTCACCAAAAAGGCCGGAAAGATCACATTGACAAAGGGGGCCCCGGCCTCGGCCAGGCCATACAGCGCCTGGGCCCAGGGGGCGGCGGGCCGAAGGCGGGCCATGCGTCTCAGGGAAATCAGCCCGCCCTTCCGGTTTGAGGATTCAGACGGCTTGCTCATGGCTTTGCCCCTCCTCTTTATAATACTGGCTTTGCACCTCAAAGAGATGGGCATAGCCGCCGCCGGCCGCCATCAGCTGGTCATGGCTGCCCGATTCCAGAATTTTCCCGTGCTCCATGTACAATATCCGGTCGCAGAACCGGGTGGAGCTCAGGCGGTGGGAGATGAACAGCGAGGTCTTGCCCCGGGTGAACTGGCTGTATTGCTCATACATCCGGCTTTCGGCCAGGGGATCCAGCGCCGCGGTGGGCTCATCCAAAATCAGGATGGGCGCGTCCTTGTACAGCGCCCGGGCCAACAGCAGCTTTTGGGCTTCGCCCCCGGACAGATCCTGGGCCTCGGGATGGCTGGCCTTGACCAGCAAGGTGTCCAGGCTTTCAAAGCGGCCGGCCAACCCGGCCCGCTCCAAACAGCCGGCAACTTTGCCCATATCGCTCTCCTCCCGGATATGCATGGACACGTTTTCACCCACGGTCAGGGGCAGTATGGTCATATCCTGAAACACGGTGGAATACAGGGCGAACAGCTTTTCCCGGTTAAATCGCTCTATGGGCGTTCCGTTCAGCAGCACCTGGCCCTGGGTGGGCTTATAAAACCC
Organism: Candidatus Faecaligallichristensenella faecipullorum; assembly: GCA_018716505.1. GTDB lineage: Bacteria > Bacillota > Clostridia > Christensenellales > Aristaeellaceae > Faecaligallichristensenella > Faecaligallichristensenella faecipullorum. The sequence goes on along the minus strand of DVJW01000215.1, from coordinate 12,340 downwards.
GCACATCAGCTTGACCAGGGTGGTCTTGCCCGCCCCGTTTCCGCCCACCAGCGCCAACTTTTCGCCGCTTCTTAAGGTAAAGCTGATATTTTTTAAAATATCCTCCCCGCCTTCCTCATAGCGGAAACTCACGTCTTTAAACTCAATCCAGGGCGGAAGCGCACTCCGGGGCGGCGCCTCGCCCCGCCCATCGGGCTGGACATCGGGCAGATCCATGAACGCGCGCATGGCGCACAGCTTCAAATGGCACCGGTTCAGCCGGTTCACCGCGTCAAACAGCGCGCCCACCGAATCGGAAAGCTGGCTGGCCGAGGAAAGATAGAGCAGCAGGTCCGGGGCCGCGAGGGCGCCCGAGAGGGCCATGGAAATCAGATAACCCATGGTGACCCCATCCCGGAGCAGCCGCCCCAGCATGCCCATCCCGTCCGCGCCCAGATAGCGCAAAAGCACCCGCTTATATTGAACCAGCCGGGCAATCACCAGTTCGTCCATGCGCGCGGCCAGCCAATCCTGGCACTGATACAGCCGGACATCCTTGCCAAAGCGGGTTTGGGTGACGGAGTCCTGCACATAGTGGAGCTTTTTATCGATGGGCGTCCATTGTTCCCGATGGTCATGTTCATAGCGGGCCACCCGGCCGTTTAAAAAGGCGGACAGCGCCGCGCAGGCAAAGGTGACCAGCACCACCACCGGGCTCAGGCCCAAAATCAGCAGGATTCCAAAGGCCAGCATGTTCAGCGCCGCCGCCAGGGCCGCCCTGACGGCGTCCACAAACCCATAGAATCCCCCGGATGGACTGCCGTTTGCGCAAACCTCCATGGCCTCGTTCAGCATGGTGCGCCTGCCCGGGTTTTCCAAAACGCTGTACTCGCATTCCAGCGCGACTTTCTGAATGTCGGCTATATGGGCAATCCGCGCCATATCGCTCCGCAGCTGATAGGCCACCCCGGCATGGGCCTGGGCATAGCCGCAAGCGCCCATGACCAGGGCCAGCGCCCCGATGCCCCCGATCAGGCGGGGCCCGTCCCAACCTTCCAATATGCCTTGAAGGGTCAGCTTGGGCAGATAAGCGCCGGCCAGGGACAACGCCACCCCGGCCAGCGCGCCCAGCACCAACAGCACGAACATGCCCTTATCCTGGCGGCGAATCAAACGCGCCATGAAGTGAAGATTGTTCCCCAGGGAATATCCGGATTTTTCCACCAGCCTCAATCCCTTCCCTTTTCCATTTCTTTACGAAATATTATAAGAGAGGGACGAAAACCAAATCAATAAGGGGGATTTAAGAATTGGATTAGAAAATCATGAGAAAAAAATTTATTTTCTTTGCAAAGGGGAGCGATTTTATGGAGGGGGTATCCCTTTTCCAAAGGGAAGCGAAAATCCCCTGGCGGGGCGCAAGTTTATGGAGGGGCCAGGGGGAGGTTTCCGTAATACCTCCCCCTAGGCCCCTCCAAGCCACCCCTACCCCCTCCAGCGGTTTTGGGGTTGACGTTCGCTCCGCTTTTGGCTATCGAAGTTTGCCGTGCCGGGCACGGCAGGATAAAGGATAAGGCCCTAACCGAAGCGCAAAGCGCGCTGGATTAGGGCCTTTTTCTTGTTTTGCCGCGCTTAGCGGGCAAATTCAGCGAACCTTTAGCGGAGCGTTGCGGGGGAGGCCCCGCGCCGGGGGCGGCAAGCCCCCACAGCGGCCGTTTCAAGGGGGTTATGGGTGGTGTGGAGGGATTTAAGGGGGAGAATTCGGAACTCCCCCTAATCCCTCCACATCTTGCCGCCCACTCTGGGCAATTTTGGCTTCCCTTTGCAAAAGGGAAGTAGCCCTCCCCCTGGCCCCTCCATAAACCCGCTTCCCCGCCGGAGGGCCCCATTGGCCTTTTAATGTTTATATTCCTCCACAATAAACCTGGGCCGGTGTTTGGTTTCGATATAGGTCTTGCCCACATATTCGCCGATCAGGCCCAGGGCAATGAGCTGCACCCCGCCGATAATCCAAAGGGAGACCATAATCGAGCTCCAGCCCGCCACCGTGGCCCCGGCCAGATGGGAGATTACCGCGTAAATGGCCATGACAATGCCCAAAAGCGCAAAGATGACCCCGGTAAAGAACACCCACCGAATGGGCTTTATGCTGAAGGAGGTCACGCCCTCCAGGGCAAAGGAGAGCATTTTTTTCAGCGGATATTTGCTCTCCCCGGCAAAGCGCTCGGCCCGCTCATAGTAGACCTTGGCGGTTTTAAAGCCCAGCATGGGCACCATGCCCCTGAGGAACAGGTTGACCTCGCCGAACTGGCTCAGCGCCTGAAGGGCGCGCTGGGACAGTAGCCGGTAGTCGGCATGGTTGTACACCACATCCGCGCCCATGAAATTCATGAACTTATAAAATCCCTCGGCGGTCAGCCGCTTGAAGGCCGTGTCGGTTTCCCGCTTGCTGCGCACCCCGTACACCACGTCCGCGCCCTTGTCGTATTCCTCCAGGAAGCCGCGAATGGCCTCCACGTCGTCCTGCAAGTCCGCGTCAATGCTCACCGCGGCGTCCGCCTTGTCCTTTACGGTCATCAGCCCGGCCCAGAGCGCGTTTTGATGCCCGGCGTTATGGGCCAGCTTCAGCCCTTCAATGCACTCGTGGCGGTCGCAAAGCTCGGAGATAATCTTCCAGGTGTTGTCCTTGCTTCCGTCATCCACCAAGGTGATCCGGCTGGCCGGATCAATTTTCCCCTGGCCCGTGAGCTCGCGCACCAGATGGCGCAGCCGTTTTGAGGTTTCGGGCAGCACCTCCTGTTCGTTGTAGCAGGGCACCACAATATATAAAACCGGCGGCTTCATGACTTTTCACCTTCCCAATCCTTCTTTTCCATATCCTATAGTATAGCATAAAGCGGGCCCAAAATTCAGGCCGCCCCTTAAACTTCCGGCAAAAATTTCCGGACAATTTAATGGACGGCCCAGATCGGTAAATTGTTCAGTCAATCGTCTAAAAACCGCTGAATGCGCTGCCTCGCCTTGGTCAAGTTGGGCACCAAAACCGCCATGCCGTTGATGTTCCGGGAACTGTATTCCCCGTTTGCCGGGATGCGCAGCTGGCTGATCTCCATATCCGGGAGCCGGCTCAACAGCGGCAACATGCCCGCGATATCGCCCAGGGACAAACTGGTCTTTACCTTGGAGATATTCTGGGCCGCGATCTTGGTGAGCCGGGCCGCCGAAAGGCCCGAGGCCTTCTTGAGCACCTTTTCCACCACCTCGCGCTGGCGGGCGGTGCGCCCGAAGTCGCCGTCCGCGGTGCCGTAGCGGAACCGGGCATAGGCCTGTACCTGTTTGCCCGAAAGGGTCTGCTTGCCGGCCTTTTGAATCAGCCCGCTGGATTCGCTCTCGCCGTTCAAGCGGTTGTAGTCCCGAATGATGGCGTTGATCGCTTTGATGTTCTTTTGCTCCACCGTGAGCTCCAATCCGCCCAGCTGGTCCACCACATCGGCCAGCAGCATGAAATCCACGGCCACATAATCATCGATCTCCACCCCAAAGTTTTGCTTAAGGGTTTTGATCAGCAAGTTGGGCCCGCCCTTTACATAGGCCGAGTTGAGCCGGTTCGCCGAATAACCTGGAATATCCACATACAGATCCCGCATAAAGCTGATGATTTTGATGGTATTTTGCTGGGGATTGATGTTCAGAAGCATCATGCTGTCCGACCGGCCGGTCTTTTGACCCGGCCTCCGGTCCAATCCGGCCAGCAGGATATTGTATTCCTTTCCGGCCTTGGGCGCCGGGGTGGCTTCCGGCCGCTCCGTGGCCTGGGGCGCCCGGGTGGCCTCGGGTTTGGGCGTGGCCTGGGTGCCCTTGGCGGCCCCGCCGGTTGGGGTGGCCTGGGGGGATGGCCGGGGCTCCTCCGTCTGTTGGGCGAAGGCCTTATCCCCGGGCACAAAATCCACGGCTTCGTCGGAGCGCATCAGATTTTGCCAGGCGCTGTCCAACGCCACATAGCTCAAAGACAATACCAGCACCACGGCCAACAGCGCGCGCAAAATTTTACGGCCGCGGCTTCGGGGGGTACGCTTCACACGCATCACCTCAAGATTGATCGAGTTGGCCCAATTTCGCATTGGGCGATACATCGTATCAGACGCGGCCGGTTTCCTGTTTGTTTCACACAGAAAACATTCCCATTTTTAAAGCATTCAATTCAATTTCATTTCTCCATCTCCTGTGCTTGCCCGGCCTGATCCATCCAATAGGCGCGTATCCACTCCACCATTTCCACAGCTCTTTCCTCAGCGCCGGCCGGATTGTATTCCTCCATCTCACTGAACACATGGCCGCAGTGCTCCAACCCCTCCCCCTCATAGCCGCCGCATACCCCCCAAAGCCATTTGCCCAACAGGCCCTTTTTATATTTAAAGATGTAATACCGCATGCCATGCAGCTCAAAGGTTCCAGCGCATTCAATTCGGGCTGGCGCCTTGCCCAATTCGCCGGGGCAGGCAAGCCATGCGCTCATGGCCGACCTGGCGGCCTCCATTTGTTTCCTGTTCATTGCGTTTGCCTCCTTTTGGGCTTCCAACCGCGTACCGTCAAAAAAAACGCCGCCCCATTCCAAAGCGAACAGGGCGGCGTTGAAACTCAATACAAATGGCAAGCCACCAAGTGACCGGGCGCGATCTCCTTGAGCTCGGGCTTTTCGGACTCGCATTTCTTCATGCACTGGGAGCACCGGGTATGGAAGGGGCAACCCTCGGGCAGGTTGGAGGGCGAGGGCACATCTCCCTTCAGGATAATGCGCTGGCGCTTGTTTTCCACGTCGGTGTCGGGTATGGCCGAAATCAGCGACTGGGTATAGGGGTGCATGGGATTGGCATACACCTCGTCCGATCCGGCCATCTCCACGATGGAGCCCAGATACATGACGCCGATGCGGTCGGAAATATACTTGACCACGTTCAGGCCGTGGGCGATGAACAGATAGGTCAGGCCAAAATCCTGCTGCAGCTGCTGAATCAAATTCAGCACCTGGCTCTGCACCGAAACATCCAGGGCGCTCACCGGCTCGTCGCACACGATGAACTTGGGCTTCAAGGCCAGCGCCCGGGCGATGCCGATGCGCTGGCGCTGGCCGCCGGAAAACTCGTGGGGAAAGCGCAGGGCGTACTCCCTGGGCAGGCCCACATAGTTGAGCAAATCATAGGCCTTTTCCTTGCGCTCGGCTTTGGACATCCTGGTGTGGATCAGCATGGGTTCCATGATGATATCCAGGCAGGTCATGCGCGGATTCAACGAGGAGAAGGGATCCTGGAAGATGATCTGGAGCTCGCTGCGAAGCTCGCGCATCTGTTTTTCCTTGATGGAAGCGATATCCTGGCCCTTGTACAGAATGCTGCCCGAGGTGGGGTCCAAAAGCCGGATCAAGAGCCGGCCGGTGGTGGACTTTCCGCAGCCGGATTCGCCCACCAGGCCCAGGGTTTCGCCGTTCATAATTTTAAAGGTCAGCCCGTTGACCGCCTTGACCACCAGCTTTTTGGTGCCCAGGGCGTTGCCCTTGGAGATAAAATGCTTGGTCAGATCCCGGGCCTCGATCAGCACATCGCGCTTTACGTTATCCAATGACCTTTCCTCCTTCCACCTTAAAGCAGCGCACCTGACGCCCGTCCTCCAGCTGCCTCAGCGGGGGCCGCTTTTCATGGCAGATTTCCATGCATTCCTCGCACCGGGTGGAGAACACGCAGCCCTTGGGCAGGTTGGAAAGATCGGGCACAATACCGCGGATGGTGTACAGCTTTTCTCCCCTGGGGGTGGAAAGCTTGGGAATGGCGTTGAGCAGTCCCCGGGTGTAGGGATGCAGCGGGTTCAGGAACATATCGTGGACAGAGCCCATTTCCATGATGTTGCCGGCGTACATGACCACGGCCCGGTGGGCGATATCGGCCACCACGCCCAGGTCATGGGTGATGAACATAACCGCGGTCTTCTCGCTCTCGCGCAGGTGGCGGATCAAGTCCAGTATCTGGGCCTGAATGGTCACGTCCAGGGCGGTGGTGGGCTCGTCGGCGATCAGCAGCTTGGGCGAACAGGACAGGGCCATGCAGATCATGACCCGCTGGCGCATGCCGCCGGAGAGCTGATGGGGATAGGTCTTGAGCCGCTTTTCCGCGTCCGGGATTTCCACCTTGCGCAAAAGCTCCACGGCCCGGGCCTCGGCGTCCTTTTTGGAAAGCTTCAGGTGCAGCCGGATGGCCTCGGTGATCTGTTCCCCGATGGTGTACACCGGGTTCAGGGAGGTCATGGGCTCCTGGAAGATCATGGAAATCTTGTTGCCGCGCACCTCGCGCATCTGGGCCGGACTCATCTTAAGCAGATCCTCGCCCTGGAAGAAAATTTCGCCGCCCTCGATATGGCCCGGCGGGTTGGGCACAAGCTGCATCACCGATAGGGCGGTCACGCTCTTGCCCGAGCCGGATTCCCCCACGATGGCCAGGGTTTCGCCCTCGTCTATGGAAAAGCTCACCTTGTCCACCGCGCTGATGATCTTGGTTTTATCCACCTTAAACTGGGTGATCAGGTTCTTTACCTCTAAAAGTTTAGCCATGCTGCCCCTCCTTACTTCAACCTGGGGTCCAGCGCGTCGCGCAGTCCGTCGCCCAACAGGTTAAAGGCAAGCACGGTCAGCGCAATGGCAATGCCCGGGAAGGTTATGATGTGGGAGGCCGAAAAGATGTAATTGCGGCCCGACGAAAGCATATAGCCCCATTCCGCGGTGGGCGGCTGAACGCCCAGGCCCAGAAAGCCCAAAGAGGCCAGAGACAGGATGGCGCCGGAAACGCTCATGGTGGCGTTTACGATAATGGGCGCCAGGATATTGGGCAGGATATGCTTAAACATAATCCGCGCATCGCTGCAGCCAATGGCCCGCGCCGCGGTCACATAGTCGTTTTCCTTGGCCGACAGGGCCGAGGAGCGGATGATGCGCGCCGGGCCCGGAATGCTCACGATGGCGATGGCAATGACCGCGTTTTCAATGCCCCGCCCGAACACGCTCATGAAGATAATGGCCAGCAGGATGCTGGGGAAGGATTGGAGCATCTCCATAATCCGGCTCAGGATGGCGTCCACCGCCCCGCCGTAATAGGCCGAAGAAAGCCCGATAATCGAGCCGATAACCGTTGAAATCAAAACCGAGATAAAGCCCACGGACAGCGAGATGCGCGCCCCGTGCAGGATGCGGGTCAGGATATCGCGCCCGTTTTCATCGCAGCCGAACCAATGCTGGGCGCTGGGCCCGGCCTTGACCTGGGACAACTCGGCGTCATAGGGACCGTAGGGCGAAATCACGTCGGCAAATATGGCCGCCAGGGCCATCAGCGCCAGCACGATCAGGGCCACCACCGCGGTCTTGTTCTTGCAGAACCGCTTCACCGCATCCCGCCAGAGGGACGAGGGGGCTACGGCCTGGGTTTCCTGTTTGTTTGTATTTTCCATGGCCATTCCTCCTTATGTTAATAGCGAATGCGCGGATCCAGCAGCCCATACAGCAGATCCACCACCAGGTTCATGCCCACCGCGATTACGGCCACCAGCACGCAGCCGCCCTGCACCACGGCATAGTCCGAGTTGTTGATGCCATCCACGATATACTTGCCCACCCCCGGCCAGGCAAAGATGGTTTCCACCAACACCGAGCCGCTGAACAGGCCGCCCAGCTCCATGCCGATAACGGTCACGATGGGGATGAGGGCGTTTTTGAGGGCGTGGTGGATGATGACCACCCGCTCGCGCAGGCCCTTGGCCCGGGCGGTGCGGATATAATCCTGGCGGATGGTCTCCAGCATGGTGGAGCGGGTATAGCGCATGATGGTGCCCACCGAGGCAATGGCAATGGACACGCCGGGCAGCAGCATATAGCGCAAGGTACTGCCCAGGGCTGCCCAGTTTCCGGTGATGATGCTGTCCAGAATCATGAACCCGGTGATGGTTTCGGGCCTGTTCATAAAGTCAAACCGGCCGGACACCGGCAGCCAGCCCAAATTCACCGCGAACAGGATAATCAACATAAGGCCCAGCCAGAACTTGGGCAAAGACACGCCCACCAGGCCGCCCACCTGACAGATGCGGTCCAGGGCGCTGTTCTGCTTCACCGCGCAGATCACGCCCAGGGACACGCCCAGCACCGACGCGATCAGCACCGAAAACAGCGCCAGCTCGATGGTGGCGGGCAGCCGTTCCCCGATTTCCTGCATGACCGGCAGCCCGCTGAACAGCGAATCGCCGAAATCCCCTTGGAACATTTGTCCAAGATAAATGATATACTGCTTCCAGATGGGCTGATCCAGCCCCAGATAACTGGTCAGTTCGGCCACCCGTTCCGCAGAGGCCCGTTGGCCCAAGAGCAGGTAGGCCGGATTGCTGGAGAACACGCGCATCAGCACAAACACGATGGTCACGATGCCCAGGATGACCGGAATGGCCATCAAAATTCTTTTCAGCGTGTATTTAAGCAAGCTCAATTCCCTCCGTTTACCATTTGATGCGCCGCATTCTCCGCCTCCGGGCCGGGCACGGTTGCGGCTTGCATAGACATCTGCCCCCGTTTGGGGTAAATATCTATGCACGCCGTAACGGTCTCGCCCCTCATAAACAGGGACGCGTGGCCCGCCCGGCCCAATTGCCGGGGAGCCACGCATCCCCTACGCAGTTTTAAAGCGCGCACTCAGATTCTTTGATTAAGCCGCCTTCTTGATGAAGCGAATCTGGTTGCCCCAGCCGCCCAAATACTCGTCGCCGTTGAGGATCGCGGCCGAGGTGGCCACATAGTCGTTGCCATGGCCCAGAATATAGGCGGGCACGTCCTCGTTTACCTTCTGCGCGGCCTGAGCATACAGCTCGCCGGCTTCCTCATAGCTGGAAGCGGCCTTGGCGGCGTCGAACAGCTCGTTGAACTCGGGATCGTTGTAACCGGAGTGGTTGGCTCCGCCGCCGATTTCATCGTCGCTGAACAGGAACAGGATGTTGGAGGTATCGTTGTAGTCGGCGCCCCAGCCGTGCAGCAGCACATCATAGCCTTCCACCGGGTCGGCGTACATGCGCTCGGTGAACTCGGCCCAGGGCAGGATCTCAATGTTCATGGTGATGCCCACCTTGGCCAGCTCGGCCTGCAGCTGAACCGCCAACTGCTCGCCCGCCGGGTTGTAGCTCTTGGCCACGTTGTAGGTCAGGCAGGTGAACTCAAAGCCGTCCGGATATCCGGCCTCGGCCATCAGCTCCTTGGCCTTTTCCACGTCGTAACCGATGGGCTCATAGCCGTCCCAATCGCCGGCCTGCATGATCACCGGGATGGCGCTCTTGGCCGAAACCAGGGCGTCGCCGTACAGCGCCTTGTTGATGGTATCCATATCCAGCGCGTAGCACACGGCCTGGCGCAAGCGGATATCCTTAAACAGCTCGTTCTTCTCATAGTCCGCGAAGGACAGAATGGACAGGTTCTTGCCGGGCACGGTGATCACGTTCACGCCCTCGGCGCCCTTGAGCAGGTCCACCTGATCGGCCGCCAGGTCGGTCTTCACGTCCACGCCGCCGGTCATAACCTCGGAAACCGCGGTGGCGCTCTCGGGGATAATGCGAACCACCACGCCGCCGTTCACGGCCTTGCCCAGGTGATAATCGTCATAGCGGACCAAAGAGACATACTGGCCGGACTGCCATTCCTGGAACTTGTAGGGGCCGCAGCCGACGGGGTTGCGGTCGAAGCCCTCGGGATCAGCCTCATAGGCGGTGGGGGAAATCAGGCCCGCGGCCAGGCTGCTGGAGCCCTGCAGGGTCAGGAAGGTGGAGTCCTGGGATTTGAGCTTGACCACGAAAGTCAGCGGATCGGTGGCCTCAAAGGACTCAACGTTTCCGAACAGCACCGAGGAGTAGGTCATATCCGGAGTGGCGTTCGCGGGGAAAACCCGGTTCCAGTTCCACTCAATGGCCTCGGCGTCGCAGGGCGTGCCGTCATGGAACTTCACGCCGTCGCGAATGTGGAAGGTATAGGTCAGGCCATCCTCGGACACATCGTAGGATTCGGCCACGTCCATGTACAGGCTGCCATCCTTATTGTAGCCCACCAGCGCGCTGTACAGCAGCTGGGTGACCACGGTGGACTGGCCGTCGGTGGCCAACGCCGGATCCAGATGGGTGGGATCGTCGGTGGAGGTCTCATAGATAATGGCGTCCGGGTTATAGGCTTCTTCCTCGGCCGAAACCACGCCCGAGAGACCGAAGACCATCAGGACCGCCAGGATCAGAGCCAAAGTTTTCCTCATGTTCGTCTCCTCCTTTATTTCCCTGAGATCTGAAACCTCAAATCTCATAGATTACTTTGATTGCCGCGCATGCTGTCAATGCAATTTTACACCGCGTAAAATTCAACACATCCATCGCTCCCGCAAAATCCGGCGCAATCCCCCATCCTTTCTCGCCGGTTTCACAGCAAAATTCCTTAAATCTTAATCGTTTTTCCAAATTCTAAAATTATGATGAAGTCTTCTTTTTATTTCCTGCAATTTTGCGTTCGGCGTTTCCCCGCCGGACAGGCCCGGAATCCCGGGCGCATTAAAGGCGAACATAGGTTTATATTTGTTTGGACTAATTTTGAAAAATGGGGACAAAAAAGCTCCCCGTTGAAGGGAGCACAGGGTGTCAAAAAACCTAATTTATTACTCCGGGGATGCATGAAGGGGCCGGGGCCCCTTCATACTCAATCCGCAGAACCGGCTTTGCCGGTTCGAGGAGCGGCCCAAGTGGCCGCTTCCTCTATCATTTTCCGGCCGTCACCGAAGGTGACAGGAAAATGATGTAACTCAGGAAAATGAAGTATTCATTTTCCTGACAGCGTCAAATTACAGTCAATTTCTTGGAGCAGGCGTTCAAGGTTTCACAGCCCTCGCCGCTCACCATGACCACGTCCTCAATGCGCACCCCGAACTTGCCGGGCAGATAGATGCCGGGCTCGATGGTGAAGGTCATGCCGCTCTCCAGGGGCATGTCGTTGTCCGAGCACACAAAGGGGTATTCGTGGCCGGTCATGCCGATGCCGTGGCCGGTGCGGTGGGTGAAATAGGGGCCATAACCCTGGGCAGTGATATAATCCCGGGCCGCGGCGTCCACCTGGGCAAAGGTCACCCCGGGCTTGACCGCCGCGCGGGCCAGCCGGTTGGCCTCGCACACGATGTCATAGACCTTTTTCTGCTCCTCGCTCACCGAACCGAAGAAATAGGTGCGGGTCATGTCCGAGCAATAGCCGAAGGAGCACTGCCCGCCGTCCACGATGATGGCGTCGCCGGGTTTTAGGACGGTCTGGTCGTTGCCGTGATGGGGTTCGGCGGCGTTGGCCCCAAAGCAGACCAGCGGGATCGAGGCCCCGGCCTTGGGATCGCCCATCTTTTCAAACAGCGCGCCGATCTGGGCGCCCAGCTCGATTTCGGTCATGCCCTCGCGAATCAGCGACGGAATCCGCTCAAACACCTGGTCGTTGATCCTGGAAGCCCTGCGCATGGCCTCCTTTTCGGCCTGATCCTTGCGCATGCGGGCCTCGTCCACCGCAAAAGAGCCGTTGACCCCCACGATGTCGGGCCGCTGCTCGGTGAGCTGGATCAAAAACTGGCATTGCCAGAACTTGTCCACCCCCAGCTTGCCGCCGGGCAGATCCCGGGCCATATCCTTGGTGGCCACGTCCCCGTCCTTGTGATACACGATATCAAAATCATCGCTGGGCTCGATGGGGAACAGCTCGTTCACATACATCACCGCGCGGCCCTGCACCGGCACATACAGCGCCAGCAGCCGCTCGCCCACATGATAGACCATGCGCCCGGTGAGGTAATAGATGGACGAAAGATCCGAGATCACGGTGTGGGCCAGCCCCTTTTCCGACAGGTTTTCCCGCACCCGGTTCATGCGTTCGGTGTAAAGGCTCATGTTTCCATCCTCCCAATCCGCCCATGGGGCGGCAAATCTTAACAGGAACATTATACGCCTTGGACCGAAACCGCACAAGGCCGGGAAGAAAAGTTATGATTCAAGGTGCCGATTTTGTCAACACCTCAGACTGTCAAAAAACATATATAATCCACTTGGGGATGCATGAAGGGGCCAGGGCCCCTTCATCTCTTCGCCCCGGCTTGCGCTTCGCTGGCCCGGGGTTCCGGTTCGCAAACGCTGTTTGCGAACCTCCAGCCGCGCAGAGCGCGGCCTTCGAAATCCGCAGAACCGGCTTTGCGGTTCAAGGTTGGAAGCCCTTTGGGCTTCCAAGTCGGCTTCGCCGACCGCGACGGCAAAATCAGAGATTTTGACGCCGCGCCGCTGGAGCGGCCCA
>DVJW01000214.1 GCA_018716505.1 Candidatus Faecaligallichristensenella faecipullorum | reverse complement strand
GCTCCGCAGGGCCGGAACCCCGGGCAAGTGAAACGCGGCCCGGGGCGAGAAGAAAAATGATAGAGGAAGCGGCCACTTGGGCCGCTCCGACGGCGCGGCGTCAAAATCTTCGATTTTGCCGTCCGCGGTCGGCGAAGCCGACTTGGAAGCCCTTTGGGCTTCCAACCTTGAACCGAAACCCCGGCCCGGCGCAGGCCGAGGCCGGGGCGAAGATATGAAGGGGCGGCAGCCCCTTCATGCATCCCTAAACGAAAAAAATAGGTTTATCAACGGTCTGGAGCGTTCCCGCCACATTGGCGGGAACGCCTCTTTTTATAGGTTTTAATAGCTTACCTTCAAGGTCTTGATCTCAAAGGGCCTGAAGGTCAGGGGGATTTCCTTTTCCCGCACCGGCGCGCCGGTTTCCTCCTCCAGCATGTTGCATTCGGTGGCCGATACGAAATCATGGCCCGGCGTCAGGGAAGCGTGGGTATAGGCGCCCTCGGCTTCGTACAGACGCAGGATATAGGCCCGGCCGGCATCCTCGCAGGGCTTGACCGCCTCCACGATGACGTTGGGCGCGTCCAGCTTCAACAGCGATGGCGCGGCCGCCTCGCCCTGGGTGACGATGGGCAGGTAGTTAAAGGCATAGGCCTGTTGGGTTACGCACTGGGCGCTGAAGCCCTGGTCATGGGGCAAAATGGCGTAACGGCAGTCGTGCAGGCCGCAATCCCCATTGGGATCGGGCAGCATGCCGCCCTTGTGCAGCGAGAGGCGCATGCTGCCCTCCTGAACCGACAGGCCGTATTTGCAGTCGTTGAGCAGCGCAATGCCGTATTTGGCCTCGCTCAGATCGGAATAGCGATGGTTGCAGATCTCAAAGCGCGCCTTTTCCGCGTCGGTGGAGCGATGGTTGCTGCGCCGGATATAGCCAAACTGAATCTCGTTGCGCACTCCGTCCGCGTGCAGCGAGGTGTCAAAGGCGGCCTTCAGGAAGCGATGGCCGTCCTGCCAGTCCATTTGGGTGTCAAAGGAGATCATCGGACTATGGGCGTACAGAATCATATCCTGAACCATGGAGGATTTTTCGCTCAGGGCGTAGCGGCTGCGGATGCGCAGTTCCACCGGCCCGTTGGAGACGATTTCCCGGTTCAGCAACCGGGGGCTGGGAGACAGTTTTTCTTCCAGGTCGGCGTCTATGTCCCAGTTGTCCCAGGAGGTGGAGACATCCTCGGCCATGAGCAAAGTGTTAAAGGGCTGGCCCGAAACCAGCTCCCGGTTTTGCCGCTTGTCCACCATGGAGCGGATGGCTCCGCCTTCGCTCAACGCCAGATGGGCAAAGGGGGTCTCGATGGTTTCGCCCTGAACCGCAAAGGCGCTCGGACGCGCCTCGGGCTCGCCGTCTTCCCATGTCAAGGTCACCGAGCCCATGGCCGGAAGGGTGACGCCGTACACCGCCATCAGGGCCTGGCCTTTGAGGTCGGTAAGGCGCTGCTGAAGCGCGGCCTCGCGGATGCGCATGCCCGGCCGGTCGGGCAGGTAGATGACCTCGTTCCGGTCGAAGGACAGGGTGTTGGTGACGGTCACGCGGCGGCCGCCGGCCGTTTCCCCGCTCAACAGTTGGCAGGTCATGCCCTGGGCCCGCCGGATGAGCTGGGAGGTGGCGGCGATGGACTCCTGATGCACCCGATGGATGCAGGTTCCGGGCAGGATATCGTGGAACTGATTGACCAGCAAGGTCTCGGTGAGCGGATGGATGGCCGCGCCGTCCGCGGCTTGGCCCGCCTCCACCGCCCGGCGCACGGTGGCATACTCCAAATCGTGCAGCGCGATTTCGGAAAGCCGGTTGTTGCGCTTGATGGCGTGCTGATTGGTCAGGGTACCCCGGTGCAGCTCCAAATACAGCTCGTCCGCGTAAACCGTGGGTTTGCGGATGCTGTCGCGCAGCTGATCCATGAAACGCCCCACCGTGGTGTGGCCCGAGCGCGGCACGCCCTCCAGATCGGCCACCCTGCGGCTCATCTCAATCATCTCAAATTCCGGGCCGCCGCCGCCGTCGCCCTTGCCGTAGGAGAAGAGCCGCATGTTGCTGCTGATCTTCTCGCGGATGGGGTCGCGGTTTTCATGGCCGTCCAGGCAAAGGTCGATCAGGGTATCCGGGCTGGGCCCGATATGGGTGCGGTTCATGTGGGTCAAAACCTGGGTGCCGTCCAATCCCTGCCAATAGAAGGAGGTGTAGGGGAAGGTGTTGGTGTCGTTCCAGGTCATCTTGGTGGTCAGGAAATAGTCCACCCCGCAGCCCTTCATGATCTGGGGAATGGCGAAGGAATAGCCGAAGGTATCCGGCAGCCAGAAGGCGTTGGCGGTATAGCCGAAGTACTTTCGGGTAAAGCGCTGGCCCCAAAGGAATTGGCGGATCATGTACTCGCCGCCGGTGATGTTGCAGTCGCACTCCACCCAAACCCCGCCGTTGGGCTCATACCGCCCCTGGGCAACGGCCTGTTGAATGCGCGCAAACAGCTCGGGATAGTGCCTGCGGATGACCTCGGCATGATAGGCCGAGGATTGCACAAAGGTGTATTCCGGATATTCCTCCATCAGGTTGAGCTGATTGGCATAGGTTCGGGCGCATTTTTTCACGGTTTCGCTCAGGGGCCAGAGCCAGGCGGTGTCCATGTGGCTGTGGCCCACCAGGCCCATATAGGCTCCGGTTTCGCTGTTTTTCCGGGCCAGCTGTGCCTTCAGGATGGGCAAAGTCTCCTTGAGGGCGTCCCGGAATTGGGCGTCGCTGGCGCAGTCCGGGTCATAGAAGATCTTCTGATGAATCTGATACAGCGCGTATTCGGCGTCGGTGCGGCGGAAGTCGTCCTCGCTCAGCGCGCCGATGAGCGAAGTTATGGTCTTCAGATCGAACAGATATTCGAAAAACAGCTCGTCCCGGGTGCAGACCTCCACCGTTCCGATGGGGTATTCGAAACTCTTTTGGGCCTCGTCGGTGAGGGGCTGGGTGCCGGGCATGGTGTGAAAGGCGTAATATTCCAGCGCAAAGTCAAAGGTCTCGCCCGGGATGGCCGAGGCGCAGAAGCGGTTGCAGTAATGGTTGCCGTGGGAACCATAGATGTGCTTGGAGGCAAAGTTGCTGTGGATCTTGCCGTTGACCCACAAGGTGGCCTCATAGCCGCCGATATGCGGGTACAAAAACAGCGCCTGGCCGCTGAGTTCCGCGGGAACCTGAAACTGCCCGGTAAACCAGCCGTACATGGCCTCGCCGCCCCAAACGCGGCTTTCGGGCAAATCGCCGAACAGCCCCGCGTCCGGAATGGCATGAAGCGGCTCCGGGGTCTGATAAAAGCGCAGCGCCACCTGGCCCGCCGGCTTGAACAGGCGCGCTTCCAAGGTGTCTTCCAGCCGCCTCATCTTGGAGACGATCTGGGCAATGCTCTTTCTGGTCAGCATAGATTGAATCCTCCGTTGTGGATATATTCCATGGGGATGGGGCCGCCCTCGCTGGGGGCCGCCGTGAATTTATGATAGCAAATTGCCCCTTAAAAAGCAAGGATTAGGCTGAAACTGAAGGAAAAGCCTTGCGGCATCCGGAAGGTCTGTGTTATATTGGGAGCAAAGGGGAGGAGAGGAACCGTGGCGATTCGATGTTGCGAAAGCCTGGGAGCGGGACAGATCCGGGAAATGCATCAGATATACAACCAAAGTTTTGAGCGCGTTCGCACCGGCGAGGACCGGTTTCGGGAGCGGTTGGGGCTGGAAGGGCCGGTGTGCGCGCTGATGGAGGAGCGCCAGGGCGCGGTGATGGGCTATGCCCTGGTTCGGGGGAACTGCTTGCAGCTTTTGGCGGTCAGGCGGGAAGCGCGGGGAAGCGGTCTGGGCAGCGCGCTGTTGACCGCCGCGGAGGAGAAAATGCGCGTGGGTGCGAACCGGCTGCTTTTGGGCAGCGGTGCGGGCGGCTATCTGGTGCCCGGGGTACCCATGGAACCGGAAAGCGACGCTTCCGAGTGGTTTGCCCGTCGGGGCTATGCGCCGGGCTGGATTAGCCTGGATATGGTGATCAAGCTTTCAGAGGCGCCGTCCTTTGAACCGGTTCGGGGGATTGATATTCGATGGCGGAACGAAAAGGATCCGGGGGAGGTTTTGCGCTCGGCCGAGTGCGCGGAGACGATCGTCCCGGGCTGGGGAAAATTCTATCAGCAGCCCGGTCAAAGGGCGATTTTGGCGTTGGATGGGGAGCGGATCGTGGGGGTCAACCTGGTGGACCAGACCCTGGGCGGCCTGTACAGCCAATCCCTGCCCAGGGCCGCGGGGTTCGGCTGTCTGGGCGTGCGGGAAAGCCATCGGGAGCGGGGCATTGGGCGCGCCCTCTGTCTCTGGGCCATGGAGGCGCTGAAGGCGTTGGGCGCCGGGGAATGCTTTATCGGATACACCTATCTGGAGGATTGGTACGGAAGATTGGGCGCAAAGAAATATGTGGAGTATTGGATGGGCGAAAAGCGCCTGGATTGAACTATAATTATAATATAATAAGGAAGGGAATGCTGGCACATGATACGAATTAGACCGGAGCGTCCGGCGGATTTTCCGGACATTGACGAATTGGTGCGGGAATCCTTCTTAAAGGGCACGCCGTATTCCGACGGCCAGGCCGAGGTGGCGCTGATTCATGAAATTCGGGAAAAGGGCTATTACCTGCCCGAGGGCGCGTTTGTTGCCGAGCGGGACGGAGAAATGGCGGGGCATTTCATGCTGAGCAGGCTGCCGCTGTCCGAAAACGCGGCGGGCAACTTTGACCCGGGCCGCGTCCGGGAAGATATCCTGCTGTTGGCCCCGGTGGCCGTAAAATTTGCCTGCCTTTATCAGGGCATTGGTACCGAAATGCTGAGCCAAGGGGTGAAATGGGCCAAGGATCGGGGATTCAGGGCCATTGTGGTGGAGGGAAGCCCGGATTATTACCATCGTTTTGGCTTCCAATCCGCCTATGATTATGGGATTTTGCCCACGGATGCGGTACAATTGCCCAGGCCCGAGTGCTTGATGATTCAGCCCTTGTATCCGGGCGCGTTGGACGGAATCAAAGGATTTATTGGATACGGCATGTATGAGGCCGTCTGAAAAGAACGAATGGGGGACTGCCGCTGAACCGCGGCGGCCCCCTGTTTTTATTCGGATTTCACGTCCCGGCGGCGAATGAACATCACCGACAGAACCAGGAAGAGCAGGGTAAAGGCCGCGCAGCTGACGAAAAACACCGGGTATTCCAACACGCGGTTGGGATTGTTGGCGCGCATGCCCAAAGAGAGCAGGGCGTAGGGGAAGAACAGCCCCCAGCCCTGGGTGGTGGCCATCAGGCCACCGATGCCTCCGGCCAGGGCAATGGCCACCGGCACCGCAAAGCTTCGGATGAACAGGGAAAGAAAAAGTTGAAGCGAGAGCACCGCGGCCCCGCCCAGAAAGCCGCAGGTCAGCCAATCCATGACTTGCAGCCAGGGGATGGGCACCCGGATTCCGGCCAGCAGGCCGCCCAGGATAAACAGTACGCCCTGCCAGAGCACGGTACCGGCCAGCAGGCCCAGGGCCACCAGGAATTTGGACAGGCACAGCGACCAGACCGGCATGGGCACGGTCATGACCCGGTTCCAGTTGTGATCCAAATGTTCCAGCCGCCAGAGGTAGGCGCAGTATACCCCCAGCAAGGCGGGCAGAAAGAAATAGCAGAAAAACAGGGTGTGCTGGGTCCACAGGCTTTCCCAGTCACTCTTTAAAAGGCCCAGATTGGCCAGATAGTTAAAGGTTCCGATCACCGCAGGCAAAACCGGCAGCAGCACAAAGGCCAGCCACACCGGCGTTCGCCGGAGCTTTATTTTTTCCGCGTGAAGCGCGCGCATCAGCATGGTTTATACCTCCTTCCGGGCCAGAAGCGTCCGGCCCACCACCGCGAACAGCACAAGGCCCACCAGCGCCATAAAGCAGCCCACCCAGTCCACCGGCATGTAGTACAGCGAGATGACCGGCGTTTCAGCGGACCACATGTTGCCCACAAACATGGTGGCGCCAAAGTGGCCCCAGGGGGTGAGCAGGCGCAGCAGCGGCCATTGGGGCATGAACATCAAAAACAGCCCGGCCATGCTGCCGCACAGGCCCACACCCAGGGAAAAGGCCTGATTGCGCACCCCCAGCGAGAGATCCAGCTGCAAAAGGAAGATTTCCAGGCTGATGACCAGGGTTTGGGCGAAATACAGCCCATAGGCCCACAGATCGGGGCTGTCCGTATAGCCCAGCACCCGGCCCATCAGAAGCAGCATGGTGATTTGAATCAGGCAAAAGCTCAGGATATAGGTTGCGCCGCAGCCCGCCTTGGCCCAGTACAGGGAAGAAGGGCGCTGAAGGGTGTTGAGCAGCTTAAAGGTTTGGCCTTTGTGTTCCACATCTGCCAGGCGGCTGGCCAATACGGCCATGATGGTGGGCATCATGATGCCGTTGATCAGCGGCGCGTTGTATAGAATCAGCAGATAGCCCTGGGCAATGACCTCGGGATCCGGATCGCGCAGCGCCCAGAACAGCCAGAACAATTGAATCACCAGCAGCGCGGCCGGGGCCAGGTAGAGCTTGCGCCGTTTGGCCTTGAACCATTCGGTGGAAAATGTGTTCATAAACTCGCCGCCTTTCCGGTGAGCTCCAGGAAAATGTCCTCCAGGCTCTTTTGGCGTTCCTCGATTCGAAGGAGCCCGATTTGGTTTTCCACCAACAGCCGCGCGGCGGCGGCGGTGTCCCTGTCGGAAAGCTTGTCCAGTTGGAGGAATTCGCCGTCGGGCCGTGCCGAAAGCCCGGCGCCCTTTAAGATGCCCATGGCCGCCCGGTTGTCGGTGGTGCGCAGGGCCAGGTGGTGGCGGCTGTGGGTGTGCAGCGCCTGAAGGCTGTCCTGGAACACCAATTCGCCCTGATGAATGATGCCCACATGGTCGGCCATCTGGTCGATTTCGCCCAACAGGTGGCTGGACACCAGCACGGTCATGCCGAACTGGGCGGGCAGGCTCTTGATGAGCTCGCGCATCTCCTGTATGCCCGAGGGATCCAATCCGTTGGTGGGCTCGTCCAAAATCAGCAGCTTGGGCCGCCCCATGAGCGCGGCGGCCAGGCCCAGCCGCTGCTTCATGCCCAAAGAATAATGGCCCGCGGGCTTGTCCCGCTGCTCCTCCAGGCGAACCAGGCGCAGCGCCTCATCCACCTGCGAGGCGGGCAAGCCCCGCAAATTGCGCACGATTTCCAGGTTTTCCGCTCCAGTCAAATGGGCATAGTAGCTGGGGCTTTCGATTAAGCTGCCCACTTTTTTCAAGATGGACAGCCGGTTGTGGGCGTCCATGGGCTTGGAAAACACCTGGATTTTGCCGGAGGTGGGATGGGCCAGGCCCAGAATCATCTTGAGGGTGGTGGATTTTCCCGCGCCGTTGGGGCCCAGAAAGCCGTAGATCGAGCCCTCCGGCACCTTGAGGTTGAGTCGGTTTACCCGCATGGCGTTGCCGTAACGCTTGCATAGGTTTTGAGTTTGTATGATTTCCATAGGGATGGTTCCTCCTTCAGGCTCAGGGCCCGCTTGATGAGGCCAGTATAAAGCGCGCGCCTTACAGAGCCCTGACATGAGGCTTAAAATTACCTTAAATCCTGTCCGTCGGGGTTTTGGTGGGCAAGGAAAGAAGGTATAATAAACTCAGGTGATGGAAAACATGAGCGATATTTATAAGGCCAGGATTCTGCTGGTGGACGACGAGGCCGCGCTCCGGCGCATGGCCGGCGAATTTTTGCGCGAAGCCGGGTTTCAAACCCTGTATTTTGCCGAAAACTGCGCCCAGGCCATGGAAATTTTTGAGCAGGAGGAGCTGGATTGCGCGCTGCTGGATGTGATGCTGCCCGATGGGGACGGCTTTGAGTTGATGAAGCGCATGCGCTCGCGGCGGGATCTGCCCATCATTTTCCTGTCCGCCCGGGATGAGGACGAGGCCCGGCTGCGCGGATTGGGCCTGGGCGCGGACGACTATATCACCAAGCCCTTTTTGCCCAAGGAGTTGGAGCTTCGGCTGATTATGGTGCTGAGAAGGTGCATGCGCGCGCCCCTGCCCTCGGATGAGCTGGTGCTGGGCGAGGTGGTGGTGGATTGGGCCAGCGCCACGGTGCGCGGCCCCAAGGGAGAATTCCCGCTCACCGCCAAGGAGGTTTTGATCTTAAAGAAGCTGTCCTCGGAGCGGGGGCGGATTGTGTCCATCGACGCGCTGTGCTGCGCGGCCTGGGAGGATGGAAGCTTTGGCTATGAGAACACCTTGATGGTGCACATCCGAAGGCTCCGGGAGAAGATTGAGCTGGACCCCAGCCATCCCCAATGGCTGATTACCGTGCGCGGATTGGGCTATAAACTTCAAAAGGAGGCGCGCCCATGAGGCGGCTGAAGCGCATTTTGTGCTCCATGGGCCTGAAGAGCGCGCTTTTGCTGTGCGTGCTTTTACTCAACATCACGGTGCTCTTTTTGCTCAGCAAGACCATCGAGGAGAGCGCCTACAGCCAGCTTTCGGCCCCGCGGTTTTCTGAGGATTTAATAAAGGAAGGGAATACATACCGGCTGGAAGGGGATTGGGCGGAGTTTTTGGAGCAAAACGATTGTTGGGCGCTGCTCATGGACCATGAGGGCCAGGTGATCTGGAGCCTGCGTAAGCCCGAGAGCATTCCCGACCACTTTACCGTGGGGGATGTGGCCGCCATGACGCGCTGGTATATTGAGGACTATCCGGTCAAGGTATGGCGGCGGGACGACGGCCTTTTGGTGCTGGCCGCGCCCAAGTATGAAGTGGCCAAATATGATTTCTATTACAGCACCCAAAACATGGCGCTGGCCGTGCTCTGGCCGCCCGGGTTGCTGCTCATCAACATCGTGGTGCTGATGGTGCTCTCCATCCGGTCGCTGAAAAAGGATTTCAGAAGGCGCAGCGATGCCCGGACGCTTTGGATCGCCGGGGTGTCCCACGATATCCGAACCCCGCTCAGCGTGGTCCTGGGCTACGCCGGTCAGATGGAGGACAATCCCGAATTGGGCGCGCCCTTCCGGGAAAAGGCCGGGATTATCCGCGCCCAAAGCGAACGGATTCGGGAATTGGTGAGCGATTTGAATTTGTCCAACAAGTTGGACAATGGTCTGTATCCCATGGAGAAAAGCGACTTTTCCCCGGTGGCCTTGGCGCGGCAGGTGGTGATCGACCTGCTCAACCGGGAGGAGGAGCGGATCGAAATCGATTTCGCCGCGGACGAGGCGGCCGCCCGGCTCATGGTGAAGGGGGATCCGGCGCTGGTTCGGAGGATGCTGGAAAACCTGCTCAACAACAGCGTGCGCCACAACCCCTCGGGTTGCGCCATGGGCCTTTCGGTGCGGGTGGGCCGCTTCAAAACCTGCGTTATCGAGGTTTGGGACGATGGTAAGGGCCTGGATAAGGCCCAACTTCGCAAGCTCAACCATCCCAGCCTGGACCGGAATCTGCCCGAGCACGGCCTGGGACTTCGGTTGGTTTATCAAATCGCCAGGGCGCATCGGGGCCGGGCGCGGTTTGGGCTGAGCGAATCCGGCGGGTTTAAGTGTACGATTGTGCTGCCCGCCTGGGGGAAAACGAAAAAGTAACCGCTTTAAGCGCGCCTGAAGCCGGGGGTTTTGGGCGCGCTGCTTTTACGTATTCCAGGGGATTCTGACAAAACTGTCATAAACGCTGTCACCGGAGCGTCACTTAAGGGGTTTATAATCAATCACGGATTGAAAGAAAGGGGGATATTTCCCGTGGAAATTCTTCGTGTTGAACATTTGACAAAAAGCTATGGCTCCGGAGAGACCGAGGTAAAGGCGCTCAATGACGTCAGCTTTCGCGTAAACCGGGGCGAGTTCGTGGCCATTGTGGGCGCCTCGGGCAGCGGAAAGAGCACGCTTCTGCACCTGTTGGGCGGGGTGGACCGGCCCACCTCCGGCAAGGTGTTTGTGGGCGGAACGGACCTATACGCCATGAACGAGAGCCAGTTGGCGGTGTTCAGGCGGCGGCAGATCGGGCTGATCTATCAGTTTTACAATTTGATACCGGTGCTCAATGTATTGGAAAACATCACTTTGCCCCTGCTGTTGGACGGCCGCAAGGTCAACCATCAGCAGCTGGCCGAGATCCTGGACACATTGAGCCTGCAAAACCGGCTCAAGCATCTGCCCAATCAGCTTTCCGGCGGACAGCAGCAGCGGGTCTCCATCGGCCGCGCGCTGATTAACAATCCGGCGCTGGTGCTGGCGGACGAGCCCACCGGCAACCTGGACAGCAAAAACAGCGCCGAAATCCTGGAGCTTTTGAAGATGAGCAACCGGAAATACGATCAAACCCTTTTAATCATCACCCACGACGAGGACATCGCCCTGCAGGCCGACCGGGTCATGGTCATTGAGGACGGCCGTCTGATCAAGGATGAGGTGATCCGCAAATGAACATCATCAACCGGCTGACCTTGCGCCATATGAGGTTAAACAAGCGGCGGACGCTGGTCACCATCCTGGGGGTCATCATTTCGGTGGCCATGATTACAGCGGTGGCCACCATTGTGGCTTCCCTGATGGACGGCATGAAGCGGGATGTCATTTACCGGGGCGGGGACTGGCAGGTATGCTATAAGGCGGTGTATCCCGAAGGCATAGAGGCCATAGAGGCCATGGACACGGTGGACAGCGTGTTTTTAAGAAGCGAGGAGGGCTTTTCGGCGATTCAGCGCCCCGGAGACCCCAGCAAGCACTATATCAAGCTCACGGCCCTGGACGAAAAGGCCATGGAAAACCTGCGCGTTCAGGCTTATCAGGGCAGACTGCCCCAAAATGAAAGCGAGATCATGCTTTCCAGCGGCATGAAGCTGGACGACGGCAACAGCTATAACATCGGGGATACCATCACCCTGAAGCTGGGCGAGCGGGCGCTGGAATATCAGGATGGAACCCTCCGGCAGACCGGCTTCAGCGAACATACCTATTATGAAGCTGGACTCAACCCCAGCGACAGCGGCAGCCCCAATTTGGAGGAGCGGCTGGTCAATGTTCAGGAGCGAACCTTTACCATCGTGGGCCTGATGGAGGACAACGATAATCTTTCCACAAAGGGCGAGATCAGCTATCCGGCCGTCACCTTCCTGTCCCGGGACGCCATGGGCGATGGGGATACCGCCGATGTCCATATGAAGGTAAACGACGTGGATCCCGAAATTTACGGCCGGTATAATGCGTTAAAGGAATCGGTCGACATGGCCCCGGGCCAGGAGGGGAAAAAGGAGGCCGAATTCAACGAGGATTACCTGTATGCCTGCGGCATCAGCTCCAACAGCAATATCAACAATACCCTGTATCGGTTCGCGGGCATGTTGTTTGTCATCATCATTGTGGGCTCGGTGTCCATGATTTACAACGCCTTTTCCATCTCTGTTTCCGAACGCAGCCGCTATCTGGGCATGTTGGCCTCGGTGGGCGCCTCCGCGGCCCAGCGCCGGCGGTCGGTCTATTTCGAGGGGCTGGTGGTGGCCATCATCGGCATCCCCCTGGGCATGTTGGCCGGGGTGGGCGGCATCGCCGTTACCTTCCATTTCCTGGGGCCCATGATGGGATCGATATTCAATATCGGAGGAGAGACCACCGTCTATACGGTGCTGCCCCTGGGCGGGGCCATACTGTCCGTGGTGCTGGCCCTTGTGACCATCATGATTTCCTGCTATGTCCCGGCGCGCCGGGCCGGCCGCATCACGCCCATTGATGCCATTCGCCAGACCCAGGACATCAAGCTCAAGGCCCGCAGCGTAAAGACCAGCATCCTGACCCGAAAAATTTTCGGCTTTTCCGGGGAGCTGGCCCTGAAAAACCTCAAGCGCAACCGGCGGCGCTACCGCACCACCGTGTTTTCCTTGGTGCTGAGCGTGGTATTGTTTTTAAGCGTGAGCAGCTATATGAACTTGTTTACCCTGTCGATTTCCCTGGAGGCCGATGGAATCAACTATAACGCCTATGTAAGCCTTTGGACCGGAGGCGATGAGGAGCGCATGGAGGAAATGGCCAAACAGCTTATGGAGCTGCCCGCCGCGGAAAGGGCCTCCCGGAGCGCCTCCAGCTATGGATGGGCCTATCTGGACGAGGATATGGTGGGCGAAACGGTGCTGAACGACCCGGACTACGCCCAGGAGAAGCAAGAACAGGATTGGTATTACAATATCGTGCTCTGGGTTTTGGAGGATCAGTCCTTTGAGCAGTATGCGCGGGACGCCGGATTGGATGAGCGGGCGGTCAGCGAAAATCCGGCCGTGGCCGTTAACCGGATGGTGTATTATAAGGACAGCAGGATGAGCGAGATTCATCCGCTGAACGTGTCGGCGGGGGATGTGATTCCCCTTCGGTTGGACAGCTATAAAGAGGGGAAGGAAGAGGACGAGTATCAGGAAGTGTTGCTGGAAGGGCTTACTTTGGGCGCGGTGACCGACAGCGTGCCCCTGGGCATCAATCCGGCCACCGACAACAAGATGTATTGCTACCTGGTGGTTTCCCGGAGCTATTTTGATTCGTTGTGGGCCGAAAATGCGCTGCCCGGTTATATAAACGGGGGAATGCAGGGCGAAAGCATCTATTATAAGACCCAGGACACCGAAGAACTCTATCGCCAGTACAACCAGGCCTGCCAGAGCATGGGCATGTACACGCTCTCCTTTATCGACGTGGATGGGCAGAGGCGCAGCATGGAACAATTGATGACCGTGCTTCAGGTGCTGGTGTATGGATTTGTGTCGCTGATCTCGCTGATCTGTGTGGCCAATATCTTCAACACCATTTCCACCAGCATGCAGCTGCGCACCCGGGAGTTCGCCATGCTCAAATCGGTGGGTATGGATCCCAGGGCCTTTAAGCGCATGATCCGCTATGAAAGCCTGATGTATGGCCTCAAGGCGCTGCTGTACGGGCTGCCCATATCCTACGCATTGATCTATCTGTCTTACCTTCAGCTGCAGCAGGGCTTTGGATTCGCCTTTATGATTCCCTGGAAGCAGACCTTGGTGGCGGTCATTGGCGTATTCGCGGTGGTGGGCGTAACCATGCTGTACGCCGGCCATAAGGCGCGCGGAAAGAACATCATCGACGCCCTCAAGCAGGAGAACTTATGAGAACTTATAAGGAAAGAAAGGAGAATCTTCGGCAAACGATTGATTCGGGACCCGGCTTGATTTATAATAAACGTGATGAGCTTTTAACAATTAAAGGAGGATAAAGCGTATGAACATCAAGCTGGGCTATCAGGTTTATTCGGCGCGCGAAGACGCGGAAAAGGATCTGCTGGGCGTGCTCAAACAGCTGGCCGCCATGGGCTATGACGGGGTGGAGTTCGCCGGGTTTTATGGGCACAGCGCCCAGGAGGTCAAGGCCATGCTGGAAGAGGCCGGACTGAAGGCCGTATCCAGCCATGTGCCCTTTGCCTCGATCCTGGAGGATATGTTCGGCGTAATCGCTTATCATCAGACCATTGGCTGCAAATATATCGCGGTGCCCTATTTGGATGAGGAGACCCGCCCCGGCGCCCCCGGCTTTGCCAAGACGATTCGGGAAATTTATAAGTTTGGCAAGCTCTGCCATGCGGCAGGCATTCAGCTTCTGTATCACAACCACGACTTTGAGTTTGTTCAGGTTTCCGGCGAGTATGGCCTGGACTTCCTGTATGACGCGGTGCCCGCCCATTACCTAGCCACCGAGCTGGATACCTGCTGGGTCAAGGTGGCGGGGGAGGATCCCTCGGCCTATATCCGCAAATACGCCGGCCGCTGCCCGGTGGTCCATCTGAAGGACTTTGTGGGCTCCAAAAAGCAGGGCGAAAAGCTGTATGCCCTGATCCAGGCCGACGGCAAGGACGACGATCCTTCGGTTTCGGAGGACTTGGCTTTCGATTTCCGGCCCGTGGGCCACGGCGTGCAGGATATCCCGTCCATTATTAACGCCGGATTGGAAAGCGGCGCCGAATGGTTTATCGTGGAGCAGGATCGCTCTTCCCAGCGTCCGGCGCTGGAGGCGGCCAAGATGAGCTGCGACTATGTGCGCGGGCTGTAAAGAAAAATAATTTCCAGGGACTGTTACAGGATACAAACTGTGACAGTCCCTTCAGCGTGTCGAAAAAGTCGACACGCTGTCAGGAAAATGAATGCTTCATTTTCCTGAATTGCATCATTTTCCTGTCACCTTCGGTGACGGCCGGAAAATGATAGAGGAAGCGGCCACCTGGGCCGCTCCTCAAACCGGCAAAGCCGGTTCTGCGGATTGGATATGAAGGGGCCCCGGCCCCTTCATACATCCCCAGAGCAATAAATTAGGTTTTTTGACAGTCTGCAAGGACTGTTACAGGATACAAACTGTGACAGTCCTTTTTTTATGGCCTTAAAGCGAACAAACAATCGTATAAATCGCCGAAAACGGCTAAATATTTCAAAAGTATTTCAAAAATATTTGAAAAAATCGGATTTTATTTCGAAATTATGCAGGAGAATGGGAGAAAACGTCGTAATAAATAGGATATTGCTGTAATAATGGTTTCACCCCATGCCACCTAAACGTTATCCGATTAAGGGAGGAAGTTCGAATGGACCCAACAAACCGCGGTGAGGGACGGCTGAAAAGATGGTGTGCCCGGCTGCTTTTGGCGGCCATGGTGCTTAGCCTGTTTCCAATCCTGACGGCGCCTGCGGCTCAGGCGGACACGGACGGCATGCTGCGCGTGTACTTGACGAGACTGGGCAGCAATCTTAAAAGCATAACGGTAAAGATCGACGGTGTGTATACCTTAAACGGCGACGCCGCCAAGACCCTCAGGAAGGGCTCCAGCGTAAAGGTCACGTTGGAAGGGGGCTCGCTGTATGTGAGCTATGATGGAAAAAAGGAAAAGGCAGGCTCCAACGTCACCCTGAAGCGCCACAAGGGCAGCGGGAACAACGGATTGAGGTTTACCTCTCCTTCCATGAGCAATCTGTTCTGCGGCGATTTAAAGCTGAGCATTGCTTCGGGCTCCATCCGGCCGGTACTGAACATCTATGTGGAGGATTATCTGTACGGGGTGGTGGGCTACGAGATGTCCAACTCCTATCCGCTGGAGGCGCTGAAGGCCCAGGCCGTGGCCGCGCGCACCTATGCCATGCGCAAGAAAAAGTCCAGCGGCAGCTATGATCTGGTGGACAACACCAATGACCAGGTGTTCAAGGGATATAATCCCAGCTACGCCAACGTCATCAAGGCGGTGGATCAGACCAAGAACGTCTGCCTGACCTATAACGGAAAATATGCGGCCACCTTTTATACGGCCAGCAACGGCGGACAGACCGAAAGCGCTTCCAATGCCTGGGGCAGCAGCTCCAGCACCTATCCTTATTTAAAGGTCAAGGACGACAAGTATGACCGGGAGAACAAGGACGCGCGGGTGCGGTCGGCCACCATATCCAAGAAGCCGGGCAGCTCGATCAACACCAAGCTCAAGCAGGAGCTGGTGGAAGCCATGGCGGGCGAGCTGAAGAGCCAGGGCCTGAGCGGGGAAACGGGAGACGTCACCATTGAGGAATTCGTCTCCATGAAGCTGCACAGCCCCCGGTATAAATCGCCCAGCCGCACTTACACCAAGCTGCGCGTTGAGATGAAAGTCAAGAGCAAAGACCTGGAAAGCGGCGAGATGCGGGCGGCCAAGGATACGATTTCGGCGGATATCAAGACCTATGACGGGCTGGAAGATATCTATGGCCTTTCCATTAATTCCAGCAACAACGAGATCATCTGGCTGACCGAGAGCGATAAGTCCTTTAAGATCAGCTTCGGCCGCTGGGGGCATGGCGTGGGCATGAGCCAAAAGGGCGCCCAATGCATGGCCAGGGATTACGGCAAGAGCTATAAGGAAATTTTGCAGTTTTATTTCGACGGCGCCAAGGTAACCCAGTACAGCTTTAAGGACACCACCCCGGGCAAGGGCAGCGCCGAGTCCACCCCCAAACCTGACGGGGGCGAATACAAGACCTTGAAGCGCGGTTCCAAGGGCGAGGCGGTCAAGAAGCTTCAAACCCGGCTCAAGGAGTTGGGCTATTTCACCGGAACGCCCCAGGGCAATTACCTGAGTTTGACGGAAAAAGCGGTCAAAGCGTTCCAAAAGGCCATTGGGGTTAAGGCGGACGGCGTCGCTACCCCTGAGCTGCAAAAGAAGATTTTTGCGGACAGCGCGCCCGAGCCCACCGCGAAACCCACGCCTACCCCCAAACCCACCGCAACGCCCAAGCCCACGGCAACCCCCGACGACGGCTACAAGACCTTGAAAAAGGGCTCCAAGGGCACCGCGGTCAAGAAGCTTCAGCAGCGGCTCAAGAAATTGGGCTTCTTCACCGGAACGCCCCAGGGCAATTACCAGAATCTGACGGTAATGGCGGTAAAGAAGTATCAAAAATCCATTGGGGTCAAGGTTGACGGCATTGCCACCCCTGAACTTCAGAGGAAAATCTTTGGTTCTTCCACCGCGACGCCCAAGCCCACCGCGACGGTCAAACCCACTTCCACCCCCAAACCCGAGGGCGGCGGCTACAAGACGCTGAAAAAGGGCTCCAAGGGAGAAGCGGTCAAAAAGCTTCAGATCAAGCTCAGGTTGATGGGCTATTTCAACGGCAGCATTGGCGGCAACTATCTGAGCCAGACCCAGAGCGCGGTAAAGAAGTATCAGAAGGCCATCGGGGTCAAGCAGACCGGCATCGCCACCCCTGAACTTCAGGAAAAGATTTTCGAAACCAAGGTCTATGGAAAGGTCAAGCTCTCTTCCGGCAAGCTGCCGGTTAAAAAGAGCGCGTCCAGCAAATCCAAGACGGTGGACAATCTGAAGAACGGTGAAAAGGTCGAATTGCTGGCCATCAGCGGCAGCTGGTACAAGATCAAAAACGACGGCTTAACCGGTTATGTGAGCAAGAGCAAGGTTAAGCCGATAAAATAGATTGATTTTTCCCGGACAGGCCGGGCGATATCGTCCGCCGGTTCAGGAGAGAGGGAGCGGGACTTTATATCTCTCCAGAGGTTCCGCGATATTTTGAGAGGAGTGAAATGAAATGAAAAAATTTCTTTTACGCATGATGGCGCTGGCGATGGTGTTAAGCGTCTTGGCGGTGGGCATTCCTGAAACCCACTTTAGCGCTTACGCGGCGTCCAGCTCCAGCACGACTCTAAAATCGGGCAGTACGGGCAGCCAGGTAAAGAAGCTTCAAAAACGCCTGAAGGAGCTCGGGTACTACAGCGGAAAAATCAATTCTAAATTCGACAAAGCCACGGTGAGCGCGGTTAAGTCTTTCCAGAAAGCTCATGGCTTGGATCAGACCGGCAAGGTCGACAGCACCACCAAGAAAAAGATCTATTCGGACAATGCCAGGACCCTGAGCGATTATAACGCCATTAAGCAGCTCAAGTCCGGCAGCACCGGTACCCAGGTGAAGAAGGTTCAGCAGCAGCTGAAAAAGCTGGGCTATTACACCGGTTCTCTGACCAGCAAGTTTGACAGCGACACCGTGAGCGCGGTCAAGGCTTTCCAGAAGGCCAATGGCATCGAGGCCACCGGCGTGGCCACCACCGAGACGCGCAAATTGCTCAACAGCGGCAACGGCAAGGCCAAGGAAGATAGCAGCAGCGTTGACCAGACCACCAAGACGCTTGAATCCGGCGACACCGGCACCCAGGTGAAGAAGGTTCAGCAGCAGCTGAAAAAGCTGGGCTATTACACCGGTTCTCTGACC
>DVJW01000023.1 GCA_018716505.1 Candidatus Faecaligallichristensenella faecipullorum | reverse complement strand
CTCTGTTTTTGGCAACCTCATCCCCGCGCCATCTCGTGGACTTTCTTCTGCTCCGTTTGCATTGTACTTCCAACGGCGAAGATTTGCAATATGCTTTTCAATAGATTATAATAGGTTTACAAAGTTTAACGTAGAGGGAGAAATGCCCATGGACATGTTTAACGGGGCCATTGAGCGCTTCATGATGGCCGTCGCGACCGGCTGCATACACATTTTGGAGTTGATCGGGGTGGTCATCATCATGCTTTCCGCCGTGCGTGCAATATACCACTATTTTAAGCGCACCCCAGGCATGCGCCTAAGGTTTGCCGAAGGCATGGCGCTGGCTTTGGAATTCAAATTGGGCGGCGAAATCCTGCGCACGGTGGTGGTCCGGGAATGGAGTGAAATCGCCATGGTGGGCGCCATTATTGCGCTGCGCGGATTTTTGACTTTTCTCATCCATTGGGAAATCAAGGGCGAGGAAGCCCGTTCCCAGCTCAAGCAAAACGACCAAGGATAAAAACTCCTGCATTCTTAAGCGCACTTGGGCGCATGAACAGCAACGCGGGAGCGCTTTGCCCCTTTGGGGGTGGCGCTCCCGCGTTTGGGTTCAGTAGGATCTCAAGATGGGCTGTATCTGTTTTCCCTGCAGGGCCGCTTCGGCGGACTCGGCCAACAGTTCCATATGGGCCACCAGCGAGGCCGGCTTGCCCTCGGGATCGTCCTGTCCATAGGGCACGAAGTAAATATGGCGCATGGTCAACAGTTGGGCAATGTTGCGCGCACTGACGCCCAACCCGTCGTTGGTGGAGATGGCCAACAGCACCGGACGGCCGTTGCGCAATTGCGACTTTACCGCCATGGAAGCCGGGGTGTCCACCCCGCCCTGAGCCATCTTGGCCAATGTATTGCCGGTACAGGGCGCCACGATCAACAGATCCAGGAGTTTTTTGGGGCCAATGGGTTCCACCTGCTGAAGGGTGTGCCATATTTCGCGTCCGGTCGCCTTTTTTAGGGTGTCGCGCACCTGTTCCGCGGTAAAAAATCGGGTATCCAACTCATACGCCTTATCCGACAAAATGGGATAGAGCTGACATCCGCTCTGTTTTAAGCCCTCCAACTGGTCGAATACCTTTTGAAAGGTGCAAAAAGAGCCGGTCATGACCAGCCCCACCCGCTTTCCGCTCAAATCGATCCCGTCTTTCATCAATAGTTCCTCCCTTCGTTCTCCATGGCGCACTGGACCGTGCGCATCAGGATTTCCGATGCGGTCGCCGGGCTATATCGCCCGGGCAGCGCGCTCTCGCGCCAAGCCTTTACATCCAACTGCGCCGCGGCCTCCAAGTCCACCCCATAGGGCGGGCTGGCCAAATCAATCACCAACGCGCTTTTGTCCACCAGCGAGAGCTGTTTTTCACTCATCACCAACTGAGGCGGCGTGCTAAAGATCACCTTCTGGGCGGCCAACATACACTCCATGCCGCCCATATCCACCGCGTTATGCCCATCCGCCTCGGCCTGGGCCCGGCTTTCCTCCCGGCGCGCGGCCACAGTGACCCGCGCGCCCAGGCCTTTGAGCATCCTGGCCAACACCCTGCCAATCCGTCCATAGCCAATCACCAGGCATGCGTTGCCGGATAGGGTACTGTCCAATTCGCTCATGGCCGCGTGTATCGCACCTTCCGCGGTGGGCCGGGCGTTGCGCTGGGCAAACGCCTCATCCGCCAGGATGTCCACCACTTGAGCCTTGCGTTCAAAGTCCTCCGGCATCCCCTTGGCGCCTATCAGGAGCAATTTCGTCTCTCGAGGGAGCCGCTGCCAAACCGTTTCCAGTTTTATCCGCTTTTCGGAGAGCGGCGCAAAAACCATGCCATCCTTTTGCATAAAGGGCTGGGTCAATAGCGCGCATTCTGCATCCTCCAGGGCGTCCAGGCCCGCGCAGATAGCCAAAGGGACCAGCGCCTTTTCCAGTCCAATGGCGCGCACGTCCATTCCACGTCTATCCATCAGCCGGGCCAAATGGGCACAGCGCATATCGCCTCCAATAATCAGCAGTTCCATTTTCATTCCTCCAATCAACGGCTCTGCTGATACCACCCTATGCCGCATGCAGAAAGGGGGTGAGGTCACAGCAACCGCCTTTTCGTTAATTTCTATTTATGCCCTTGAAAGCCGATGGGTTCTGTGGTAAAATATAAACGTTGTGCGGTTCTTAATTTCATATGGATGGGTTCCCGAGTGGCCAAAGGGAGCAGACTGTAAATCTGCCGTCACAGACTTCGGTGGTTCGAATCCACCCCCATCCACCAAACCAAGCCTGGACGCAATGCGCGTTCAGGTTTTTTCTTTTTCCAGTCGGGACGCTTGTGACGATAGCGGCCTCTGAACCGTTGACCTTTCCATAACCTGACTCATTGCGGTGTATCAGATTTCTTCTGTTGCTTGTAAATTGGGCGACAATTTGATATGATGAACCTATAAAGCCGAAGTATTTTGCTATGGGAAGATATACTGGAAATCAGTCCATCATGAACCTTTCGGCTTTTTGAAAAATCATCCACAAGGGTCAATAAAGAGGAGCGAAATGCAATGCATAACAATCTCCCCCGGGATGGCGCGTATATCGCCCGGCTTCAAACAGTTATTCACGATGCGTATGGCATAGACGCCGTCGAGATAACGCCGGCAAAGCGCGGCTATTACGGCGAAACCTGGAAAATAGGCGGGACGAAAGGGAACTGTTTTCTAAAAATGGATTTCCTGCCCTTCCATCAAAAGCGCTTTCTGGGCGGCCTTTCCGTAATAGAATACCTTTGTGAACGCGGGATTGACTTCGTCGGAAAGATTGTCAAGACCCGGAACGGAAGCCTCTACGCCCGCTTTGATGCCGGGGTCATGGGGTTATTCGAATGGATAGAGGGCGAAAATGTCGAGACGGATCAAACCAAGATACCGGAATATCAAATGCTGTGCAAGGTATATCCCATGACAAAGCCCGGGCTGGAAATTCCCACCGCGACGTTTTCCGATGAAGCGGCCACTTCTTTTTATGCACAATGGGAAGCGCTCAAAAACGCTCCAAAGAGCGAGGCAAATCTTGCCGTTCTATCGATCTTCAAGCGCTTTCAGACGGAAATCGCCCACTGTGCCCTGCGGCTCGCCCAATTTGCGCAGCAGTGTCAGAATGACGGCGGCGATTTTTATCTAACCCACGGAGACGCAGGCGGCAATTTTTATGTTGGAAAGGAGAGGAACTACATATTCGATTGGGACGAGGCGATGTATGCCCCGCTGGAACGTGACGCATGGGTGATGGGATGCTATGATTGGGCGCGAAAACTATTCAACGATACCTTAAAGGAAAACGGCATCCCGTACCAGTTGCGGATGGAACGGTTGGCGTACTATTGTTACCATATGTACTTCTTTTATCTCGGCGAATTTTTGATGGTTCATCCCCTTAGCGACCAAAGCCAAAGCATATTGGAATATCTCGAAAACGGATGGGCCAAATATAGAGTGGGCTTCGCCGACACCTTATAAATCGATGTTTTGTTCGGCAAGGTTGAAGAAGTCAATCCATAACCAAAGAATAGAAATGGTTCCCATGCTGCAAACTGTTCTTGACTATCAAACGAAGGAGTGACGGAATGGGTCTTAAGTTAATATTAAGTGACCGTCCTTTACATCTCGATATAAAAGGCGATGGCCAGATCAAATATCTGGATTTATCCTCGCTCAACATTGCCAATTGCACCGGCTGTTTTGGCTGTTGGGTCAAGACGCCAGGCCAATGCGTTATCCGTGATGACGCGGTTATGGTTTATCCGGAAATTGCCCGGAGTGATTCCTTGATTTATGTCAGCCGTCTCAAATACGGTGGTTATGATACGGTTATGAAAACCATGTTGGAGCGTGCC
>DVJW01000003.1 GCA_018716505.1 Candidatus Faecaligallichristensenella faecipullorum | reverse complement strand
TTTCTTGGAGGGCCCAGGGGGGATTCCGAATCTCCCCCCTTAGGGCCCTCCAAACCACCCGTAACCCCCCTGAAACGGGCTGCTCAACGGGGGCCTGCGGGCCCCCTCGCCGCAACCGGCTTCCCCCGGAGAAAGAACCGGTCTGATAAGGGTAGCAAAATATTCCCCTCATTGTACCGTGCTACGCGGGTCTGGGCGGCAGCCCAGCGGGCTCCGGGCAGCGCCCGGCCGTTTGAAGGGGGTTAGGGGGTGCATGAGGGGGCCTAAGGGGGAGGATCGGAACTCCCCCTGGCCCCCTCATAAAACGTCTCCCCTTCCCAAGGGGGGCCATAGGGGGGGATTTCCCCCGAAAATCCCCCGCAAAAACATATAAACTCAACCCATAAAAAACCCAAATTTAACCCCATGCAGGTGTGCGGCGGCGGCCTTGGGGCTAAAATAGAAAATAGGAATCTGCAAGTGTACAGAGCGTGCGAGCCATCCGGCACGGGGCGGCGCGCTCCCGGCGCGCAACAAGCGCCTTTAAAATCAAGCCGCTCAAGCGGGCTCCCCAAAGATAGGAGGAAGCAGTTTGGAATCAAAACGGTTTAGCAAGGAGGAAATCAAAACCTCCATTATCGGCAAGCTCCAGCGCCATTTCGGATGCGAAATCGCGGACGCCACCACGGCCCAGCTGTATCAGGCGCTGGCCTCCACGGTGCGCGACGAGGTCATGGCCCGCCGCACGGCCAGCCGGGGCGAGCGCAAAAAGCAGCAGGCGAAAAAACTCTATTACCTTTCCGCCGAGTTTTTGACCGGGCGGGCGCTGCACAACAACATGGTGGCCCTGGTCAACGAAAGGGCCTACCGCGAGGCCCTGGACGAGCTGGGCATCGATAAATCCCTCATCTTCGAACAGGAGCCCGAGCCCGGCTTGGGCAACGGCGGCCTGGGCCGGCTGGCGGCCTGTTTCCTGGACTCGCTGTCCACCCTGAAGCTGCCGGCCATGGGCTGCACCATCCGCTATGAATACGGCCTGTTCCGCCAGCACATCGTGGACGGATATCAGGTGGAGCTGCCCGACAACTGGCTGGAAAACGGCAATATGTGGGAAATCTGCCGGCCGGCCGAGACGGTGGAGGTGCACTTCGGGGGCTACCTTCAGGAATATCACGAGAACGGCCGGCTCAAATACCGCCATCTGGACTATAAAACCGTGCAGGCCGTGCCCTATGATACGCCGGTGCTGGGCTATGACAGCACCATGGTCAACATGCTGCGCACCTGGTCGGCCCGCTCGCCCAAGAAGATCGACATGCAGCAGTTCAACCGGGGCCAGTATGTGCAGGCCCTGGAGGAAAAGGAGCTCTGCGAGGTCATCTCCAAGGTGCTCTATCCCGAGGACAACCACTACGAGGGCAAGGAGCTGCGCCTGAAGCAGCAATATTTCTTCTCCTCGGCCAGCGTGCAGCACGCGGTCAACGACTTCGAGCGCACCTATGGGCCCAGGTGGAGCCTTTTGCCCGACAAGGTGGCGCTGCACGTCAACGACACCCACCCGGGCATGGCCATCCCCGAGCTGATGCGCATCCTGGTGGACGAAAAGAACCTGCCCTGGGAAGTGGCCGAGGATATCACCAGGCGGTGCTTTGCCTACACCAACCACACGGTCATGCAGGAGGCCCTGGAAAAATGGCCCGAGGACATGGTGCGCATGCAGCTGCCGCGCATTTACATGATTTTGCAGGAGCTGAACCGCAGGGAGTGCCAGGCCCTCTGGAACACCTATCCGGGCCAGTGGGAGCGCATCGGCCACATGGCCATCCTGGCCTACGGCCAGGTGCACATGGCCAATCTGTGCGTGTACATGTCCCACAGCGTGAACGGGGTGTCCCGCATTCACACCGACATCCTGCGCCGCCAGACCTTCAAGGATTTTTATGTGCGCGAGCCCGAAAAGTTTGTGAGCATCACCAACGGCATCACCCACCGCCGCTGGCTCATGCAGTGCAACCCGGGCCTGGCGGATCTGATCGACGAGGCCATCGGCCAGGCCTGGCGCAAGGAGCCCGAACGGCTTTCCGACCTTATGCCCTTTGCGGACGACGCGGCCTTCCGGGAGAAATTCGCCACGGTCAAGCTTCAGAACAAGGAGCGTTTGAGCTCGGTTTTGAGCCGGGTGCAGGGGGTGAGCCTGCGCACCGACGCCATTTTGGACGCCCAGGCCAAGCGGCTGCACGAATACAAGCGCCAGCTCATGAACATCCTGGGCATTTTGGTCCAGTACAACCGCATCGCGGACAACCCGAATTATGAGATCACCCCGCGCACCTTTGTCTTCGCGGCCAAGGCGGCCCCGGGCTATTACCGGGCCAAGCTCATCATCCGGCTCATCAACGCGGTGGCCAAGCTCATCGAAAGCCATCCCCGGGCCAGGGAAATGATGCAGGTGGTGTTCCTGGAGAACTACTGCGTTTCCGCGGCCGAGATTTTGATGCCCGCCTCCAACGTGTCCGAGCAGATTTCCACCGCCGGCAAGGAGGCCAGCGGCACCGGCAACATGAAGTTCATGATGAACGGCGCGCTGACCATCGGCACTTTGGACGGGGCCAACGTGGAGATCGCCGAGCGGGTGGGCAAGGACAACATCTACATCTTCGGCCTGACCGCCCAGGAGGTGGAGCAGGGCTATTCCACCTATCACGCCCACGAGGTGTATGAGACCAACGCCGAGATCCGCCGGGTAATGGAACAGCTCATCGACGGCACCCTGTGCCCAGAAAACCCCCGGGCCTTCCAGGAGCTGTATCACGCCCTGCTCTTCGGGGACGGCGGCGGCATGGCCGACCCCTACTTTGTGCTCAAGGACCTGCCCGCCTATATACAGGCCCAGACCGCCCTGAGCCAGGATTATCTGAACCCGGACAAATGGTGGAAAATGGCCATCATCAACACCGCCCAATCCGGCTATTTCGCCAGCGACCGCACCATCCGGGAATACAACGACAAGATCTGGCATCTGAAGGAGCTGAAGCTGTGAGCCTCAGGCTTCACCACAATTCCAGAGAAGCCCTGTACCGCGCGCCGTCCGGAGCCCAGGCGTGCGGTACAGCCGTCTTATTCCGGCTCAAAATATCGGGTGGCCGGCCGGAGGCGGCGTATCTGCGGATCTGGTGGCAAAACAGCGAGCGCAAGATCCCCATGGCGCCGGGGGAAGGGGATCCCGGGCTCTACGAGGCGCGGTATACCCTGCCCGATTCCCCGGGGCTGTTGTGGTATTTCTTTATCGTGGAGGCGAACGGCCAGCGCCATTATTACGGCAACGCGGACGACCGCCTGGGCGGGCCGGGCCGGATGTACGGCGGCGAACCGCCCAGCTTTCAGATTACCGTGTACGACCCGGCCTTCAAAACCCCGGAATGGATGCGGCGGGGGATCATGTATCAGATCATGGTGGACCGGTTCCATCCCGGGAACCCCCGATGGGCCAAGCGTTTGGGCCCGGACGCCCGGATGCACCCGGATTGGTACGAGCCCCCGTATCTGGAGCTGGACGCCGCGAGCGGGGACAATCAGGCGCTGGACTTCTTTGGGGGCGATCTGGAAGGGGTGCGGCAAAAGCTGCCCTATTTGAGGGATTTGGGGGTTACGGTGATCTACTTTAACCCGATTTTCCAGGCGCGTTCCAATCATAAATATGATACCGGGGACTACAAACGCATTGATCCCATGTTCGGGGACGAGGAAGACTTCAAGGCCCTGTGCCGGGAAGCCAGGGAAATGGGCATCCGGATCCTGCTGGACGGGGTGTTTTCCCACACCGGGGCGGACAGCCGCTACTTTGACCGCTACGGCCGCTACGGGGGCCAGGGCGCCTATCAAAGGCAGGATTCGCCCTACGCCTCATGGTACCGCTTCCGCCATTGGCCCGAGGATTACGACTGCTGGTGGGGCTTTCCCACCCTGCCCAACGTCAACGAGATGAACGGATCCTATCTGGATTTTATCATCCGGGATCCGGACGCGGTGGCCGCCCGCTGGCTGCAAAAAGGGGCCTCGGGCTGGCGGCTGGACGTGGCGGACGAGCTGCCCATGGCCTTTATCCGCATGCTGAGGGGCCGGGTCAAGGGCGAGGACGCGGAGGCCGCCCTGCTGGGCGAGGTCTGGGAGGACGCCTCCAACAAGGTGAGCTACGGACGCCTCAGAAGCTATTGCCTGGGCGAGAGCCTGGACAGCGTGATGAACTACCCGATGCGGGATGAGCTCATCGCCTTCATGCTGGGGCGCGTTTCGGCCCCGCATGTGGAGCGGCGGCTGTCGGCCCTTCAGGAGAACTATCCCGCGCCCTTTTTCTACTCGCTGATGAACCTGATGGGCAGCCATGACCGGGCCCGGATTTTAAACATCCTGGGCGGGCTGGACGGGGAGGACCTGCCCCGGGAGGCCCGGCGGGGCATGGCGCTGGGCGAGGCCCAACTGGCCGTGGCCAAGCGGCGGATGGTGGCGCTTTGGCGGTTTATCTGCGCGCTGCCCGGCATGCCCTGCCTGTTTTATGGGGACGAGGCCGGGCTGCAGGGCATGGCCGACCCCTTCTGCCGGGCCGCCTACCCCTGGGGCCGGGAGGATCCAGGGCTTTGGGAGGAAATTCGCGGGATCAACCGGGCGCGGTTGGAAAGCCCGATTTTGCAGACCGGGCATCTCAGGCTCTTCGCGGCGGACGGCCAGGTGCTGTGCGCCCTGAGGTTCGCCCGGGAGGGGAAGGACGCCTTTGGGGATCCCCTGGAGGAAAGTCCGGCGCTGTTTTTGCTCAACCGGTCGGAGGAAGAAATCAATCTGAGCCTGGACGCGGCGCTGATGCCCGAGGCCGGGCGGAGCGGGCCGCTGGAGGTGGCGCTGAAGGGCATGGAGTGCAGGGGGATTTTCCTTTAAAAAGGGGGTAGGGGGATTCCAAATCTCCCCCTATAATCCCCTTGGAAAGGGGAAACCTTTTATGAGGGGGCCAGGGGGAGTTCCGATCCTCCCCCTTAGGCCCCCTCATGCACCCCCTAACCCCCTTCAAACGGCCGGGCGCTGCCCGGAACCCGCTGGGCTACCGCCCAGACCCGCATAGCTCGGTGCAATAAGGGAAATTATTTTCCAC
>DVJW01000213.1 GCA_018716505.1 Candidatus Faecaligallichristensenella faecipullorum | reverse complement strand
GAGCGGCCCAAGTGGCCGCTTCCTCTATCATTTTCCGGCCGTCACCGAAGGTGACAGGAAAATGATGCAACTCGGAAAAATGAAAATTTCATTTTTCCGAAGGGTGTTGACTTTGTCAACACCCAGAGGGGAGCGGATTTCATCCGCTCCCCGGAACCCCGGGCCAGCGAAGCGCAGGCCGGGGCGGATATATGATTTGCGCCCCGTACCCGCGACGCTTGATACGTCGCGGGCAAAAAAACGGAAACCTCCCCTTGTCCCTCCAAAAGGCAAAGCCTTTCTACTTCATGCACTCCGCCGCGGCCCGCTGAACCGGCAGGCAGGCCGTATACCGCTCCATAAAGGCCGCAAAGCTCCGGACGTCCCGCTCCTCGGGGGTCAAGGTTTCGCTCTTCATGGAGGTGAACACCCTTTGATCCAGATAATCCTCCAGGCTCATGCCGTTTCCGCTCACCGCGTAACCGGCCAGCAGCGCCATGCCCCAGGCGCCGCCCTCGCCCGCGGTCTCCATCACGCTCACCGGGAGGTTCAGGGCCGCGGCCAACATGCGCTGACCCACGCCCTTGGTCTTGAAAAATCCCCCGTGGCCCAGTATGGAATCGATCTTCACCCGCTCCTGAACGGTCAGGATGTCCATGCCCAGCTTCAAAGTGGCCAGGGCCGAATACAGATGGGCGCACATGAAATTGGCCAGGGTAAAGCGGCTGTCCGGCATGCGCATGAACAGCGGCCGCCCGTTTTCCAGCCTGGTCACCGGCTCGCCCGAGTAGTAATTGTAGGCCATCAGCCCGCCCAGATCCGGATCGGCGGTCAGGGCCTTGGTGTACAAAGCCTCAAACAGGCGGCCCATATCGGCCTTGACGCCCATTTCGCCCAGGAATTCGGCGAACAGGCCCACCCAGGCGTTCAGGTCCGAGGTGCAGTTGTTGCAGTGGGCCATGGCCACCGGCGCGCCCGAGGGGGTGGTGACCATGTCGATCTCGGTGTGTACCTTGCTGAGCGGCTTTTCCAGCACGATCATGGCGAAAATCGAGGTGCCCGCCGACACGTTGCCGGTGCGCATCCGAACGCTGCCTGTGGCGGCCATGCCGGTGCCCGCGTCGCCCTCGGGGGGACAGAGGGGAATGCCCTCTTCCAGGTCGCCCTGGGGATCCAACAGCCGCGCGCCCGCCGGGGTGAGCGTGCCCGCCTCCTGTCCGGCGGTCAGCACCTGGGGCAAAATCTCCTCCAGCTTCCAGGGGAAGCCCTTGCCTGAGATGTGGGCGTCAAAGGCGCGCATCATGGAGGCGTCAAAGCCGCCCGTGGCGCTGTCGATGGGGAACATGCCCGAGGCGTCGCCCACCCCCAACACCTTGCGCCCGGTGAGCCGGTAATGCACATACCCGGCCAAGGTGGTGATAAAGCGAACCTGAGGCACATGGGCTTCGCCGTTTAAAATGGCCTGATACAGATGGGCCACGCTCCAGCGCTGGGGAATGTTGAAGTTGAGCAGCCGGGTGAGTTCGTCCGCCGCCGGGCCGGTGATGGTGTTGCGCCAGGTGCGGAAGGGCACCAGCAGCCGGCCTTCCTGATCAAAGGCCAGATAGCCGTGCATCATGGCGCTGAAGCCCATGGCCTTGACCCGCTTCAGGGTGAGGCCGAACTGCGCCTTCACCTGGGCCTTCAGGTCGGCGTAACAGGCCCGCAGGCCGTCCCAGATCTCCTGATCCCCATAGGTCCATATGCCGTCCACCAGATGGTTTTCCCATTCCTGGCTGCCCTGGGCGATGGGCGCGTGATTGTCGTCGATCAAAACCGCCTTGATGCGGGTAGAACCCAATTCAATGCCCAAAACCGCCTGACCGCGCTCGATGCACGATTTGGCCCGTTCCATGTCCATAACCGACATCCTCCCGTTTGTTTCGATTTATGGCCTTATTTTAACTTTATATAATGGCAATGTCAATCTTTGGACAAAAAAGAACCCGGTTCCGAAAGGAACCGGGACAGAGCATTGACAAACCTATTTTTCCCGTTTGGGGATGCATGAAGGGGCCGCAGCCCCTTCATATTTAATCCGCAGCGGCGGCATGTACGCCGCGAGGAGCGGCCCAGGTGGCCGCTTCCGATATCATTTTCTGGCCGCTGCCAAAGGCAGCAAGAAAATGATGCAACTCGGAAAAATGAAAATTTCATTTTTCCGAAGGGTGTTGACTTTGTCAACACCCAGAACCCGGTTCCGAAAGGAACCGGGAAATCGAATCTTATTCAGCGGCTTCAGTGGCCTCGGCGGTTTCGGCGGCCTCCGGGGCATCGGTGGCCCCGGCGGTTTCGGCGCCCTCCACCGTGAAGGCCGGCACAACGCCACCCTTGAAGTCTTCGTTGGTGGTGATGTAGTCGTACACCTTCTGGCTGTTCAGGCATTCCTTGAGCGCCTTGACCCAATCGGAATCGGCGTTTTCAGGGCGCACGGCCACCAGGTTGGTGTAGGTCTTGGCGGCTTCGCCGTCCGCGGGCTCGATGAACACCGCGTCCCGGGTGGGGTTGAGGCCGGCGTCCAGGGCGAAGTTGCCGTTGATGACCGCGAAGTCCACATCCGGCAAGGTGCGCGCCAGCTGGGCCGCGTCCATCTCCACAATGTTCAGGTTGCGGGGATTTTCCTCGATATCCAGGATGGTGGCGCTCAGGCCCGCCCCCTCCTTGAGCTTAATCAGGCCCGCGGATTCCAGGAGCAGCAGCGCCCGGGCCTCGTTGGAGGGATCGTTGGTCACCGAGATGGTGGCGCCGTCCTGAAGCTCCTCCAAGGTCTTGGTCTTGCCGGGATAGATGGCAAAGGGCTCGTAGTGCACGTCGATGACGCTGGTGAGCTTCTGATCGTCCGCGGCCGAGCTGTTGTATTCGTCCAGATAGGGATGGTGCTGGAAATAGTTGGCGTCCAGGCTGCCGTCGGCCACGGCCGGGTTGACCAGCGGGTAATCGGTGTAGATCACGATTTCCAGCGGGAAACCCTTTTCGGCCATATCGTCCTTGATGAGCTCAAGGATTTCGGCGTGGGGCACCGGGGTGGCGCCGATCTTGATGGTCTTGCCCTCGGCGAATACCGTGGAGCACAGGCCCGCGCACAGGCACAGGGCCACAAGCAGAGAAACGAGTTTCTTCATTCTGGGTCACTCCCCATTCAATATTTGCGCTCGCTTATGATGAGAAATCCAAACCGCCGAAGGAGCGCATGGAGCGCGGCAGGTTGGGCTCATCCGGCGCCTGTTCGCCGGAAGGGGTATGATAACGAGCGTACCGAATGAGAGCAGCTCCATTATTTCTATATTCGCGAAAATAACATTTTTGCGAGCATGCGAGAGTCAGAGACCGTATCTTCTTTCAATAAAAGCTGCTGGAGGGCGACCTGCGCGCCCGCAAGCTGCTTCCTTGCGGGGTGCAGGCTTGGCCGTGAATTTCAATTCACAAAGCCTGCACGTTTCCTCGGCCAAATGAAGCATTCATTTGGCCGAAAAAATTATTTCCTCCTATGGTCAATCCATTTGGAAGAGCGGGTGCCCAGCACCTGCATCACCTGAACCAACAGCACCAGCGCGATGGAGGCCACATACAAAATATCCATCTTATTGCGGTTCAGGCCGTAGTCGATGGCGATCTTGCCCAATCCGCCGCCGCCCACCGCGCCGGCCATGGCGGTGTAGCCCAAGATTGTGGTCAGGCAAATGGCCAGGCCGTTGAGCAGGGAGGGGAAGGATTCGGGCAGCATCACCTTGTAGATGATCTGAAGCGGGCTGGCGCCCATGGACTGGGCGGCCTCGATGACCCCGTGATCCACCTCTTTCAAAGAGGATTCCACCATGCGCGCGATATAGGGGAAGGCGCCCACCACCAAAGGCAATATGGTGGCCTTGGAGCCGATGGCGCTGCCCATGACCGCCCGGGTCACCGGAAACAGCA
This sequence comes from Candidatus Faecaligallichristensenella faecipullorum, assembly GCA_018716505.1. Classification (GTDB taxonomy): domain Bacteria; phylum Bacillota; class Clostridia; order Christensenellales; family Aristaeellaceae; genus Faecaligallichristensenella; species Faecaligallichristensenella faecipullorum. Next base: position 2,377 of record DVJW01000213.1, on the reverse strand, counting down.
TCACGATCAAAATCAAAAACGGAATCGAGCGCAAAAGGTTGATCACCGTGCCCAGCACAGAGTTAAAGTAGGGGTTGGGCCGAATATGGCCCTTTTCGGTGATGACCAGGAGCACGCCCAGGGGCAGGCCGATGACATAGGCAATGGCCGTGGAAATCAAGGTCATGTACAGGGTTTCCCCGGTTCCGTTTAAAATCAGCTGAACCAGCTGATCCATTTCCATGCTCATCAGTCCTTCACCTCCTCGACGGTTAATCCCTTTGAGGCCAGATATTCGACGGCCTTCGCGCTGACCGACGGATCTTCGGGCAGCTCCAGCACCATTTGTCCCCGCCGTTCCTGGCCCACGGTATTGGTCTGGGCGCTCACGATGCTCACCGGCGCGTTGATGGTCAAGATCATCTGGGCGATCACCGGCTCAAAGGTGGTGCTGCCGTCAAAGATCACCCGGATCATGCGGCCCGTGGGCAGCTCGATCTTGGGCTCGCCGGTGTGAAACAGCCTGCGCCCGGCCTCGGACTGGGGCCGGGAGAACAGCTCGCTCACCGCCCCGGACTCCGCGATCACCCCGCCGTCGATGATGGACACATTGGAGCAGATCTGGCGGATGACCTCCATTTCGTGGGTGATGACCACGATGGTGATGCCCAGGCGGGTGTTGATATCCTTTAAAAGCTGAAGGATGGAAGCGGTGGTCATGGGATCCAGGGCCGAGGTGGCCTCGTCGCACAAAAGCACCTTGGGATCCATGGCCAGCGAGCGGGCGATGGCCACCCGCTGCTTCTGTCCGCCGGAAAGCTGGGCTGGATAGGCGCCGGCCTTTTCCTTGAGGCCCACCAGCTCCAACAGCTCCAAAGCCCGGGCCCGGGCCTGGGCGCGGCTCACCCCGCTCAGCTCCATGGGAAAGCAGACGTTCTTTAAAACCGTGCGCTGCATCAACAGGTTAAACTGCTGAAAGATCATGCCCACCGAGCGGCGCATCTTGCGCAGCTCCTTTTCGCTTAAATGGGTCACGTCCTGGCCGTCGATTTCGATCAGGCCTTCGGTGGGCCGGTCCAGCAGGTTGATGCATCGGATCAAGGTGGACTTGCCCGCGCCGCTCATGCCGATAATCCCGTGAATATCGCCCCGGCGTATCAACAAATCCACGCCGGAAAGCGCGGTTACAGCGCCCTCGCCCGCGCCATATACCTTTTTCAGGCCCTGTATGCGGATCATGTAGGGGGATTGCACGCCTATCCTTCCTTTCATGGCGAAACCATGGTTGCCCGGTTAAATATGAATACTTTATTATAGCATAGCATCAGGGAAAAATGTAGCCCCGACGCGGGCTTTCCCTGAATCCTCGATGATAAGTTTCGTTTAATTTTTATATGAATCATCAGGATTTGGAAGTTTAAGGCCGGAATGTGAAAGATTGGCGCGAAATTGCCCGGAAAATTGGTGGATTTTGCCCGCGGGAGCCGCTATACTGATTTTCTGGAAAGGAGAGGGAAATCATGAGTTTGGGAAACAGCCTTTATAACGCCCGGAAAAAGAGCGGCCTCAGCCAGGAGGCGGTGGCCGAAAAGCTGGGCATCAGCCGCCAGACCGTCTCCAAATGGGAGACCGACGAAACCCTGCCCGATATCCGCCAGGCCAAGGCCCTGGCCGCGCTGTACAAGCTGTCCTTGGACGAGCTGATCGAATTCGATATCGGGGTAAAGGAGATCGAACAGGCCATCGAGCGCACCAGCGGGGAAACCGAGAAAAAGGTGGATTGGACCAAGGTTTGGGGCAAGAAATATCCGGTTTTGATCACCTATCCCGAGAAGGTGGACGCAAGGCCCTACGCCCGCCGGCTGCGGGAAATGCTCGATGAGCTCAAGGCAACCTACGGCTACAGCGAGGTGGACGCCCTGCTGGTGCTCAAGGATATCCTTGCCAAGACCTGGGACCGGAAAAAGTCATAACTTTTCAGGAAAATGAATGCTTCATTTTCCTGAGTTACATCATTTTCCTTTGTCGCCCGTATCCGTCCGATGGACGGCTCCGGGTACGGCCCTGCGGACTCCTTCGGAGTGTCCTCGGGCCTAGTCGGGCTAACGCCCTCCCTCCCTTGTCACCTTCGGTGACGGCCGGTCGGAGGCCGCGTTTACGCGGCTGAAGGCCCGAGGACAGCGCCTTAGCGCTCCGCAGGGCCGGAACCCCGGGCAAGTGAAACGCGGCCCGGGGCGAGAAGAAAAATGATAAAGGAAGCGGCCACCTGGGCCGCTCCAGCGGCGCGGCGTCAAAATCTCTGATTTTGCCGTCGCGGTCGGCGAAGCCGACTTGGAAGCCCAAAGGGCTTCCAACCTTGAACCGCAAAGCCGGTTCTGCGGATTTCGAAGGCCGCGCT
>DVJW01000002.1 GCA_018716505.1 Candidatus Faecaligallichristensenella faecipullorum | reverse complement strand
GTGCGCGCCTTTATCGAGGCTCACCTGTATGCCGAGCCGCTGCCCATCAAAATGTGTTACATCTCCTGCCCGGTTTTTCGCTATGAAAAGCCCCAGTCGGGCCGGCTGCGGGAACATCACCAGCTGGGCGTGGAGGTTTTCGGCGCAAAGGATGCCAGTGTGGACGCCGAGATCATTCGCCTGGCGCTGGATGTGCAGACCGCCTGCGGCATCGAGGGTCTTCGGGTGGCCATCAACTCCATTGGCTGCCCCAACTGCCGGGGAAAGTATCACGAGATTTTGAAGGAATACCTGCGGCCCAAATTGGGCGAATTGTGCAAGACTTGCAACGAACGCTTCGAGCGCAACCCGCTCAGGGTGTTGGACTGCAAGGAATGCGCGGACAAGGTCAAGGATGCGCCCAGCATGCTGGACACCCTGTGCGACGAGTGCAAGGCGCACTTTGAATCCCTTCAGAGGAATTTGACCGCCCTGGGCATCGAGTACCAGATTGACTCCAGGATCGTGCGCGGACTGGATTATTACACCAAAACCGTCTTTGAAATCATCACCGACGCCCCCGGCGGCGGGGAGCTGACCGTTTGCGGCGGCGGGCGGTATGACGGGCTGGTGGAACAGTTGGGCGGCCCCAGCCTGCCCGGTGTGGGCTTTGGCATGGGGGTGGAGCGCATCCTGATGGTTCAGGATATGCGCGGCGTGACCCCTGTCGCGCCCAGGCTGTACGACGCCTTTGTGTGCACCCTGGGGGATGAGGCTCGAATCGAGGGCATGAAACTGGTGCGCGAGCTGCGTCAGGGCGGGATCAAGGCCGATTTGGATCATGCGGCCCGCAGCTTAAAGGCCCAGTTTAAATACGCCAACAAAACCGGCGCGCCCTATGTGGTGGTGTTGGCCGGGGATGAACTGGAAAAAGGGGTGGCCAAGCTGCGCGATATGAACGGCGCCACCGAACAGGAAATTCCCCGGGAGAATTTGCTCCATGTCCTCAAGCAGGCGTTGGCGGAGAAGTCGTAAAAAGCCGGATGTTTTTCATCGCCATGTTTCAAAACCGGGAAAAAGGTGTATACTGCAGATAGAAACGTTTAAGGAGACACGCAGCCATGAAACAACAGGCCACGGCCACGAAAATCAACGGGAAATGGAAGGCCAAAGTGGTCAGGAGCGAGGCTTGCAGCAGCTGTCGAGCCTGTCAGTTTGGCCAGAAGGAAGAGCTCTTTATCGATCTGCCCGGTGAGGATTATCAGGAAGGACAGACGGTGGAACTGGAGACCGACAGCGGGGAATTTACCAAGGCTGCGCTTTGGGCGTACGGCCTGCCGCTGGTCGGGCTGTTTCTGGGTTTGTTTGCAGGCGGAGCGCTGGCGCCTTATCTGCCCCTTGAACGGGAGGTCAGCCAGGCCGGCGGAGCGATTCTGGGGGTGGCGCTGAGTTGCGTGGTGGTTCGGTTTCTGGATGCCCGTATTCGGAAAAGCCACCGATATCAGCCTCGATGCAGCGCGGTTCAGGAGGTAGTCAAAGATTCGCCGCGCTCCCGGGATCCGTCATAACAGTTTTTATATTTTTTCTTTATCATTTATAAGGAGGGGACAAAGAATGTCTGAATACGTCAAGGAATTGAATACCCAAGATGTGAGCGAGCAGAACCTGAAGGAAGCCGGAACGATGTTCGTGGATTTCTGGGCGCCCTGGTGCGGCCCCTGCCGCATGGTAGGCCCGGTGGTGGAGCAATTAGCCGAGGAAATGGCCGGAAAGTTGAGCTTCGGAAAGATCAACATTGACGAAAACGCCGACGCGGCCATGCGTTACGGCGTGGTCAGCATTCCCACCATGATTCTGTTCAAGGATGGCAAGGAAGTCGAGCGCATCGTGGGCGCGCGGAACAAGAGCTATTTAAGCCAGGCAATTGAGCGCAATCTGTAACGTCTCTCGCGCGTTGCCCTCGGGCAGGGGGAAGAGATACAATCTGATAATTTAGAGGGAGAGCATATGCTGAGAACGTATATTTCGGACGCACGGGACGGTCAGACGGCCAAGATTCAGGGATTTGTTGAAAACCTGCGCAACGGAAAGTCCATGGCTTTCCTGGTCATCAAGGACATCACCGGCACCATGCAGGTCACGGTGGAAAAAGAAAAGGCGCCGCATCTGGCGGAAATCATAGATCAATTGACGCCGGATTCGGTGGTGACGGTAACCGGCCGGGTGGTGGCCAACGAATATGTAAAGCTCAACGGGATTGAGATGCTGCCGGATGAGATCAAAATTGAGTCCCTGGCCGAGGCGTTGCCCATCGAGCGCAAGGAGATTCCGGCCACCAAGAAAAAGAAAGCGGTGGAGCGCTCCAGTATCGACCAGCGCATCGACTATCGCTGGATTGATTTACGCACCGACGAAAATCAAATGATCTTCAAGGTGCAGACCTGTTTGCTGGACGCCATGCGCCGTTTCCTGTTGGAGCGGAACTTCCTGGAAATCCACACGCCCAAGCTGATTGGGGCCGCCAGCGAGAGCGGTTCCGAAGTGTTTGAGGTCAAATACTTTGACAGGAACGCCTATTTGGCCCAGAGCCCTCAGTTTTACAAGCAGATGGCCATGGCCAGCGGATTGGAGCGCATCTTTGAAGTGGCTCCGGTCTTCCGGGCCGAGAAATCCTATACCAGCAAGCATACCACCGAATTTACCGGATTTGATCTGGAATTCAGCTATATCGAATCCTTCCGGGACGTGATGAAGCTGGAAGAAGAGCTGCTTACCTATGCGCTGGGCGCGGTGAAGGAGCGCTATGGCGATCAGATCGAGGCGATGTTCGGGCTTCCGTTGACCGTGCCCGAAACGCCCTTCCCGGTGGTGACGCTGCGCGAGCTGTACGACGGTTTGGAAAAAGAGTTCGGCTATAGCGTGGATGAGAGCGAAAAGGGCGACTTGACCACCGAGGCCGAGCGGCTGAGCTTTGAGTGGGTGAAAAAACACTACAACCATGAATTCCTGTTTGTCACCGACTATGCGGCGGAAAAGCGCGCGTTCTATCATATGCGCGACGAGAAGGGCGTGCCTCAGGGGTATGACCTCATCTGGCGCGGGGTGGAGATCACCACAGGCGCCCAGCGCGAGCACCGCTATGAGGTGCTCAAGGCTCAGGCCGAGGAAAAGGGCCTGGCCGAGGATGTAAAGTTCTATCTGGACTTCTTCCGGTATGGCTGCCCGCCCCACGGCGGTTTCGGCCTGGGCGTGGACCGGCTGACCATGCTGCTGTTGGGCTTAAGCATCAAAGAGGTCATGTTTATCTTCCGGGGACCCAACCGGTTGACCCCGTAACCAGCGGAACGCGTCCATTTGGGCTACCGGGCCCATAAATCTTTTCTTCCTGTTAAATGCTGACTAAAGGCTGGGTTTTTTCGGCAAACCGTGATATACTTATAGTAAGATTGCAAGGTTTGCCTGTTTATTGCAAAGCGCCGGCAATTGCCCGGCGCTCTTTTTATAAGCGGCAAGCAGCGTGGCGGAATTTTACGGTACCGTAAAATGAACATAGGCGAACGGGAGTTGGCCGCGAGCAGCGTAATTGGCGCGACCACACCGGTGCGAATCTGGTAATCGAGCGGGCATGTGCACAGGCATAAGCCCCTGTTTTTCGTGCGCGGTTTTGAGGCGCTCCACGGAAAACAAAGGAATGAGACGAGAAAATCATAGAAAAGGAAGTGCTTTTTATTGGCATCCAGAGGAAAGAAGCGGTCGGGGCCTAAGCTCCGCATCATACCGCTGGGCGGTATTGGCGAAATCGGAAAGAATATGACGGTGTTGGAATATGAGAACGATATGATCGTGGTGGACGTGGGTTCCATATTCCCCAGCGACGATATGCCCGGGGTGGATTTGGTCATTCCGGATATTGCGTATCTGGAAAAAAACTATGAGAAATTGCGGGGCTTCTGCATCACCCATGGCCATGAGGATCATATCGGGGCCGCGCCCTATGTGCTGCGCAAGGTCAACGCGCCGGTTTATGGAACCCGGCTCACCCTGGCGCTGGTGGAGCACAAGCTCAAGGAACATCGGGTCAACAACGTGCAGCTCAACGTCATCAAGGCCGGCGACAAGGTCAAGCTGGGCGCGTTTACGGTGGAGTTTTTAAAGGTCAGCCACTCCATCGCGGGCGCGGTGGCCTTGGCCATCCATACCCCGGTGGGCACGGTGATTCACACCGGCGACTTTAAGGTGGACTATACGCCCATTGACAACGAGCAGATGGATTTGGGCCGGCTGGCCGAATTGGGCCGCGAAGGGGTGCTGGCCTTGCTTTGCGATTCCACCAACGTGGAACGCCCGGGGTACACCATGTCCGAGCGTCGGGTGGGCGAGACCTTCAACAACCTGTTTCAGGAGGCCAAAGGCCGCATTATCGTGGCCATGTTCGCCAGCAACATCCATCGCATTCAGCAGGTGGTGGACTACGCGGTGCGTTACAACCGCAAGGTCTGTTTGATTGGCCGCAGCATGGTCAATGTGTCCAAGGTGGCCATGCAGCTGGGCGATTTAAAAATCCCCGAGGGCCGGTTGCTGAGCGCCGACGATTTGGACCGGTATGACGACGACGAATTGATTGTCATGACCACCGGAAGTCAGGGAGAACCCATGTCGGGCCTGGCGCGGATGGCCTTTGGGGAGCATAGAAAGCTGGAAATCAAGGCCAGCGACATGGTCATCATTTCCGCCACCCCCATTCCGGGCAACGAAAAATCCGTCTCCAGGGTCATCAATCAATTGGTGCGCACCGGGGCCAATGTAATTTACGAATCCTTGGCCGAAGTGCATGTTTCCGGACATGCCTGTCAGGAAGAGCTGAAGCTGATGCACGTGCTCACCAAGCCCCAATTCTTCATTCCGGTGCACGGCGAATACCGGCATCTGCACCATCACGCCAACCTGGCCAAATCCCTGGGCATGGATGATAAGCATGTGCATATCTCCAGCATTGGCGAGGTCATTGAACTCAGCAAGTCCAACATGAGCGTATCCGGAACCGTGCCCAGCGGCGCGGTCCTGGTGGACGGATTGGGCGTGGGTGATGTGGGCACGGTGGTGCTGCGCGACCGCAAACATTTGGCGGAAGATGGGCTTTTGATCGTGGTATTGGCCATTGACCACGAGACCGGGGCGGTGGTGGCCGGGCCGGATATCATCAGCCGGGGATTTGTATATGTGCGCGAATCCGACGTCATGGTCAACGGAGCCAAGGATGCGGCAAGGACGGCGCTTAAAAACTTCGAGCGGGTGGATCCGGGCGACTGGGGCCAGGTCAAGGGCAAGGTTCGGGACGCGGTACAAAAGTATGTCTACGATACCATCAAGCGCAACCCCATGATTTTGCCAATTATTGTGGAAATTTAAGAGAATTGTCTGCGCCGGAATGCAACCTGAGCTGCTTCCGGTGCGTCCTTATATATAAGGGAGGCGTAGGTATGAACGTTTACGATCAGGCTCATCAGTTGGCGCAGAGCATGCGCCAGAGCGAGGAATATCTCGAATATATGCGTTTAAAGGAAACCGCTTATGAGGATTCCACCAACCGGGCGCTTTTGGATGAGTATAAAAAGCTTCAATATCAAATGCAGGTCAAGATGGCTTCGGGCGAACGCATGGAAGAGGATGATCTTCAGCGCATGCAGAAAATCGCCGGAATTTTGCAGTTCAATCCGGATGCCAGCGCCTACCTTATGGCCGAATTCCGCTTTCAAAAAATGTTGGCGGATATCTATAAGATTTTAGCCGATGCCGCGGGCATCAACCTGGATATGCTGGGCGGCTAAAACCGGGCGCGTCTCATCGGTCATTTCATGAAACGGGTATAATTGGATAGACTAAGGGAAAGACACCTGTTTTCCATCAAGGGCCCTCTTCAATGGATAACTGGGCCTGGTCGGACACTCCCCCTTAAACCGCAGAGGTTGCATCCGGAACGATGATGCGGTATAATGGAAAAATCGGTTAGAATTCAAAAACACACGGAGGATGGTTATGGCAAGAAGGCCGAAATATTCAAGGCGGCGCTATGACGCCAAACGCCTGCACAAGGAGCGGGAATACGGCTTTTTTTGGTACAGTTGGTTGTGGCATTCCCTGAGGCCGCTGCTGATTTTTCTTTGCAGCATTATCGTGGTGGCCGGTATAACCAGCATGGGCTGGAATTATGTGTACAGCCACTTTCTGATGCCCATGGAGCCGGGCAGCACCGACACCGTGAATTTCACGGTGGAAAAAAACGCAACGGTCAGCAGCATCGCAAGCGATCTGGTGGAACAGAAAATTTTGCGCAATAAGGGTATTTTCAAGTACATGGTTTCCTTCCAGGGATTGTCCGGCAACATTCAGTATGGTCAATATGAATTATCGCCGGGCATGACGGTAAACCAGATTATCGAGGCCCTTACCACCGGCGACGGAAAGAGCAAGGAGCGCCAGATTACCATTGTTCCGGGTTGGACGGTGGAAGATATCGCCGACTATCTGTTTGATCGGGGCGCAATACAGGATAAACAGGAGTTCCTGACCCTCTGTAACGACGCGGAACAATTTAAAAACGAATGTTACGCGCTTCAGGAGGCCTATAATAACGGTAAGCTCACGGGCAGAAAATATGCCCTGGAGGGTTATCTGGCCCCGGATACCTATCGGATTTATGTGGACGCCAGCCCCGAGGACATCATCAAAACCCTGTTGGCCCAGACCGATGTGGTTATGGAGCGGGCCTATAACAATAATCAGACCGACGTGGTATATGACGAGGAAGGCAACGTGGTGGAAGAGGCCACGGCCAAGTACGAGACCGATCTAAACGAGGAAGAGATCATCATCCTGGCCTCCATCATCGAGAAAGAAGCCGCGCTCACCAGCGATTACGCCAAAGTTTCGGCGGTCTTCTACAATCGATTGGCCCAGGGCATGAGATTGGAGAGCGACGCCACGGTCAGCTATCCCTTGGAGATCACCAACCGCATGATTCTGACCGAGGATGAGCTGAACACCGACAGCATTTACAACACCTACAAGGTGGATGGGTTGCCCGGAGGACCCATTTGCAACCCGTCGCCCGCGGCCATTGAGGCTGCGCTGTATCCGGATGTTTCTTTTATGAACGAAGGATATCTGTACTTCTGCGCCAAGGATATGACCACTCAGGAGCTTGAGTTCAGCAAGACCAGCGAGGAGCATCAGGCCGCGGTGGCGAAATACCGGCCCAGCTGGGAAGCCTTTGACCAGCAGCAGGCCAGCGCCACCCCTGAGCCCACAGCCGAACCTACGGTTGAGCCCACCCCCGAGGCGGGACAGCCCACTGATGGTCAGCAGCCTACGGCTGAACCTGCGGCGGAGGGATAATCCCATGAATATACCGGAGCTGCTGGCGCCGGCGGGCGGGGCCCGCCAGTTTGAAACGGCGGTTCGGTTCGGGGCGGATGCGGTGTATTGCGGCCTGAAGCGGCTTGGTCTTCGGGCGCATTCACAAAATTTCACCCCCGAAGAGCTGGGCGAAGCCATTGGCTTCGCCCATGCGCACGCCGTGAAGGTTTTTGTTACCTTGAATATCTTTGCGTATGATTCCGACCTGGAGGAGATGGATCAAGCGGCACGCATGTTGGAAACAATGGGGGCGGACGGAGTTATCGTGGCCGACCCAGGCGCGGTCATGACCATTCAAAACGCCGCGCCCAATCTCCCCATTCATCTGAGCACCCAGGCCAATACCCTCAATTCCGCTTCCGCGTGCTTCTGGCACCAGAATGGGGTAAAACGAATTGTTTTGAGCCGGGAGTTGTCCCTGGAACAGATCCGGCAGATTCGCCTGAATACCCCGGGCTCATTGGAATTGGAGGCCTTTGTGCACGGGGCGGTGTGTATGTCTTATTCCGGGCGGTGTACCTTGAGCAAATACCTGACCGGCCGGGATGGCAATCGGGGCGATTGCGCCCAGACCTGCCGGTGGAGCTTCGCGCTTCAGGAACAAAAGCGCCCGGGGCAATACTTCCCGGTGGATCAAAGCCAGGGATATACCCAGATTTTCAGTGCACGCGATCTGAATCTGATCGGACGGTTGCCCGAACTGTGCGCGGCGGGGCTTGACTCTTTAAAGATCGAAGGGCGCATGAAGACCGAGTATTATACGGCCACCGTGGTGGGCGCCTACCGCCGGGCCCTGGATGCCATAAAAAATGATCCCTCGCTCATGGCGCCGGGTGCGCCGCTCACCCGGGAGCTGACCCAGGAACTCAATAAATGCAGCCACAGGGATTCGGATACCGGGTTTTATTTCGGCCATCCGGAAGTGGCAGGCGGGGCGGATCGCTATACCCAGACCGCTGAGTTTGTGGGATTTGTGCGCGAATATCAGGCGGAGCGCAAAAGCGCGCTGGTGGATCTGCGGGGAAAATTGGTCGTCGGCGATTCCTTGGAGCTTATGACCCCCAATGGGGTGCGCGCCTTTACGTTGGAGCGCATTGTCCTGCCCGACGGGACCAGCCGGGAATCCTACAGCGTGGCGCGCACCTTAGTGCGCATCAATATGCCCTTTGAGGCCGAGCCGGGGGATTTGCTCAGGGGCCCTTGCCGGAATCATGATTGCGAATAGAATTCCAAAGGAGATGTCTTGAACGGACGTCTCCTTTTTTATAGCCCCGAAAACATGGGCGTCTGTTTTTTTTATCGTCTGGGTTGAATAGGTTAAGGGGAGGGAAGTTTTCAAACTCGGATGGGAGGCGGTTTCCATGTTCTTCGAATTTCTAGGCTGGCTCAGCGAGTGCGCCTGGCTATTGTTTTGCCATATAACCGGGCGCAGCAGCTTTCCCAAGCCCCTGGAAGCCCAGCAGGAAAAGGAGGCTATCGAAAAAATGCTCCAGGGGGACGGCGAGGCGCGCGCGCTTTTGATCGAGCATAATTTAAGATTGGTGGCTCATATCGCGAAAAAATATTTGCACACCGGTATGGAACAGGACGATTTGGTTTCCATCGGCTCCATTGGGTTAATCAAAGCGGTGGGTTCCTTTAAACCGGAAAACGGAACCGCCCTGGCCACCTATGCGGCGCGCTGCATTGAAAACGAAATGCTGATGGCGCTTCGGGCACGCAAAAAGTTGCGCACCACCGGCTCGCTCTCCGATCCCATTGGCTCGGACAAGGAAGGCAATGAAATTCAGCTGTTGGACATTCTGGGCACGGAAGGGGATATTGTGCTGGAGGAAGTGGAACGCAACATCGAATCTGCCCGGGCCATGAAGCTCCTGGGGCAGGTTTTAGAGCCCAGGGAGCGCACGGTGATCCTGCTGCGCTATGGCTTGGTGGACGGCATTCCCCATCCCCAGCACGAGGTGGCGCGCACCTTGGGCATATCCAGAAGCTACGTATCCCGCATTGAGAAAAAGGCGCTTTCAAAGCTGAAAAAGAAACTGGAAGAGGGGCGAGGCGCCCCGGCAGAAGGATAAAAAAGAGGCCCGCATGACATGCGGGCCCCCGCTGGGCGGGTTTTAGAAGTCCACCTTCTGGCCATAGTAGCAGTAAGTCAGCAGTTTCTCCATTTCTTCCTGGGTCGGGATGCGGGGATTGGAGCCGGTGCAGGCATCGCTGATGGCCAGGGCGGCCACATTCTTCAGCTTCTCCTTGAACTCATCCTCGGGCACCATGCCGTTCTCATACTCCTTGATGCACTTGGGAATATTGAGCTGGCGGTTGTAATCCTCGATCTTGTCGCACAGGGCGGTGACCAGCGCCTGGGTGCTATCACCGGTCAGGCCAACATAGCGGGCGATCTGAGCATAGCGCTCGGCCGCCTTGGGATTCTTGGCGTTAAAGCGGATGACATTGGGCAGATACATGGCATTGGCGCAACCATGCACAATGTGGCCGTTTTTAAAGGCCGCGCCGGTCTTGTGGGCCATGGAATGGACGATGCCCAGCAGCGCGTTGCTGAAGGCCATGCCGGCCAGGCATTGGGCGTCGTGCATCTGATCTCTGGCGGCCATATCGCCGTTATAGGAGGCGGGCAGATACTGAAACACCATTTCAATGGCCTTCAGGGCCAAAGGATCGGTGTAGTTGCAGTGCATGGTGGACACATAGGCCTCGATGGCATGGGTCAGGGCGTCCATGCCGGTGTGGGCGGTGAGCTTGGGCGGCATGGTCTCGGCCAGCTCCGGATCCACGATGGCCACATCCGGGGTGATGTTAAAGTCCGCCAGCGGGTACTTGATGCCCTTGGCATAATCGGTAATCACCGAGAAAGCGGTCACTTCGGTGGCCGTGCCCGAGGTGGAGGGAATGGCGCAGAAGCGCGCCTTCTGGCGCAGCGTGGGGAAGGAGAAGGGCTGGATGATCTCCTCAAAGCTGGTCTCGGGATATTCATAGAATACCCACATGGCCTTGGCCGCGTCGATGGGCGAGCCGCCGCCCATGGAGACGATCCAGTCGGGCTCAAACTCGCGCATCACCTGCGCGCCCTTCATCACGGTTTCCACCGAAGGATCGGGCTCGACATTTTCGATGAGCTTAACCTCCATGCCGGCTTCCTTCAAATAGCCAATGGCTTTATCCAGGAATCCGAAGCGCTTCATGGAGCCGCCGCCCACCACCAACACGGCCTTTTTACCTTTTAAATTTTTAAGCTCCGCCAGAGAGCCCTTTCCATGATACAAATCGCGGGGAAGCGTAAAACGTGCCATAATCCATCTTTCCTTTCCGAGGCAAAATTTACTTTCTTGGGACGCCCTCAAACGCCCAAGTTTGGGTGGAAAGCGTTTCTTTTTTGTCTTTTCTTTCCACCGTATTCATCCTACCACATTGACAACTATTTGTCAAACCAGCTCGTTCATGAGATATGGCGGGTTTCATATAAGTAAGTTTCCACAAATCTTTTCCAATTATTCATCTTAATTCGAAAAAGTTGGGCCAATTAAGGAGATTGGCTCACAATTGAAACATAAATCGGGGCGCGTTTTCCATCGGCCATTCGAAAAAAACATGGCGCGATTGACAAGCCCTTTGCGCCCATGGCATAATAAAAATGGGCGGGCGCATAGCAAGCGGATCGGCCGAACAAAAGAAAGAGGGTAGAGCGAACATGCGGTTTGGGCCCGCCGGAAATTCACAAAAGTTTTATGATGAAGGGTATAAATCCAGCGAACAGGCGCCAGAATGGATTGCATCGCAGGGCTTGAGCGCCTATGAATACGCGGCCGGCCATGGCGTCAGCCTGGGCGAGACGCTGGCGCGCAAGATCGGAGCCAAGGCCGCCCAAGTGGATGTGGCGGTCAGCATCCACGCGCCCTATTATATCAATTGCGCCGCGGTGGACGAGCAAAAGCGGGCCAATACCTTTCGGTATTTCCTGGAATCCGCCCGGGCGGTGAGCTGGATGGGCGGGCGCAGGGTGATCTTTCATCCGGGCTCGTCGGGCAAGCTGCCCCGGGAAGAGGCGGTGCAGCGGATCATGAAGACCTTTTTGGAAATCCGCGCCTATTTGGATGACCAGGGATTCGAACAGGTGATTCTTTGCCCGGAAACCATGGGCAGGGTGGGGCAGTTGGGCACGCTGGACGAGGTACTAGCCCTCTGTGAGGCCGACGAGCGGGCGTTGCCCACCTTGGATTTTGGCCATCTGCACACGGTTGGACTGGGCGCGCTGAACAGCGAAGAGGATTTTGAAAAAATTTTAAAGATCATGGTGGAGCGGTTGGGCTTTGAGCGAGTAAAACATTTTCACGCTCATTTCAGCCGCATAGAATTTGGCCCCAAAGGCGAAAAGCAGCATCGATGCTTTTATGAGCAGGAATACGGCCCAGACTTCACCCTTTTGGCGCCGGTATTGGTGGAGATGGGGCTGGAGCCGGTCATTATCTGTGAATCCGCGGGCACCCAGGCGCCCGACGCCCAATTCATGCGGGATCAGATCGCCCTGGAGCGGGCAAAGCGTTCCGATAGAGCAATGTGAACTTTATGGAATCGCGCTTGTTTGCCAAAGCGGTTCATGATACACTGTTATACGATGAAGCGAAGGATATAGAATAAAGGAGTTTTTGGAAGGGCATGAGCGAACAAGCCTTACATGTTTTTCAGAAGATGAATATAAGCCCGGAAGTGCTCCGAGCCATTGAGCATATGGGCTTTCAGGATCCCACCCCTGTGCAGGCCAAGTGCATACCCCTGATGATGAAGGGGTACGACATCACCGCCATAGCGCCCACCGGAACCGGGAAAACCTGCGCATTCGGGGTATCCATGTTGGAATATATGGACCTGAAGGAAACCGAAGTTCAGGAGGTTGTGCTCTGTCCCACTCGGGAATTGGCCCAACAGATCGCCGACGAGTTGACCAAATTGGCCAAATATATCCCGGAGGTCAGGATTGCCTGCATTTACGGCGGCCAGCCCATGAACAAACAGCTTGCCCGGCTCAGGCGCAAGCCCCAGATCGTGGTGGCCACCCCGGGGCGGCTGTTGGACCACATGAACCGCGGCACGCTCAAACTGGATCGGGTTCACACCATGGTGCTGGACGAGGCCGACGAAATGTTGCAGATGGGCTTTGTAAAGGATGTCTGCAAAATTATCGAGGCCACGCCCGGCGACCGCCAATTGGTGATGTTCTCCGCCACCACCAATCGGGACGTCATGACCATTTCCTGGAAGTATCAGAATAATCCGGTGGAGGTGGTCATTGAGGCCACCGAAGAGAATAAGCCCAACATCGCCCAATACATCATTCAGGCCACCACCCGGGAAAAGTATGACCGTTTGCTGTATATCATCGACAGCGACGCATACCACCGCATGATGGTGTTCTGCAACACCAAATCCATGACCGCTCGGCTCACCGAACGGCTCAAAAAGGCCGGTTACAGCGCGGATTGCATTCACGGCGACATCCGCCAAAGCCTGCGCAATCAGGTCATGGACGGTTTTAAACACGGCAAATTTGAAATTTTAGTGGCCACGGATGTGGCGGCCCGAGGCATTGACGTGAACGACGTGGAAGCGGTCATCAATTACGACCTGCCCCAGCAGAACGAATATTACATTCACCGCATTGGCCGCACCGGGCGCGCGAAAAAGGCGGGCGTCAGTTTTTCCTTCGTCAGCCTGGCCGACAGCGTGCGCATGGATGAAATCTTGAAGTATATCGACGCCCAGCCCATTCACCTGGATTTCGATGAATTCGGAACCCTTTGCTATAAAAAGAGCGGAGAGCCCTTTTTCGAAAACGCTTAACTTTATACGCCGGCCAGCTGCTCCACGAAGTAGTTGGCCATCAGTTTATGTCCCTCGGCATTGGGGTGAATGCCATCCACGCACAGAAGATCCTGGCCACACAGGTCGTTTAAAAATTTTTCCCGAAGCGCCACGCAGGGACAGGTCACCGAGGCCGCAACCCTCAGGATTGCAAAATTGTACAGCTCCTGCCAGCGGTAAATGCGCTGTACATCCCCCAGGAAGCGCATGAGCGCCGCTCTCTCCACCTGATCGCGCCGCACAATCCAGCTTAGATACCTGGGCGCATCCAAGGGCGGCAAAGTGGTCATCAGCGGCACGCCGCCACACTGGCGCACAAAGGCCACCATGCGGCGCAGGGCCTCCTCAAATTCATGCACCGGCGTATTGGGTTGATGGGGCTTTTCCGGCTGGGCAGCCACCGCCTTCCAATCAAAGTCACAATCATTGCCGCCATATTCAATTAAAACCAATTGATCTTTTAACTGATCGGGCGCCTGCTGCATGCGCTCAAGGGCCTGCGGCGCGGTGCTGCCCATGCGCGCGCAATTGGACAGCGGCAATTCGGTGGCCTGCGCGATTCGGCTTACCGCGTTTTCCTTCAGGACGCAGTAACGGTTTCGGTCGCTGTCAAACACAACGCCTTTGAGCACCGAATCCCCCCATACCTGAATGCCTTTCCAGTTCATACAACAGCACCTCCACACACCAGCATTACATAATCTAGTTTTCAATACCATATTACATCATTAGAAAACGCTTGTCAACCCGTTTCTGATGTGGTATGATTTCATTATTCGTAAGTTAGGAGGCATCCATACATGAAAGAATCCCAAGGAGTCGAACAGCTCTCGGAACATAAGACCGTTCGTTGGGAAAACCTGCCCGATTTGCCGCTGTACATG
>DVJW01000022.1 GCA_018716505.1 Candidatus Faecaligallichristensenella faecipullorum | reverse complement strand
GGCGCTGTCCTCGGACCTCCAGCCGCGTAAACGCGGCCTCCGACCGGCCGTCACCGAAGGTGACAGAGGAAGGGAGGGCGTTAGCCCGACTAGCGACGGCGAATTGAAAATTCGCCGAGCGTACCCGGCGAAGGGCGAAGCCCTTTGACGGGCGACAAAGGAAAATGATGCAACTCGAAAAAATGAATATTTCATTTTTTCGAAGGGTGTTGACAAAGTCAACACCCAGAAGCCGCCGCGGAATTGTTTCCGCGGCGGCTTGGCTTATCCCCGTAATGTTGATGACCTATTTTACCAGTATTCCATTTTCCAGCACAAAGCCGCGGACCGAGGCCGGGGTCAGGCGCAGCGGTTGGGTCGAGAAATCCGCTTCCAGCACCAGGCTCAGCACATAGTTGCCGTCCTCAAAGCCCGAGAGATCCACACAGCATTCAAAGTTTTTGTCGCCGGCCGGATAGCGAACCGGGAAATACTTTTCGCTGATATTCTGGCCGGAATAGCCGGTTATGGCCAGATAAATAATGCCATCGCCCACTTCCAAATCACTGGTGGAAGCCGTGCCCCGCGCCATGACGGCGGGCTGGCCGTTGACGCTCAGGGCGCTGAACTCGGTTATATCGCAGGTGTATTTGCCCGCTTCGGCCGGAACCGGCGCGGAAAGTTCCACGCTCTGGGCGATTTGAAGATCGGACGGGGCAGAGGAGATTTCCATGGTGGGCCGGGGCGTGGGTTCCGGAGTGGGTGCAGACGTGGGCACCGGGGTGGGCGCGGCTGTGGGCGTCTGGGCCGCCGGATCGCCTCCGCCGTAATTGTAATAGCGCAGGAAATACCAGCCCACTGCGCAAACAATGGCCAATATCAAAAGATTCCGGATAAAGCGGCCAAAGGCCAACGCTTTTCCGCGCCGGAAAATCGGTTTTTTTTCGCTCATGCTGCATCCTCCGTCCAGCTTGTTTTGTTTTCAGACGTAATTATAATAGCCGCCTGAAGACGAAATGTCAATTAAATTCGTTCAGGAGCCGTTATTTGGAGGCGATATGGATGGCGAAACCCGCGATGGTCTCCTTTAAGTAGCCAATGGTCAATTTGCCCTTGGCATCATAACTCAGACTCTCCGGGATAAACTCCGCGCCCAGCGCTTCCAGGTAGGCCTTGGCCCGGTGGGGGAAGTTGCAGGCCACCCCGATATGGCCCATCTCGCCCCGGCCCCGGCCCTTGATGACCTCAATATGCCGGTCGCAGAACACGCCGCCTTCGGTTTCGCCGGTGAGCTTCCATCCGAAAAGCGTCTCAAAGCGCCTGGCCGCGGCCAGGCCCGCCGCCGGGGATTCGGTGTTGATGCCCACATGCTTGATCTCAAAGCCCAGCATCTTTTGCACCGCCGAGCGGGTAAGCCGCTCAATCTCGCCGAACGCGCCCTTTTCCACCAAATCGCCCGGGACCATCCAGCTGCCCCCGCAGGCCACCACCTTGTCAAAGGCCAGATAGTCAATCAAATTGGATTCGTTGACGCCTCCGGTGGGCATGAATTTCAGCTGGCCGTAGGGCGCGCTCACCGCTTTGATGAACTTAAGGCCGCCCATGGCCTCGGCCGGGAAGAACTTGACCACTTTTAATCCCCGGGCGATGGCCTGCTCCATATCGCTGGTGGTGGGACAGCCCGGGAACACCGCAATGCCCTTTTCCAGGCAGAAATCCACCACCTCCGGATTGAAGCCCGGGGTCACGATGAACTGCGCGCCCGCTTCCATGGCCGATTGTACCTGGCCGGTGGTGAGCACCGTGCCGGCGCCCAACAGCATATCGGGCAGCGCTGCCCGCGCCGCCTGGATGGCCTGGGCCGCGCACTCGGTGCGGAAGGTAATTTCGGCCACCGGCAGTCCGCCCGCGCACAGCGCTTTGCAGAGCGGAACCGCCTGCTCGGCGCGATTGATTTTCACCACCGGCACGATGCCCAGTGCCTCTATCTTTTGCAAAATATCCATAAAAAAAGCCCTCCTGATCCTGTCATAATGAGAAACTTCGCCTGATTTTCCTTTATCATAACACAAAATGGCGCAAAACCATAGCCCCAACGGATAAAAAAAACGGGAAGACCGCCTTAAAAGGCAGGTCTTCCCAGGGAATGAATGGCTCTATACCCCGGAATAGGCCGAAAATCCGCCGTCCACCGGGATGACCACCCCGGTCACAAAGCTGGATGCCGGGTTGGAGAGCAAAAACAGCAGAACCCCGATCAACTCCTCGGCTTCGCCGAAGCGGCCCATGGGGGTGGCGGCCAAGATCTTGCCGGTGCGCGGGGTAGGCGCGCCGGATTCGTCAAACAGCAGCCCACGGTTTTGATTGGTCACAAAGAAGCCCGGCGCGATGGCGTTGACCCGCACCCCGGATTTGGCCAGATACACGGCCAGCCACTGGGTGAAGTTGGATACCGCGGCCTTGGCCCCGCTGTAGGCCGGAATTTTGGTGAGCGGGCGGAAGGCGTTCATGGAGGAGATGTTGATGATGTTGCCCGCCTTGCCGATCATGTCCTTGGCAAAGGCCTGGGTGGTCATCAGCGCCGCCACCACGTTCAGGTTGAACACAAATTTCACGCCCTCGGGATCCAGCTCAAAAAAGCTCTTGATGCCGGTGAGATCCGGGTTAAACTGCTCGTCGTCGGTGGTGCCTTTGGGGTTGTTACCCCCCGCGCCGTTGATGAGTATGGTGCAGGGGCCCAATTCCTGGTTGACCTGCTCATGGGCCGCGGCCAGGCTTTGGGCGTTCAGGCAGTCGGCCGCGATGGCCAGGGCAACGCCGCCCTCCCGGGTGATGGTTTCCGCCACCTTTTGGGCCGCGGCCTCGTTGATATCCAATATGGCCACCTTGGCGCCGCATTGGGCCAGGGCCTGGGCAAAGGAGGAGCACAGCACCCCGCCGCCCCCGGTGATCACCGCCACCTGGCCGGTCAAATCGATTTGAAAGGGAAGATTCATGGGAAAATTCCTCCTGAAAATATGATTTTGGGCGTGTCGATTATCTTCCGGCGCTGATGGCCTCCCAAAGCCCGTTGATATAGGCCGCGCCCAGCGCCCGGTCGTACAGGCCATAGCCCGGCCGTCCGGTCTCGCCCCAGATCATGCGGCCGTGATCGGGCCGGATGTAGCCGTCAAACCCGGCGTCATGCAGGGCCTTCAAAATCTCATACAGATTTAAAGAGCCCATCCGGGACAGATGGGGCGCCTCCTCAAAGCAGCGCTCCCCGGTGATCTTCACATTGCGCGCGTGCACAAAGTGGATGCGCTCCGCGTACTTTTGGGCCAGCGCCGCCAGGTCGTTGTTGGGGTCCGCCCCCAAGGAGCCGGTGCAAAGGGTGATGCCGTTGTAAATGGAGGGGCAGATTTCGGCCATGCGGGCGTAGCTCTCATCTCCGGTGATGATCCGGGGCAGGCCAAAGATGCCCCACGGCGGATCGTCCGGATGGATGGCCATTTTGACGCCCGCCTGCTCGCACACCGGGATGATGGCCTTCAAAAAGTAGGCAAAGTTGTCCCAAAGCCGCTCTTCGTCAATGGATTTGTACTGGGTGAGCAGCGCGCGCAGCCCCTCGTGGGTGTAGCTCTCGTCCCACCCGGGCAGGGAGAGCTCGCTCTTTAAGGGATCCATGGACTGCACGGTCTGGTTGTCGTAGGCCAGGGCGTTGGAGCCGTCGGGCAGAGGGTGGCTGAGCTCGCTCCTCAGCCAGTCGAACACCGGCATGAAGTTGTAGCAGATCACCTTGACCCCGGCCTTGCCCAGCCGGCGGATATTTTCCGCGTAGTTGGCGATGAGCCGGTCCCGGCCGGGCGCGCCCAATTTGATGTCCTCATGCACCGGAACGCTCTCCACCACCTCAAACTCCAGCCCGTTTTGGGCGGCCTGGGCGCGGATGCGCTCGATGCTTTCCTCGGGCCAAACCTCGCCCGCGGGCACCTCATACACCGCCGAGACCACCCCGCTCATGCCCGGAATCTGGCGGATTTTATCCAAAGTAACCGGGTCGTCCGGCCCGTACCACCGAAAGGTCATCTTCATGAATCGTTCCTCCTGACGCCAAATTATTGAAGGTGGAAGAAGCGCGCGGCGTTGTTGAAGCAGATATCCTGAACCATCCGGCCCACCGCGTCCATTTGCTCCGCCGGATATTCGCCGTCCTCGATCAACTGGCCCAGCTTGCGGCACAAGATGCGCCGGAAGAATTCGTGGCGGGTGAAGGCGGTGAAGCTGCGGCTGTCGGTGAGCATGCCCACAAAGGAGCCCAACAGCCCGTTTTCAATGGCCTCGTCCAGCTGGCGCTCGATGCCCCGCACCGTGTCGTTGAACCACCATCCGCTGCCCAGCTGCACCTTGCCCGGGATCTCCCCGTCGCAGAAGTTCACGGCCATGGTGGCCAGCATGGGGTTGTCCACCGGGTTCAGGCTGTACAGCACGGTGTTGGGCAGCATGTGATGCTCATACAGCTGGTTGAAGAATACGGCCAGCTGATGGGGATCGGTGGCCGCGCCCACCGAGTCGTATCCGTTTACAAAGCCGGTCTCCCTGCGGCCCCGGCTGTTGGTGTTGCGCATGGCCCCGGTGTGAATCTGCATGCCCCAGTTCCGCCGGGTATATTCCCCGGCCAGAAAATCCAACAGCGCGCTCTTGTAGGAAAGCGCCTGGGCCTCGGAGACCGGCTGGCCCGAAAGCGCGCGCTCCAGGGCGGTTTGGGCCTGGCTGTGATCCAGGGTGTATCCGAAATCCACAAAGCCGTGGTCGCTTAACAGGCAGCCCGCCCGCTCAAAGCGGTTCATGCAGGCGTTCAGGGCCTGGAACAGGCTGTCCATGGAGGTGACGGCGATGCCGGCCGAGCGGCCCAGGCGCTCCATGTACGAAGCAAAATCCTGGGCGGCGATGTTCAGCGCGCTGTCCGGCCGGAAGGCGGGCAGCACCTTAAAGCCCATATCCTCGCCCTTGAGCTTTAAATGCAGCGCCAAATCGTCCGCCGGGTCGTCGGTGGTGCAAAGCGCCCGGACGTTCATGCGCCGAAGCAGGGCGCGGGCCGAGTATTCCGGGGTTTTGAGCATCTCGTTGGCCCGGTGAAAGATGGATTCGGCGCTCCCCTCGGTCAGGGGTTCGGCAATGCCAAAATACCGGTTGAGCTCCAGATGCGTCCAATAATACAGCGGGCAGCCGATCAGCTTTTCCACCGTCCGGCCCCACATCTTGAATTTGTCCAGCGCGCTGGCGCTTCCGGTGATGTATTGCTCGGGAATGCCGGCCACCCGCATGGCCCGCCATTTGTAATGGTCGTCGTTGAGCCACAGTTCGGTGATGGTGTCATAGCGCTTGTCCTCATAGATTTCCTGGATGGGCAGGTGGTTGTGATAGTCGAAGATGGGCATCTCCTTGGCGTAGTCGTGATACAATTTGCGCGCGGCCAAGGTGGGCAGCATAAAGTTTTCGCCGTAAAAGTCGCTCATGGGAAACGCCTCCCTGCAAGGGCTGTGGGCCCGGTTTTCTGCCCTCATTATAGCACGGCCCGGATGGTGGAATGTTGCTTGATTGATTGTAAATCTTGCGGTAAAATAAGGGAAAAAAGAGGGGAGGCGCGCGGATGAAAGCCCAAAATCAGCCCTTTACCCGGCGTCAGATTATGCTCAAAAATCAATATGAGATCTATCGCTATCACGACGCCCATCTGTCCGAGGTGGCGCTGCATCATCACGATTTTTACGAGGTGTATTTCTTTTGCGCCGGAAGGGTGGAGTACGCGGTGGAGGGCCGGTGCTACGCCCTGCTGCCCGGGGATATCCTGCTCATCTCCCCCCAGGAGCTGCATCAGCCCATTTTCCCCGAACCCGGGGAGGCCTATGAGCGGCTGGTGCTCTGGATCAGCCGGGGCTATTTAAGGGAAATCGCCCCGGAGGCCGCGCTGGAACAATGCTTTAACGGGCCGGGAAGGGAGCGGGAAAACCTGCTTCGGCTGGAGGCGGCCAGGAGCGCGCGGCTGTTTGACCTGGCGGACGCCCTGGCCGGGGAAAGCCAGCGGCCGGCCTTTGGCTCCGAGGCCATGGCCAAGGCTCTGCTCACCCAGCTCATGGTGGAGTTGGGCCGCGCCCAGATGTCGGCCGGCAGCCCTCCGGTGAAGAGGAGCGATCTGGTGGACGGGGTCGCGCGCTATATCAACGCCCACTTGGATCAGCCCCTGAGCCTGGAGCGGCTGGCCGAAACCGCTTTTGTCAGCAAGTATCATCTGTCCCACGAGTTCAAAAAGCAGATGGGCAGTTCGGTGTATCATTATATTTTGCAGCGCCGGCTCATGGGCGTCCGGGAGCGCCTGAGGGCGGGGAAAAATCCGTCGGAGGTCTATAAACAGTTCGGCTTTAACGACTACGCCAATTTTTACCGGGCCTTTCGCGCCGAATACGGCATAACGCCCCGGGCGTATGTGGAGGGGTTGGAAAAGGAGTAGGCCAAATATCAGGAAAAGGGTATCGGGAAATTACATCGTCAGGATCTTGGCGATTTTGGATAAAAGGACAGGACAAAGAACCCTGCGGGCCATTTTGGACGCGCGGGAATATGAGAATGATCCGGATTGGGTAAAACTGTTTTACCGGCTGCGCATGGGGCTTCGCTTAAAATCTAATCCCAAAAGATGTCCAACAGGTCAAAGGCGATTTCCAGCACGGTTTCCAGCGCCCCGGAGGATTCCTTTTTTTCCTTGGGCGGC
Source organism: Candidatus Faecaligallichristensenella faecipullorum (assembly GCA_018716505.1). Taxonomy (GTDB): domain Bacteria; phylum Bacillota; class Clostridia; order Christensenellales; family Aristaeellaceae; genus Faecaligallichristensenella; species Faecaligallichristensenella faecipullorum. The sequence continues at coordinate 25,738 of DVJW01000022.1, read as the reverse complement.
TGTTTTTCGGGCTCGGGTCTGGGGGATTGTTCCGGCTCCGGTAACATGGGCGGCGCTCCTTTCCCCAAATTGATGGACGCTTCTCTTCCTTATCTACTGTTCTGCACCCGTCCATCCGATTCCTGCCGCTGAAGCAAAATTCAGGCGGCCCCATGGCGTGAAGCGGGCCCGCCGCCCATTGAATAAAGAAATTTCTCAAAAAGGCTTTACGAAAAAGGGCGCGGGTGTGTATACTGATAGCTGTAACGAGGGCGCGCCCGCGCCTGGGGAAAGGAAGGTCTTTGGAATGCCGAAGGTGGATCCGGAATTTTTGAAACAGGTTCGCGCCTGGATCGAGGCGCATAAAGAGGAAATGGTGGAGGAAATCCGCCGCTTTGTGCAGGTGCCCAGCGTGAGCCGGGCCGACTTGGCCGAGGAAGGCAAGCCCTTTGGCCCGGATTGCGATAAGATGCTCAACTTCGCCCTGAAGCGCGGCGAGGAAATGGGCTTTCACAGCGTAAATCACGACCATTACTGCGGCTCCATCTGCATGGGGCCCATTGAGAACAGCATCGCCATCATCGGCCATCTGGACGTGGTGCCTCCGGGAGACGGATGGATTTATCCCTGCTACGACCTGACCCGGCTGAACGAGGACTGGGTGGTGGGCCGCGGATGCAGCGACAACAAGGGCCCGGCGGTGATGGGCCTGTTCGCCATGAAGATGCTGCGCGACTTGAAGGTGGAGCTCAAGCACGGCATTCGGGTGATCTGCGGCCTGTCCGAGGAGACCGGCATGCAGGATCTCTCCCATTATATCGCCCATGACCCGGTGCAGCCGGTGGTGGCCCTGGTGCCGGACGCCGGTTTCCCGCTGAACTATGCCCAAAAGGGCACCTTGGGCGCCCATATCTCCATTGATCTGGGCTCTTTAAAGGTGCTCAAGGACTTTGAGGGCGGATTGGTGGACAACATGGTGCCCGCCCACGCCCAGGCCCATCTGGCCGTGAGCGCCGAAGAAGCCAAGGAAGCGCTTCAAAAGGCCGGTTTTGTGGACGAGCGCATCACGGTGCGTCCGGATGGCGAAAACGGCTGCGTGATGGAAGCCGCGGGCCTGGCCGCCCATGCCGCTTCCCCGGACAAGGGCGTCAGCGCCTTCAACCTGCTCTCGGGCGCGCTGCTCAAGAGCGGACTTTTGGACGAGGGCGCCCAGCGCGCCATGCGGTCGGTGGAAGAGATGAGCCGCGACTACTTTGGCGAGACCAGCGGCATTGGCTGCGAGGATCCGGACAGCGGCAAGACCACCATGAACCTGGGCGTGGCCTACACCAAGGCGGGCCGGCTGACCCTGCATGTGGACTGCCGTCTGAGCGTGGCCTCTGACCTGACCCAGACCGAAAAGGGCTTCCGCGAAAAATGCGCCCAGCGCGGCTTTGAGATCGATACCATCTCCTTGGGCAAGCCCTTCTATATCGACAAGAAGGATCCGCGCGCCGTGGCCTTGATGGACGTTTACAGCCAGGTCACCGGCCGCAACGACGAGCCCTATTCCATGGGCGGCGGCACCTATTCCAGGGTCATGCCCTGCGCCATCACCTATGGCCCGGGCCTGCCCGAGGATCTGCCCGAGCCCCCGGTCAAGCTGCCCGAGGGCCATGGCGGCGGCCATCAGCCCGACGAGCTCAACTACCTGCCCAACCTTTTCCTGGCGCTGGAGGTGTATGCCGCGGCGCTGGTGGAGCTGGATAAGATCGTGTAAGGGGAACAAAAAAGAGAAATGCGGCGCCGCTTCGCGGAGAGATGCGAGGCGGCGGCGCTGGTTTATTGACATGCGGAGGGGTTAAACTTCAGGAGCGGCCCGGTTTTCGGGACGCTCCTTTTAAAATGCCAAGAAATTATGGTTTTTGTGGAGGAATTCTCCCTTTGCAAAGGGATGCGAAAATTCCCCTGGCGGGGAGGGGTTTTTATGGAGGGGCCAGGGGGAGGATGTGGTTCCCTTTTGCAAAGGGAAGCAAAAATTGCCCAGAGTGGGCGGCAATTTGTGGAGGGATTAGGGGGAGTTCCGAATCCTCCCCCTTAAATCCCTCCACACCACCCATAACCCCCTTCAAACGGCCGCTGTGGGGGCTTGCCGCCCCCGGCGCGGGGCCACCCCCCGCAACACTCCGCCGAGGCTAGCTAAAATTGCCCGCTAAACGCGGCAAAATAAGAAAAAGGCCCTAATCCAGCGGGCTTTGCGCTTCGGTTAGGGCCTTAGCCTTTATCCTGCCGTGCCCGGCACGGCAAACTCCGATAGCCGGGAGCGGAGCGAACGTTGCCCCAAAACCGCTGGAAGGGGTAGGGGAGGTTTGGAGGGGCCTAGGGGGAACCATACGGAAGGTTCCCCCTGGCCCCTCCATAAAAAACCGCTCCCCTTCCTTTATTTTTTAATTTCCCTTACCGTTCCGTCGGGCAGGCGGAAAGTGGCCCTCAGCTCGTACAGCCCGCTGTCCACCGGGGCCGGCCGGTCGAGCTCGGCCCCGTTTTCCCCGGCCCTGGCGCCCAGGGCATAGGCATAATACAGATACACCGGCACCGCGGACCAGGCGTGGCACAGGCTGCCCGCGTTGGTGAAGTCCCAGGCGCCCTTTTCGGTCTCCCAAAAGGTGGTGGCCTTGTTTTCCAGCATGGCCCCGAATACCTGGGCCACATGGTCAAACACCCACCGGCCGTACCGCTCGGGCCGCTTCATCAGGGCGTCGTACTGGAATACGCTGTGGCTCAGGGTCACCGGAACCAAGGCGTTGCCGGTGAGGTGGTCAAGCACCTTATCCAGCTCGCTTTCCGGGCAGGCCCCGCAGTACACCGCCAGCGCCTGGGTGAGTTGGGCCTCATGCCAGGCTTCCCGCGCGTTGCGGAAGGAGTAGTACAGGCCCTTTCCGGCGTCGTAGAATTGGCGGTGAAGTTCCCGATTCAGCGCCTGGGCGGCCTGGCGGTAGGTATGGGCCCGCTCCGGGCGCTCCAATTGCTCCTCGATGATGGCCAGGCGCGCCAGGCACAGGGACACAAAGGCCTGCAGCGGGGCGTCGTACCGCTGGGGCAGGTCGTCCTGCTCCGGGGTCATATAACCCTCCAGATAGGGCTGCCATTCGTAGAAATTCCAGTATTGCTTGTCCCGGAAGGCCGGAATCAGGCCGGTCTCATCCACATGGCTCAGGAACATATCCCCGATGCGCTCGGCCACCGGCAGCATCTCCCGCGCAAAGGCCTTGTCCTTGCTGAAGGACAGGTATTCCTGGAGCTGAACCGGATAGACGGCGGTGAAGGAGGGGATGGTGATGGACACCTTGGCCGGGGCGCAAAGCTCCAAAAAGCCGTCTTCCCGGATGGACAGGCTCATCAGCCGCAGGCTGGCCCTGGCGAATTCATACTCCCCAAAGGCGTAGTAGCCAAACAGCATCTGGTTGCGGGAATCCATGGTGTACAGCGCCTGCTCCCGCCAGGGGCAATCCTCATAGTGCTCGTGCATGCAGTTGAGCAAGGTGCGCTTGCTGATTTCATAGATGCGCTGATGCAGCTTGTCCGCGGTGTGGAAGGCGGCGCCCTGGCTCACCGGGTACACGGTGGGGCGCAGGCCGGCGTAGTAAAGTTTGAATTCATGGGCATACACCAACAGCTGAAGATACCTCAGCCCGTTGCGGCGGTAGAGATAGGTAAACTGTTGCCGCCCGGCCCGGGCCATGTACCGGGCCGCGAAGTTGCGCCCGTCGCGATAGGCGCGCACCCTCAAATCGTCCAGATGCTCGCCCCAGCCCAGCAGAATTTCCGCGGATTCATTGAGCTCGATATCCAAATCGATATAGCCCGCGTCGTTTTCCATCAGGTCGATGACCAGGAAGATGCCCTCCCCGTCCGGGCAGGCGAAGCATAGCGGCGCTTCCCGGACCACCTCCTGGGGCGCGGGCAGGCCGGTCATCTGGGCGAATTCCCGAAAGGCCATGGCGGCGTACTGCACGCGCTGGCCCACGGTATCGCCCTGGGCCTCCGAGAACACGCCCTGGCTGAGCACAACGCCCTGGCGGCGGGGCAAAAGGTCCAATTTCCTGATGGGCCGGGGATAATAAGCCTCGGGCATGGGGGCCAAAATCGCCCGCTCCATGGCGGATTCGTCGATCGTTTCCCCGGCGAAAAAGCTGTCGGGCCGGGCGTCGTATTCGAAGGAATAGCCCAATTGGCCGGTAACTTTGTCCACCGCTCCGCTCTTATAGCAGGGATCGGCGGCGCACAGGGTGTCCTCCCCGCTTTCCAGCACGAAATCCTCCCCGTCTTTCACCGCGAAGATCACCGAAGGATGGCCCAGGCGGTAGGTGGAACTGTCGGTGACCGGGCAATAGCCGCCGATCTTGAGGATGTTCCTGCCCGGCCGCACAAAGGGCGTCAGATCCAGGGCGTCGTAAACCTTGTAATTGGGGAAATCCGCGTACTGGCCGCCGTTCACATACCGGCCGTTGAGATACACGATGTATTGGGCGTCCGCCGAGATGTTTAAGACATAAGGGCCGCCCTCGGGCCGGGCTTCAAACCTGGCGGCAAAATCCACATAGGCGTTGACCTCCGCTGCGCCCTTGCGCCAGACAGGGCGCGCATTGCCGAAAACAGACTGCATCATACGCTTTCCTTTCTTTCAATAGAAATAGGGAAGTCCAAAAGTTGATTTTATATTACGCTTATTTTATGAAACGGTCAAGGGATGGGGGCAAAAAAGCGCGTCCAATCTGAGGTTTTTCGGGGCAAAGGAGGGCTTCATTGGGGCCTTTCCCTGATTTTAGCGCAGATTCCGTTGACAAATTTGGCAATCTGCGCTATTCTTAAAGCCGAAAAACAGCATTCCGAAGGGATCTTCAGGGCAGGGTGAAACTCCCTACCGGCGGTAAAGCCCGCGAGCCGAAAGGCAGATTCGGTGTAACTCCGAAGCCGACAGTGAACCGGTTTTCCGGAAAAGTCTGGATGGAAGAAGAGCGCATTCTCCCCTTTGCCGTGCATACGGCCCCTGATGGCTCATGTCCCAGGGGTCGCTGTTGCATTTCAGGCAAAAGGAGAGGTTTTTCATGAAGAAAGCGTTTTTTACCCCCGCCACCTTGGCCCGCATAGCCGTTTTGAGCGCCATCGCCAGCGTGCTCTATTTTATCCCGGGCATTCCCATTGTGCCGCCCATCTACAAACTGGATTTTTCCGGGGTGCCGGTGCTTTTGGGCGGCTTTGCCATGGGCCCGGTGGCCGCGCTGATGATTCAGTTGATTAAGGATTTGATCGGCCTGACCTTTACCTCCAGCGCCGGGGTGGGCGAGCTGGCCGATTTTCTGATGACCGGGAGCTTTGCCCTGGCCGCGTCTTTGGTGTACGGCCGCATGAAAACCCGCAAAGGCGCGCTGTTGGGCATGCTGCTGGGCATTGTGGCCATTGTGGTCATGGGCGCGGTCACCAATCTGTACATCATGATCCCCTTCTACATGGGCGCCTTTAGTATGACCGAAGAGGCCATTGTGGGCATGATCGCCGGGGCAATCCCCATGGTGGACAGCATGGCCAAGCTGATTTTGTTGGCCACCGTGCCCTTTAACCTCATTAAGGGCGTGGTGCTTTGCGCGGTGACCTACCTGTTGTATAAGCCGCTGTCGCCGCTGCTGCACGGAAAAAGGAGCTAAACATTGCCATGATCGAAATCAAAACCCGCTGCGAAGAGGAGACCCGGGCCCTGGGCGCATTGCTGGCCGGCTATATGGAACCCGGCGACACGGTGCTGCTCATGGGCGAAATGGGCTCGGGCAAGTCGGTGCTGGCCCGGGGCATGGGCCGGGCGCTGGGCGTCGTTGGCCCCATGCCCAGCCCCACCTTCACCTTGATGCAGCCCTATGCCGCGCGCATTCCCCTTTACCATTTTGACCTGTACCGGTTGGAGGATTATGAGGAATTTGAGGCCGCGGGGCTTCACGAGTTCATCGGGGGCGACGGCCTGGCCCTGGTGGAATGGCCGGAACAGGTGGATCTATGCCCGCCCCGCCGCATGGAAATCCGCTTTGAGCGGGATTTTGAGGACGATCTGCGCAAGGTGCGCGTGGAATGCTTTGATATGGGGCGCGCTCAGGAGATTTACCGGGCCGTGAAAGAGTGGGAGGAAGCCAGATGAGGATTTTTGCCATGGATACCTCGGGCCCGGTGGCCGGGGTGGCGCTGTATGAGGACGGCGTGCTGACCCACGAAATCGTGGCCAGCCATGGGCTGACCCACAGCCAGACCATCATGCCCATGGCTGACGACGCCCTTTCCGCGGCCGGCATCCGGCCCGGGGATGTGGATCTGTTCGCGGCCGTGGCCGGGCCGGGCTCCTTTACCGGAGTGCGCATCGGGGTGTGCACGGTCAAGGCCCTGGCCCACGCCGCCCAAAAGCCCTGCCTGGGGCTTGACGCCCTGGAGGTGTTGGCCATGGGCGCGTCGGGCTTTCCCGGCACGGTCTGCCCGATATTGGACGCCCGCCGGGGCCAGGTGTATTGTGCGGCCTTTGACGCCTCGCAGATGGGGAAGCGGCCGGTTCGCCTCCTTCCGGATCGGGCCGTTGCCCTGGAAGAATTTTTGGAAACCTTGCCCGGGGAGGGCCAACTTTTGTTTTTAGGGGATGGGCTCAAGGCGCATATGCCGGCGGTGGAGCGGATTCTGGGCCGGCGGGCCCTGCGCGCCCCGGCGCATATGGCCTGTATCCGGCCCGGGGCGGCCTGCGTGCTGGCCGGACTTTTAAAGGATGAGGCTGTAAATTACCTGGAGCTTCAGCCCATTTACCTCAGGGCCTCCCAGGCCGAACGGGAGCGCCTGGCCAAAGAGGAGAGGGAACGCAATGGCGGAAATTGAATTGGGGATCATGACCCTGGCGGATGTGGACGCGGTGCATGAGGTGGAGGAAAAGAGCTTTTCCCATCCCTGGTCCAGGGAATCCTTTGTGCGCGAGGTGCAGGAAAACAAGTGCGCCCGCTATGTGGTGCTCCGGGAGGACGGGGTGGCCGTGGCCTATGCCGGGGTATGGTTTGTGCTGGACGAGGGCCATATCACCAATATCGCGGTGCGGCCCGATAAGCGCGGGCTGGGCTATGGGGAAAAGGTGACCCGGGCCATGATGCAGCTGGCCGCGGATTCGGGCATGAGCTGGATGACCCTGGAATGCCGAAGGAGCAATACCGTGGCCCAAAACCTCTATCACAAGCTGGGCTTCACCGATGTGGGCTACCGCAAGCGCTATTATGAGAACAGCGAGGACGCGCTGATTATGATTTGCGAACATTTGCCCGAGGCCCATCCGGAAAACGACCCCTTCCTGCGGGAGGAATAAGGAAATTTTAACCGAAACACCGCTTTTTGTTTCCAACAGGGCCACTGCCCGGCCAGATTCGCGGGGCGGCGGCTCTTTTCATTTGGGCGGGAATGGTATACAATAATATGGTGGAAAATAATGAAAGCCCCTCGTGAGGCGCGGGACAGGAGGGCGGGCCCATGTTTCAGCTGGATCTTCGCGGGGACAAGCCGCTGTATCTGCAGCTTCGGGACGCCCTGCGTGCCCGCATCCTGTCCGGGGAGCTGCCGCCGGGCAAGCTGCCCTCCTCCCGGGAACTGGCCCAGGCCATGCATCTGAGCCGGGGCACGGTGGACGAGGCCTACCGCTATCTGATGGAGGACGGGCTTTTGGAGACCCGGCGCGGGTTGGGTACCTTTGTCTTGCCCACCGCCCGGGCCCAGGCCGCCCCGTCCGGCCTGAAAGGCCTGGATTGGGAAAGCATGATTACCCCCTCTGCCCGGCGGTTTACCCATTACCGGGAGGAGGTCGGGCGCATGGAGCGGCCGGCGGCCGGGGTGATCTCCTTTGCCTCGCTGGCCCCGGATCACCATGTGTTTTCCGCCGAGGCCTTTCGAAAGGCCATGAACGACGCCCTGGCCCGGGAGGGCGGGGTGCTGCTCAACTATGGCTATGTGCCGGGCTATGAGCCGCTGCGCGGCTATTTAAAGGAGTATCTGGGGAGCAAGGGCATTGACTTTGCCGGCCAACAGCTGCTCATCACCAACGGCTTCCGCCAGGGGGTGGAGCTGGTATTGCGCACCCTGGTGGAGGAAGGGGAAACCGTGTTTGTGGAGGCGCCCTGCTACAACGGGGTGCTGGGCCTTTTAAAATCCCGGGGCGCGCGCATTGTGCCCATTGAGATGGACGGGCAGGGCATGAGCGCCCAGGCCTTGGAGCGGGCGCTTCAAAAAGAGCGGCCCAAGCTGATCTACTGCGTGCCCACCTATCAAAACCCCACCGGGCTCAACATGAGTTTTGAGCGCAGGGAAAGGATTTTGTCCCTGTGCGCGCAATACGGCGTGCCGGTTTTGGAGGACGGGTTCAGCGAGGAACTGCGCTACCGGGGCGAGTCCTATCCGGCCCTGAAGGCCATGGACCGCTCGGGCGTGGTGATCTATGCGGGCAGTTTTTCCAAGGTGCTGTTTCCCGGGCTCAGGGTGGGCTGGGTGGTGGCGCCGGAGGCCCTCGCCCGCTACCTGCTCAATGAAAAATATAACGAGGATATCCATACCGCGGTTTTGCAGCAGGCCGGGCTGTATGAGTTCTGCCGCAGGGGCCATCTGGAAAGGCATTTGAGGGCTTCCCGCGCCTTGTACCGGCAGCGCATGGAGACCATGTTGAGCGAGCTGGAGCGGCAATTTTCGGATATCGCCCATTGGCCGCGCTCGGACGGCGGTTTTTCGGTGTTCGTGAGCTTTGATGAGGGCGTGGATACCCGAAGGCTGTTAAAGGCGGCGCGGCGTAGCGGGGTGCTGTATGTGCCGGGGGATGTGTTTTACCCGGACGGCCGGGGCAAAAACAGCCTGAGATTGGGCTTTTCCCGGTTGGAATGCGATAAAATAGTGGAAGGCATGGCGCGGTTGCGCCGGGTTTTTCGGGAAGAATTGGGCATATAAAGGAAGTCCGCCGAAAACTTCGTTTTCGACGGAAATGTGCAGGATTTGTGAATCAAAGATTCACGGCCAATCCTGCACCCCATAAGGAAGCAGCTTGCGGACGCGCAGGTCGTCCTCCAGCGGCTTTTATTCGGGGGCGGCGGCCCCCGACCCCCCTCGGAGTTGATACCGGCCATGGCTTTTTCTGTATTCTGAAATCTTTCTCGACGCGTTGGGGCATATAATGCCTTAGGCCGAAATAAACAAAATTGGGACGCCAAGCGGCCCCCAAAGGGAGAACGATATGACCATAGATTTAAACGGCGCCTCTTTGTATTATGAGCAGCATGGCCAGAGCGGGAAGCCGCTTTTGCTGCTGCATGGCTGGGGCGGCAAGGTGGAGAGCTGGCTTCCGGTGATCCGGGATTTCCAGCACAATCACCGCATAACGGTTTTGGATTTTCCGGGACATGGGCGGAGCGGACAGCCCCCCAGGCCCTGGAATGTGACCGATTACATGGAGCAGACCGCGGCCCTGATTCGGGCGCTTAAAATCGAGGGCGCCGATATCATGGCCCATTCCTTTGGCGGAAGGGTGGCGATTTTGCTGGCCGCCACCTATCCCGAATTGGTGGGCAAGTTGGTGCTCACCGGGTGCGCCGGGCTGATCCCCAAAAAGAGTTTGAAGTCCCGGGCGAGAACCGCGCTGTACAAGGGCCTGAAGTCGGTTTATGAATCCGGGGCGGCGAAAAAGCTCCTGGGAGAGGAAAAGGTAAGCCAAATGCGCCAGGCGCTCCAGGAAAAATTTGGTTCCGCCGATTACAGGGCGCTCAGCCCTGAAATGCGCAAGACCTTTGTTCAGGTGGTCAATCAGGACCTGCGCCCCTGCCTGCCCAAAATACGCGCCTCCGCGCTGCTCATCTGGGGAGAAAACGACACCGCAACCCCCCTTTGGATGGGCAAGGTCATGGAAAAGGAAATTCCGGACGCCGGGCTGGTGGTGCTCAAGGATTGCGGGCATTTTGCATACCTGGATCAATATCAGAATTTTCAAACCATATCGAAAAACTTCCTGGGATAAAGGGTATAGGAGGAATTCTATTCATGTGGCTTAACTGGGTGGAGATGATCGCGGTGGCCGCGCTGTGCACGCTGTGCTCCAAGTATTATGTGCACATGCTTCAGCTGGAAAGCTATCAGCTGGACGGCTATCTGCGATGGGCCAATAAAAATCGAAACAAGCTTTTGGGCTGGACCTTGAATGTGGGCGTGGTCTTCACGGTGGCCTACTATGGGCTGAACCTGCTTTTGGGCGCGTTCTTTGGGACCACCGGTCAGGTGATCGGGCGGATCATCACGCTTTTGGGCTTTGCGGCCACGGCCCTGGCCCTGTTTGAGCGGCAGAGCAGGCAGCCCCAAAAAAAGCCCCTGGTCTTTACCGCCAGGGTCAAACGGCTGTATGTGGCCCTGGGCGTTGTGTCTTTGGCGGGCACGGCGGTATTGAACTTCCTGGGCCTTCCGGGCTATCTTTTGTTCATTGCCACCCCGTATTTGGCGCTGGTGGCGGGATATATCATGCAGCCGGTGGAAAAGGGCATCAATAACCATTACCTGAACGACGCCAAGGCCAAGCTGGCCGCCTGGGACGACCTCATTAAGATCGGCATCACCGGAAGCTTTGGAAAGACCTCCACCAAGTTTGTGCTGGCCGCCATTTTGTCGGAAAAGTTTGACGTGTTGGCCACGCCCAGCAGCTTCAACACCCCCATGGGCCTGACCCGGGTGATCCGGGAGCAGCTGGAACCCCATCATCAGGTGTTTATCGCCGAAATGGGCGCGCGCCATGTGGGGGATATCAAGGAATTGGTGGATTTGGTGCATCCAAAATACGGCATGATTACCTCGGTGGGGCCCCAGCATCTGGAAACCTTTGGAAATGTTTCCACCGTGGCCAACACCAAATTCGAGCTCATCGAGGGCTTGCCCAAGGACGGCGTGGGCTTTTTCGCGGCCGACGGGGGCGAGGTGGATAAGCTCTTCAAGCGGGCCAAGTGTGAAAAATATCAGGCCGGGCTGGAGGGCGGCTATCTGGATATGCGCGCCGAGGATATCGAGGTGGGTCCCTTCGGAAGCCGCTTCACTTTGGTCAGCGGCCAGGGCGAGCGGGTGAAGTGCGAAACCAAAATGCTGGGCAGGCATAATATTCAAAACATCGTGCTGTGCTGCGCGCTGGCCCGCCACCTGGGCATGACCATGGAGGAAATCGCCCGGGGCATGACCCGGGTTCAGCCGGTGGAGCACCGGCTTCAGATTTTGCCGGGCGCGGGCGGCATTACGGTGATCGACGACGCCTTCAACGCCAACCCCGCGGGCGCCAAGGCGGCCATGGAGGTTTTGAAGGGCTTTCCGGGCCGGCGCATCGTGGTGACCCCGGGCATGGTGGAGCTGGGGGAACAGGAGGAAAAGCTCAATTATCTGTTCGGCCAACAGATGGCCGACAGCTGCGACGTGGCGATTTTGGTGGGGCGCAAGCGCTGCCGCCCCATGGTGCAGGCCATGGTGGAAAAGGGCTTTCAAAAGGAAGATTTGCATGTGGTGGCGGATCTGAACGAGGCCACCAGGATATTGGGCCAGATCGGCCAGAGCGGGGATGTGGTGCTGTTTGAAAACGACCTGCCCGACAATTATAGCGAAAACTGAGGCCCGGGAATGAGGAGGCAATCGCAATGAAAATCAATTTGGCCGTCATATTCGGAAGCCGGAGCTGTGAACACGACGTTTCGGTGATTTCGGGGCTGCAGGCCGCGGGCGCGGCGGATAAGGAAAAATACCGGACGATTCTGGTGTATATCGACCGGCAGGGCAATTGGTATACCGGCGACCGGCTTAAGGAGGCGGGGTTTTATCAGAACTTCGATTCCGCCCAGGTGACCCATGTGCTGCCCATGGCCGAAAAGGGCAAGCTGCAGCTCATCGAATACCCCACCGAAAAGCGCAGCCTGTTCGGCGGGGCCAAGAAACTCGTGGCCGAGGCCGATGTGGTGATGCCGGTGATGCACGGCATGAACGGGGAGGACGGAACCCTTCAGGGCATGTTGGAGCTTTGGGGCGTGCCCTATACCTCCAGCGGGGTGCTGGGTTCTTCGGTGGGCATGGACAAGATCGCCATGAAGCAGCTGTTTCGGGGCTGCGGCTTCCCGGTGTTGCCCGATTGTTGGATCGACAGGGCCCATTGGAAGCGCGATCAGGCCGGGTGCGTTGAGAAAATCGAGGCCGCGCTGGAATACCCGATGTTCGTAAAGCCGGCCAATTTGGGCTCTTCCATCGGCATCAGCCGGGCCAATGACCGGGAGGGGCTGATCCATGCCCTGGATGTGGCCTCGGCCTATGACCGCCGCATTTTGATTGAAAAGGCGGTGGAGAAGCTCAGCGAGGTCAATTGCGCGGTGCTGGGCTATGCCGACGACGTGCAGGCCTCGGTGCTGGAAATGCCCACCCGGTGGGAGGAGTTTTTGACCTTTGACGAAAAGTATCTGAGGGGCAGCAAGGGGTCGAGCAAGGGCATGACTTCCCTGAGCCGCAAGATCCCGGCGCCCATTTCCGGGGAGTTGACGGAGAAGATTCGCGATCTTTCGGTTCAGGTGTTTAAGAGCCTGGACTGCAAGGGCGTGGTGCGCATCGATTACATCATCGACGAGAGCGATCAGAGCTATTATATCGGGGAGATCAACACCATTCCGGGCTCGCTGGCCTTTTATCTCTTCGAGGCCACGGGCAGCGGCCTGAGTTTTTCCGCCATGGTGGACAAGATGGTGGAATGCGCGCTGTTGGCCAACGCGGACCGCAACCAGAGCGTGTTTTCCTATGACTCCACCATCCTTCAAAAGTTTACCAGCGGCCAAAAGGGCGGCCTGAAAAACAGGGTAAAATAAATAGAGCATTGGGCGGCGCTCCATAAATCGAAGCGCCGCCCTTTTTTTGCCATCATTTCGGCACAAACCCCTTGCGATGGAAGATATTGGATGGTATGATACAAGTAATGTTTATTTTGGGGGAATAGGCTTATGAAGAGAAGGGTTCTTTGTTGTTTCATGGCGCTTTTGATGATGGTCATGCCCTTGGCCGGCGCTCAGGCCGCAGTCATGCCGGCGGCCCAGTCCAAGGCGGCCTCCAGCGGGGCCATCACCGCGCTGAAGGTCAGCGCCAATCCCATGGCCGGGGAAAAGATCAGCTTTTTTGTGCGCCTGAACCGCGGCGGCCGGTTGCTGATGAAGATTATGGATGCGGAGACCGGCAAGGTGCTCAGCCAGTTTTACAACAAGAGCCGTTCCAGGGGATCGGTGAAGATGGCCTTTTCCGGTCGGCTGGGGGATGGAAGCACCTTGTCGCCGGGCAAGCGCTATCTGGTGCGCGCGGTGCTCAAAACCGGAGCCAAGCGCTATGAGTACACCAAGGAATTTACCGTCCTGCGTCCCTCGCCCAAGCTCACCTCCCTTAAGGCGTCCAGCAGCTATTACTATCCGGACTCCAACAAGGCCATGAAGTTTACCCTGAAGACCAATGCGTCCGGGCGGCTGTACGCCGCGCTGTATGACGCCAAGGGCAACCAGCTCCAGTGGGTAAGCCAGGGAAAAACGGTTTCGGCGGGCAGCCAGAGCCTTTCCTGGAGCGGGCGAAAGGCCGGGGGCGACTATTATGCCACCGGGAAAATGACCCTGCGGGCCTACCTGGTGGACGAAAGCGGCGCCACCTCCCCGACTGCCTCGGTGAGCTTTACCTACGACGCCCCGCCCACGGTGGAGGATGCCCCGGAGATTTGGGAGGAGTTTACAAAGCCCGTGACCGTGGTCAACGCCAACTACCTTTCCGAGGTATATCTGACCAGCAGGCCCGGCGGCGGAAGCAGAGTGGGCTATATCTTCGGCCAATCGGTGGGGGTCAAGGTGCTCAAGACCTCGGGCCAATACAGCTATGTGGAGACCACCAGCTACAGAGGCAACCGCAAGATTCGGGGCTATATCAAGACCAGCCGGCTCAAGACCATAACGCCCACCTCGCCTTTTGGCATTCTGGTGGACAAAAAGACCCAGCGCGCCTATGTCTACCGAAACGGCGCGGTGGTCAAGAGCTTTAAGGTTTCCACCGGCAAATCGGGCTACACCACCCCTTCGGGCACCTATGTGATCCCCAACCGCAAGCCCGGCTTTTCCTCCAATTTGGGGTATTGCCGCTACGCGGTGCGGGTGATTGGGCGCATCTATTTCCATCAGGTGCCGGGCAGCAACGGCAATTACGCCGCGGCCACCCGTCAATTGGGCAAGCCTGCCTCCTCGGGCTGCATCCGGGTGCCGGTGGGCGTGGCCGAATGGATTTACAAGAATATCCCCAACGGAACCGTGGTCATCATCCGGTAAACGATTAATAAAGGAATAAAGCGGCCCGCGCGCTTTCAAGAAGCGCGCGGGCCGCTGCAGCGTGTCGAACAAGCCGACACGCTGGTGGACGGGGAAGCAAGCTCCCCCGCCACTGCCACCCTCTCCAGTTTCCGCTAAAATCCTGCGGATTTCCGGGCGCGGAAACTGCAAGGAAGCGATTTTTGCTCTGGAAAATAAATTTTCCGACGCAAAAATCACCCCGTCCCCGACGTACACGCCGTCGGGGACGATTGAAACGCGAAAGGGATTAGGCCCTCTCGCGCTCTCCTGTGGCTTGTTTGACACGCAGACCTGCTTACAGATGGCAATTCAATTTTTTCAGTTCCTCGCGTACATAGTTTTCGATGAAATCCGCGGCCTCGGCCTGGGGACGCTTTTCCAGCATGGCCTTGTCCCGGGAGGAGATTTCAATGGTGCCGTTCTTGAGGCCCTTGGGGCTCACCACCACCCGCACCGGCACGCCCAGCAGATCGGCGTCCGAGAACATGACGCCCGCGCTCACCGGACGGTCGTCCCAGATGACCTCAATGCCCCGGCGGGTGAGCTCGTCATACAGCGCCTGGGAAGCCGCTTTGACCTCCTCCTGCTCGGCGCGCATGGAGCAGATCTGAACATGCCAGGGCGCGATGGAAATGGGCCAGATGGGGCCATAGTCGTCGCGGCAAACCTCGCACACCGAGGCGGCCAGCCGGCCCACCCCAATGCCATAGCAGCCCATGATCGGGGTCTTGAGGCTGCCGTCCTTGTCCACATAGGTCATGTTCATGGACTTGGTATATTTGTCGCCCAGCTGGAAGATGTTGCCCACCTCGATGCCGCGCTCGATGCGGATGGAATGCTTGCCGCAAACCGGGCAAACCCCGCCGGAAACCGCCTTGGCCACATCCACGTAGCTCACTTCGCCCACATCCCGGGCCACGTTGAAGCCCACATAGTGGGCGTCCGCCTCGTTGGCCCCGGTGACCATGGACTCAATGCCCTGGATCGAGCGGTCAAAGACCACCTTGACCTCTTTGCTGATGCCCACCGGGCCGATAAAGCCGGCGGCCAGCGGGCTGTTTTCGTCCAGCACCGCGGGATGAATTTCGGCTTTCAGGTAATTGCGAAGCTTGGTTTCGTTGACATCCAGATCCCCGCGCAGGAACACCACCACGATTTTATCGGTCAGGTTCTCCTGATACACCACGGCCTTGCAGGTGCGCTGGGCCGGGATCTTCAGGAAGGCGCACAGATCTTCGATGGTCTTGACGTTGGGGGTGGAAACCTTTTGGAGATCCTCCATCTCGCCGGGTTCGTTGTGGATGATGCAGGGCGCGGCCTCCATGTTGGCCTTGTAGCCGCATTCGTTGCACAGCACGATGCTGTCCTCGCCGATATCGGTGAGCAGCATGTACTCATGGGAGATCTTGCCGCCCATCATGCCCGAATCCGCGGCCACGGCCACCACCTGGGGCACGCCTGCCCGGGCAAAAATGCGGTTATAGGCGTCGTAGCATTTCTGATAATAGTCCTCCAGGTCGGCCTGGGAGGTATGGAAGGAGTAGGCATCCTTCATGGTAAATTCCCGAACCCGGATCAATCCGCCCCGGCAGCGGGGCTCGTCCCGGAATTTGGTTTGAATTTGATAGATCATAAACGGATACTGGGTGTAGCTGTCCATTACATCCCGGGCGAAATGCACCGCGGCCTCCTCATGGGTCATGCCCAGCACCATTTTGGAGCCCGAACGGTCGGCAAAGCGCAAAAGCTCGCTGCCCACGCTCTGATAGCGGCCGGATTCCTCCCACATGGAGGCCGGCAGCGCCACCGGGAACATAACCTCCTGGCCGCCGATGGCGTCCATTTCTTCGCGCAGAATGTTCTCGATTTTGCGGGTGATGCGCTTGGTGACGGGGAACAGGGTGTAGATGCCGTTGGCCACGGACTTGATGTATCCGCCGCGCATCATCAGCGCCTGACTGGCAATCTGGCAGTCGGCGGGCGTCTCCTTGTAGCGTTTGGAAACCAGTTGGCTCAGCTTCATGGATATCAACCATCCTTATACTTTTCTGACCGGGCGTATGTGGGCCAAAGCGCCGGGCTCCGGCACATGGGGCCGCCCGGGCGCGCCGGACAATGTATTCTTAATTATACCACAGTTGCTTGGCTTTTCAAGATGGGGAGACGGGCGGAGCGCGTTATATTTGAAGAGAGAAGGGCGTTTTCCTACTTAACATAATTGACAAAAAGGGTGGGACATGGCTATAATTGAAACAATAAAATAAAGAAATGTGCGTCCCATTCTGGAGGGGAGGAATGGGCTGGCGAATTTTTGAACGCCGATGCCCTGGCAATATTGACGCAGGGGGATGATCGCATGTTAAAGACGCCTGGTATATTAAAATACTTCTGTCAGGCGCTATGGGAATATGACGCCGCGAAGAATCAGCTGTACATGCATCATGATCAGATGACCCCGCAGTTTTGTGGGAAATGGGTTGGGTACGACGAAGTTTGCGCCCTTTACCGGGCGAAATATGTGCACTCCGCCGACCTGGATTTTTGGAATGAGCGGCTTTCGGCCCGGGGGCTCAAGGCGTTTTTGCGGGGGACAGAGGCGGAAACGCGCTTCTTTATGCGGTTTCGCCTTCGGAACGGCGCCATGGAGTGGCACGAGGTGTATATGGAGCGCCTGGACGGGGAACGGCTTTCCATTATGAGCCGGGACATCCAGGAGCTTCAAAAGAGCCATTCTATTTTAAAAGCCATCAACCCGGAATTTGATTATGTTACGCATATCGATGTGGAAAAGGGCGGCTATGTGCTCTACGCGCCGGAGGGCAGCGAGGATATCTTGCCCCAGGCGGCTTCGGACAACTATGAGCGGGTGCTCAAGGCCTTTAACCAGGCCCATGTGGTGCCGGAGGAGGCCGAAAGCCTGACCGATAAGATGAAAATCGGCAACGTGGTGCGCGAGCTCAGGGACAAGGCAGAGTATATCCTGTACACCACCACCCGGGAAGACGGGCGCCTGTACTACAAAAAAATCCGCTTTTGCTATCTGGATGAATCGAAAAAGACGTTGCTCTTATCCCGGGTGGATATCAGCGATATCGTGCGGGGCCAGCGCTTGAGATCCGAGGAGGAGCGCCGGCGCACCCAGTATCTGGATCAGCTTCCGGTGGGCTGTTGCGTCATTCAGGTGTTGGTGGGTCAGACGGGAGAGCCCACGGATTTGACATACGCCTATGCCAATCAGGCGTATGGAAGGCTGTATGGAACGCGGCG
The DNA here is from genome assembly GCA_018716505.1 of Candidatus Faecaligallichristensenella faecipullorum. Lineage (GTDB taxonomy): Bacteria > Bacillota > Clostridia > Christensenellales > Aristaeellaceae > Faecaligallichristensenella > Faecaligallichristensenella faecipullorum. The sequence goes on along the minus strand of DVJW01000022.1, from coordinate 8,102 downwards.
CGAAAATCTGGTGGGCAGGCGCTTTAACGAGCTCTTTGCCCAGGCGGATCCCCAATGGCTCAGGCATTGCTATGATACCGCCTACTACGGTGAGGGCAAGGTGTTTGAGCATTATCAGCCGGATATACAAAAGCATCTCCTGGTCTTTACCTTTCAACCCGAACCCGAATATTGCGGCTGTGTGATTCAGGATATTACCGAAAGCCGCTTTTTGGGCAGCGAGTTGGAAAAGAGCCGGGAAAAGCTCAGGCGGCTTTTGGAGGCCACCACCGAGCTGGTGTTTCAATATGATTTACAGCGCAACAAGTTTATGCGGCTCAAAAGCGAGCATTCCCATGCCCTGGTGCCCGCGATGATGGCCGATCTCTTTGAAGAAATGACCGCCGATGGCCTGCTGGAGCCCCCCTATTTGGAAAAATTGAGAAATGCCATCAAACTTCTCAGGGAAGGCAGCCACGAGGTCGCCCTGGACGTAAGGGCCAGAAGCAGCATCCAGGAGCCCTTTAAATGGTATAAAGTCACGCTGTTCGACTATATCGAGGCCCAGAGCCATTCCCGCTGCGTGCTGGGCTATTTGCAGGACATCGATCAGGAGGTCACCCGCCAGGAGGCCTTAAAGAGACAGGCCCAGGCCGACGCGCTCACCGGGATACTCAACGCCCGGGCCGGACGCCAGCGGGTGGAGGAAAAAATTTCGCGCAAGGATTCCGGGAAATATCAGGCCATGCTGGTTATGGACATTGACAACTTTAAGGGCATCAATGATTCGGATGGCCATATGAGCGGGGATCAGGCGCTGAAGGCCTTTTCCCATGTGCTTCAGTCTTCCTTCCGCTCGGGGGACGTGGTGTACCGCCTGGGCGGGGATGAGTTTGTGGTATTTATGGATCAAATCGAGAATCCCCGGAACACCCTGGAACGGGTTATTCAGCGCTTTTTTGAAAAGCTCAATCAGGCAGGGGAGCTCAGTCGGCCCCTGACCTGCAGCATCGGGGCCTTTGCCACCCACTGTCAGCGCCCCTTTGAACACTACTATGCCCAGGCGGATCAGGCGCTGTACCAGACCAAGCGCGGAGGCAAGAACGGCTACACCCTGAAGGTGGAAGAAGAATAGGGAAGATGGAGGGCGAGCGCATGCCGAGATTTGTATATCGAGGTGAAAAACGCAAGGAGATCAGCTTTCCCGTGGGCGGGATGGGGGCGGGCTGCATCGGCCTGGACGGAACCGGACGCTTTCGGGATTGGGAGATCTTCAACCGGCCCAACAAGGGCAGTGTCAATGGATTTTCCCACTTTGCGGTCAAGGTGGAAGACGGCGGCCAGGTGCTGGACGCCCGGGTGTTGAACGCGGATTTGCAGCCCCCGTACATGGGCGTGCTCAGCGACAGCCATGAAAACGCCAACTACGGCTTTGGCCCCTCGCGCTATTTGCTCTCGGGCGTGCCGCATTTTGAGGACAGCGAGTTCGTGGGCCGGTTCCCCTTCGCCCAGGTGAATTTCCTGGACGGCGCCTTCCCGGGCCGGGCCGGATTGCGGGCCTTTAACCCGTTTATTCCGCTGGATGAGGAAAATTCCTCCCTTCCGGCCGGGTTTTATACGGTGGAAATCGAAAACACCCGGGAGCGGCCGCTTCAGTATACCGTGGCCCTCTCCCTGAACAACCCCATGAAGGGCGCGCGGGAAAACCGCCTGGAGCGGGACGGGCACGGGGTGTATATGGTGCTGACCGACGACGCGGAGACGGAAGATTTGGAATACGGTTCCCTTTGCATGGGCGTTTTGGATCAGGAAGAGATCAGCTATCAACAATACTGGTTCAGGGGCAGTTGGTACGACAATCTGGAAATCTTTTGGCACGACTTTACCGCGCCGGGCCCCTTTAAAAACCGGGTCTACGAAACCGGGGCCCATGCCGGAAGCGTGCAGGAGGACGTGGCCACCCTGGCGGTTCGGGCCCGGCTCGAGCCCGGGGAAAGGCGGGCGTTCCGGTTTGTCATCGCCTGGAACTATCCCAACTGCGAAAACTATTGGAAGCGCTTCCCGGAGGGCCAAAAGCCCAAGGGATGGAAGAACTATTACGCCACCCGCTTCCCGGACGCGATTTCCTGCGCCAGCCATGTTCTGAAAAATTGGGACGAATTGGAGGCGCGCACCGAGGCCTTTGCCCGGGCGCTGTATGGCTCCAGCCTGCCCGATGAGGCCATAGAGGCGCTGGGCGCCAACCTTTCGGTGCTCAAATCCCCCACGGTGCTCAGGCTTGAGGACGGTTCCTTTTACGGGTGGGAGGGCTGCCATTGCCATTCGGGCTGCTGCGAGGGCAGCTGCACCCATGTTTGGAACTATGCCTTTGCGCTGCCGTTTTTGTTCCCCAGGCTGGAGCGCGGCATGCGGGAGAACGATTCCCGCTATAACCAGCGTCCGGATGGGGGCATGGCCTTCCGCATTCAGCTGCCCCTGGGTTCGGGCCGGTGGGATTTCCGGCCCTGCGTGGATGGCGAGATGGGCGGGGTGATCAAGAGCTACCGGGAATGGAAGATTTCCGGGGATACGCAGTGGCTCAAGACCTGGTGGCCCAGGATCAAAAAATCCCTGGAATTCGCCTGGTCGGATCAAAACCGGGATCAATGGGATCCGGACAAGAGCGGGGTCATCACCGGACGGCAGCACCATACCCTGGATATGGAGCTGTTCGGCCCCAATTCCTGGCTCAACAGCTTTTATCTGGCCGCCCTCAAAGCGGCCTCGGAGATGGCCCAGGCGGTGGGCGAGGCGGATTCGGCCCAGGAATACCGGGCGATGTATGAAAAGGGGCGCGCCTTTACCGACGAAAAGCTGTTTAACGGCGAATATTATCATCAGTTGATCGATATCGATGATCCCGGCATATTGGACAGGTTTGCAGACCCGGCGGACGACGCACGCAAGACCTATTGGAACGAGGAGGCCGGGGAGATCAAATATCAGATTGCCGGGGGCTGCGGCATCGACCAGGTATTGGGCCAATGGATGAGCGATCTGTGCGGGCTGGGCGACGTGCTGGACAGGGGGCAGGTAGACAGCGCCCTGGGCGCCATTTACCGCCACAACTACAAGCCCAGCCTGAGGAAGCACTTTAACCCCTGCCGCATCTATGGGCTCAACGATGAGGCGGGCGCGGTGATCTGCGAATGGCCCGAAGGGGTGCGCAAGCCGGTGGTGCCCATTCCCTATGCCGAGGAGTGCATGCACGGCTTTGAGTATCAGGCCGCCTCCCATATGATCGGCCGGGGATTGGTCAGGGAGGGCATGGACATCGTAAAATCCATCCGCGACCGCTATGACGGCGAAAAGCGCAACCCCTGGAACGAGTTTGAATGCGGCAGCAATTACGCCCGCTCCATGGCCAGCTTTGCGCTGCTCATCAGCTATTCAGGCTTTGTCTACGACATGACCCAGGGCGAAATGGGCTTTAAGCCGGTTTCGGAGGAGCGGAGTCAGCGCTATTTCTGGTCGCTGGATTGCGCCTGGGGCGAGTTTGAAATGGACGAGGTGGGCGCGCGCCTCAGGGTGATCGAAGGCGAGCTGCCCATCAAGCGATGGGTCTTGCCCTTCGCCGGGGCGGTAAAACGCCTGGAGCGGGGCGAAGAACCGGTGGAATTTGCCCTGGACGGCGGCGCGCTGGCCTTTGAATGCCGGCCCATTGGGGCCGGGGAGAGCCTGACGGCCATTCGGTAAATGGAAGAAGATATCAAAAAGCGCCCTCTCGCTGAACAAAGACGGGAGGGCGCGCGTTTATTTCGTCCAATACCGAACCTGGGTATCCGGATAGCGATAGGCCGCGAGAATTTTGTGGCAATGGTCCAGCACGCTCTGGGCGCTCAGATTGACATTCAGGTATAAGCCGTTGGACAGGGTTTTTTGAGCGGTGCCCATGGGAAAGGGCTGAGGACGAAGCACGGTGGGGGGAAGAGCGCTCAAATCGTGTCCCCGGCGGATCATCTCCTCGCACAGCGCCACCAGCAGGTTTCGCCAGGAAGCGGCGGGCTGTTTGGGGCCAGCGAACAGTGAAAAGGCGCAAAGGCGCCGAAAGGTCGGGTTATAGAATTCGCCCAGGCTGTGCTGGGTTTCCTGAGGCACTGGCTCCACGGCCGGCGGCGGGGCCTGAACCGGTTCCCGGGATTGGGGCAGAAGGATTTCGGCGTATATGGCCTGGGTCAACAGGCAGAAATCCCGGAAATAGATATCCGCGCTGATGCGGTAGTCCATATGCAGGTTGGGATAGGATACCCGCTGGGTGCAGAGTTCAAAGCGCCCGCCCTCCCGGATGAGGTCCGCGAATTTGCGCTCAAGCTCCTTGGCCTCGTCGCTGGTCAGGATATTGTCGCTGGTCAGGAACACCCAGGTGCGCGCCCAATAAGCCGCGTATTGGTCGTTCAGATGATTATTGAGGCGCTGAAACAGGGTGTCGCTCATGCCGATATAGAGCCGGTTTTCATTTTGAAGGAAATAGACCCCGGTTTTTTGATCCAGATAGGATCGGGCGGCCTCCAGGTCCGGGCGGTCAAAGCACAGCATCATGGCGTTGGTATGCACCAGACGGACCACGCGCACCCCATTTTCCATTGTCAATCGAAAAGAGCGAAGCCCCATGGCATTTACCGGGCACATATTGCACACCGCCTTCCCCTGTGAAATACCATAAGTATAGCATATCCCGCGCGGTTCGAGAATGGCCGGGCTTATCGCGTCCGGCATTGGCCGGGGCTTTCCAAGTGAAGGAAAATATGATAGAATGGTTAGAACAATTGAGCAAGCACAATGGAGGCAGAAGCATGGCGCAATACGAATGCGAGCTGGTGGGCAAGATCGGCTCCATGGCAATGATTCGCAAGGCGGACAACGACATCGATTACAATATTTTGTCCCGGGTGGCTTCGGAGCTCAGGCCGGGCATGATTTGGGTCACCAGCGGCGCCACCGAAATTGGCCGTCTGGACTATATAAAGCGCAATGGGCGGGAGCTGGAGGGCGACGTAAACGAGGTCAAGACCGACTACTCCGCCCAGGGTCAGCCCATTTTAATGGAGACTTACCGCCAGTTTGCCCGGCCGGAATATTCGCTGCGCCAAGTGCTGGTGGAGCATCAGCATTTCAACGACGCCGAAAAGCGGGAGCATATTCGCCAGCTGCTGTTGCGCGCCGAGCGGCAGAACGCCATCCCCATCGTCAATTATAACGACCCGGTCTCGGACGAGGAGAACCGCAAGATGGAATTGAGCAGCCTTCGGCGGCACAACGCCCATGTGGTGGAATGCGTGGACAACGACGAAACCGCGGCGGTGATTTGTGAGCTGATGCACGCGCGCTATCTGGTGATTTTGACCTCCACCGAGGGAATTTATCGGGATCCCGCCGACCCGGGCAGCCTGGTGCGGGATGTGGTCTATCCGGACGCGGAAAGGCTCATGGAGGCGGTGCGCGCGCTGCAGCAGAGCTGCGTGGGCGCCAGCCGGGCCGGGGCCAACGGGGCCAAGGCCAAGTTGGAGTTTTCCCTTAAAGCTGCGCTCAAGGGCACCACGGTCATCATTGGTCACGCGAAATACCGCATCAGCGAGCTGTTGGGCGGGAGCGTGCCCCATACCCGAATCGGCATTATCTAAGGACGGGGGCTTACCGGAACGGAGGGCGAAGGGATGAAGGGACTCGAACTGAGCCGGGCGTTTTATGAGGCGCTGGTGGCGCCCCTTTTAGAGAAACTCTTTCCCGGCATGGCGTATGCCGCGGGCCTTTTGGGGCCGGGTTCGGACGTTCAGGGCTTTGATACGCCGGTATCCCAGGATCACGATTGGGGCCCCCGGCTGCTCATCTTTTTGGATAACCGGGAGAATGAGCGGTGCGGCCGGGTGAAAAAAGCATTGGAGGCTCGGATGCCCGAGCGCTTTTTGGGCTATGAGCTCTGGTATGGCTATGCCTCGGACGGTGTTTCGGTGAGCGAAGAAAGGGGAAACGGCAGCGGGCACACCTTAATTCAGGTGACCACCGTAGCGGAATGGACGCGGCGCATGCTGGGTGCCGAACGGCTTCCGCTCAGCCTGGGGCAATGGCTCAGGCTGTCCGATCAGCGGCTGCGCGAGGTGACGGGCGGCGAAATATTTTGGGATCCGGTGGGCGAACTCACCCGTTTGCGCCGGGCGGTGAGCTATTTTCCGGATCAGGTATGGATCTACCGCATGGCCTCCCTTTGGAGCGAGATGGCCGAGGAGGCGCAATTTACCGGCCGCACCGGGGATGTGGGCGACGACTTGGGTTCGCGCGTCATTGCGGCGCGCCAGGCCCGGCGCATGATGCTATTGGCCTTTTTGATGGAGCGCCGGTATGCGCCCTATGCCAAGTGGTTGGGCACTGCGTTTTCGAGACTTGAAATGGCCCCCAAAATGCGGCCCGGACTGGAGAAAATGCTTTCGGCCTCAGATTGGAAAGCGCGGGTGGAGGGACAGGGCGCGGCGTTGAGCGCACTCATGGACAAACATCAGGCCTTGGGGCTTGGGCCGGATTTGGAACGGAGGGGCGCGCCCTACCGCCCGCAATACCTCACTTGCGACTTGCAGCCGGTTATCGATCAGTTGAAGGCTTTGTTGGAGCCGCCGCTGTGTCAGATGGCCCCTCTGGGCGGAATCAGCGATTTCATGGAGAACACCCCGGCCCAATGCGATCCGCAGGCCAAGGCGCTCGGGGCATGGCTGAAGCAGGCCTGAGGTGAGGGTTCAGGAAAACTTCGAGAGGGCATTGTGGGCTTTGGAAAATCGAGATATTTAACATGGAAAATGGTTGCTTTTGGTGAGGCGTTGTGCTATAATTCTTAAATGTCAGCTGGTTTATCCTTTGGGATAAGCGTTATATGGGGCATTAGCACAGTTGGTAGGACGAAGTATTCGAAATACATCCCCTATGGCTAAGAAGTCCGAAGCAGTTGATTGGTGAAACTGCACAAAAATCACCATGAATATATGGGGCATTAGCACAGTTGGTAGCGCGCAACGTTCGCATCGTTGAGGTCAGGGGTTCGAATCCCCTATGCTCCACCAAAAAAGCACCTCAATTTTGATACAATGGGTATCAGGATTTCGGTGTTTTTCTTTTGCTTGAAAGTCCTGATTTTATTGGCTTTCGGGCTTTTGATGTACCAGCAGCCGTCGGATAAAACGATAGCCTCTGCCACCCAGCGCCTTTGAAGACGGGATTGGCAGCAGGCTATCGTAGAATTTATTACCCGGATATGCTATACTATTCCCGGATAAAGCATATGACTACCCGGCCTTGGTGAGAGGAAATCGCGTATGGATACGAATCTGATTCTGTCGCTCATAGCTAACATACTTCTTCTTGCCATACAAACGTGGGCATTATGTGGTATCAGAAACAAAAGGTACATATTTAAGTATTACACCTACCTGCAAAATTTCATATCGATCCTTGTAAGCACATTCTTTGTGATTGCGGTTGCCGCAGATTGTATGAATGTCTCCCGGCTGCTTACCGCAGCGAAGGGTTTTCGCTATGTTGCTACCTGTGGTTTGGTGGTCACCATGTTTGTTTTTACATTTCTCTCCATCACCTGCCGAGAGGATAAAAACAGAATCGGAAGCAGCGACTGCAAGCCCGGCTATTCATACAGACTGGTGAACATTGTTTTGCACTATATCTCCCCCGTTTTGGCAGTTATCAGCTTTCTGTGGTTTGAAAAGCCCATCGTATTGACCGATTCCCTTTGGACCGCGATTGTGGCGCTTCCGTCGGTATTGTATTGGACAGTGTATCTCATTTTGAGCGTCACAAATAAGTGGGATGAGCCATATAGCTTTTCCGTTTCAAAAAGCAAGGCTGTAAATGATATCGCCCAGGTTGCGTTTGTCCTGCTCTTTGCGGTGTTGTTTGTTTTCACAACAATATTACTGTGGGAAACCAAATAGTAGCTATTTATGGTGAACCCCCTTTGCGCGAAGTGAACCCCCTAACGCCAAAGGGGGTTCATTTGTATCACAATTAGGGTCATTTTCCAAACCCGTATAATCCGAACCTCGTCTTTTTGAAGAAGGGGTTCGGATTTTTCTTGTCTTGGAAAG
>DVJW01000212.1 GCA_018716505.1 Candidatus Faecaligallichristensenella faecipullorum | reverse complement strand
AATACTCTGATTTCAGGCAGTTTTCCGATTCAGAGGTTCAAGCTTTTGTCTACAAGATGAACCGCCGTCCCAGAAAGTGTCTTGGTTGGCGTTTCCCCATCGACTGTTGCACTTGACTTGACTTTTCACCATTTTCATTTTTTCGAAGGGTGTTGACTTTGTCAACACCCTGGGCCGTCCGAAAGGACGGCTCAAGCTGTCAAAAAATATAGGAAAGCTTTCACGTTTTCCTCGTCCCCGGCGACATGTACGGCGGGGACGAGGTGATTTTTTGTTTATCTCCACTGGGCAATGGTGGTCACCAGCGCCTCGATGTTTTCAAAGGGGAAGCCGTTATCGGCCTCCACATAAAACCAGGATCCGCCCTCCATCATGCGGAAGGTATCGAATTCCCGCTTCACCAGCTCCCGCACCTCCTCGGGCTTTCCGTAGGTCATGGTTCGGGCCCGGTCGGTGTGGATGGCCACCGCCAGCCCCAGCGCCCGGCAGGTGTCCGCCAGTTCCTTCATGTTGTAGGCCGGAAGCTGGGGCCAGATGGAGGTGATGCCGATTTCGCGCAGATCCTCCAGGATGGGCATGATCTTGCCGCAGCTGTGAAAGTGAATATCGATTCCGGCCTCCAGGGCGGGCTTGAGCATATATTCCAGACGGGGCTTGAAAAAACTGCGCCAACAGGCCGGGCTCATGACCATGCCGCGCTCGGTGCCAAAATCGTCCCCGATTCCGATGCCGTCCACCCCGGCCTTCACCGACCGCGCCACCAAAGCCCGGCCATGTTCGGCCAGCCGGTCCTCCAAATCGTTGATTTCGGGCGCGTCCATGGCGATATCGCACAGCACGTTTTCATCCCCGTACAGGGAAAGCAGCCGCTCGTAAATCGATCCGCCCTGACCCAGGGTATAGTAATCCTGGGCCTGATGGGTTCGGACCGCTTCCGCGTATTGGTCGAACTCGGGCCCCTGCAAGGCCGGCGCTGGCGGCAGATGGTAGTTTGCGATGTCCTGGGCGCAGCGAATCGGGCGGTCGCAGGGGATGCCCTGCACGCCGTAGATTCGGTATTGCCATACGACGCCCCAATCGTCCCGTTTGACCGCGTGATAATTCCCCTGGGCGTCGAATTCCTCCCTGGGCGGCTTGGGGATGGGCATCCGCCTGAAGGGCTCAAAATCCCCGGGCAGCGTGGCGAACAGGTCGTTTAACTTTTCCCCGTGTTCATAGTATCCCACCGGCGTGTAGTAATACTGAAGCGGCGCCTTATCCACGCTCTGATAGCGCATGGCCCGGTGTACCCGCTCTCTTCTGGTCATGGCCAAGCCTCCCTTATACCCTGAGGGTTATCCATTTTCAAACGAAATCTTAATATACAACCCGCCTTTTGTCAATACATTCGCGGTCCTTGCCGGGGGAAGACAAAAGCTTAAATCCGCGCCGCGCATGGGGAAAACCACGGTGCGCCAAGGCCCCAAAAGGGAATTGAAGGACATAAAAAAGACCCGAGGGAGGCTTCAGGCTAAGCGTCCCGCGGGTTTTTGAAGGGCTTTTTGAGGCGTTTAGAATCCCTTTTGGGCGATCTTCAAAATCGCCTCAATATCCAGGCATTCCCTGAGCGCCGCGGCCAGATGATCCAGGCCCATTTGGATGCGTTCGCCCTGATCCATGCCGTCCGATACCGCGCCCAAAAGGCCCATCCAGTGCGCCCGCTGGCGCGCGCCGTCGAACAGGCGGTGTATATAGCAGCCCGCGATGCGCCCATCCGCGCTGACGGCCCCGTCCAGGGTTCCGTCCGAGCGCCGGAGCAGGGGGTGGGCGCCCTCCTCCAGTTCGGTGCGGCCCATGTGGATTTCATAGCCCTGAAAGGGAATTTCGCCCGTTAGACTCACACCCTCCACATCGGTGACGCGCTTTTCTCCGCTCAAAGTCGTGTGCACCGCCAACAGCCCCAATCCGTCCACGGTTCCGGGCGCGCCCTCCACGCCCATGGGGTCGGAAATGGTCTTGCCCAGCATCTGATAGCCCCCGCAGATGCCCAGCACATATCCGCCCCGCCGGATGTGGGCCATGAGGTCGATATCCCAACCCTGCGCCTTAAAAAAGGCCAGGTCGCTGATGGTGGTCTTGCTGCCGGGCAGAATGATCAAGGCCGCGTCTCCGGGCAAAGGGCGGCCCGGATAGACGTATTGAAGTTGCACCGTTTCCTCGGCCTCCAGCGCGTCAAAGTCGTCAAAATTTGCGATATGGGGCAGCACCGGCACCGCGATTTTGATCTCGCCCCGTTCCCGAAGCTTGTCGGGAATGGCGTCCTCCTGGGGCAGCTGACGGGCCGCCTCAATCCAGGGCACAACGCCCAGTGCCTGCCATCCGGTCATGCGCGCGATGGCCCGGTTGCCCTCGTCAAACAAACTCAGCTCGCCCCGGAATTGATTGACGATAAAGCCCTGAATCCTTTCCGCGTCCTCGGGATCCAGAACCGCTTTGGTGCCCACCAGCGAGGCGATGACCCCGCCCCGGTTGATGTCGCCCACCAGAATCACCGGCATTTGGGCCGGCCGGGCAAAGCCCATGTTTACGATATCCCCGCTGCGCAGGTTGATTTCCGCCGGACTTCCGCCGCCCTCGGCGATGACCAGGTCGCTTTCCCTCCGAAGCCGGCGGAAGGACTCCAGGGCCAGCTCCAAAAGCCGCGCCCGGCCGGTCAAAAAGTCCTTGGCCTCCAAGTCCTTGCAGACCTTGCCCTGCACGATCATCTGGGAAACCCGGTCGGATTGGGGCTTTAAAAGGATGGGGTTCATATCCGTATGGGGCGCGGCGCCGCAGGCCAGCGCCTGCAGCGCCTGGGCCCGGCCAATCTCTCCGCCGTCTGTGGTGGGGCAGGCGTTGTTGGACATATTTTGCGCCTTGAAGGGGCGCACTTTGAGCCCCATTTGGGTGAAAATCCGGCAAAGTCCGGCCGCCAGAATGGATTTGCCCACATCCGAACCCGTGCCCTGAAGCATAACCGAAGCCATCTGTCCGACATCCTTCCAACGTCATATCAAATTTCGTCCATTATATCATGCCGCCGGGCCCGGGACAAGGGCGGAGTTCCTGTGCCATTCCGATAAGCTCCACCGCCGCGCCGTCCGCCAATCCGGTGTTGAGGGCGTTGCCCTCCAGGGTACATTGGGCCGGGCCGGCGGCCGTAAACCGCCAGGCCATGCCGGGCAGCGCCGGAAGGATAAAGCGCGTCCGGTTGTTCCGTCCGGCCCGAATCACGATGCGCACCCGCGGCAGGCTCAAATCCCAATCCAGGTCGATTTCGCCCTCAAAATAGCGCAGGCCACGGGCCCTGCCCCGGCTCAGCCGCCGGGGCAGGGCGGGCAGCAGTTCGACCCGCCCGGGCGAGACGCTGATCAACATTTCCTGCAGCGCGTTGACCGCGCCCATCAGGGCGTCCAGCTGAACCGGGGGATTGTCCAAAGTGAGCGTGACCCCCATATCCCGATAGTCGTTGTGCAGGGTAAAGAAGTTATCCAGCACGCAGCCCTTGTAAAGGGTGTCCAGGCTTTCGGCCGCCGCCTCGCCCTGGCCCAACCGGGCATAAATGCTGGCCATGTGCGCCAGCGACCAGCCCGATTGCCCACCCAGTTCCCGCAGTTCCACCGCCCGCCGGAATCCGGCCATCAGCTCGCCCTGTTCCTCTTGGTTGATCTCGTTGCCCGGAAATACCGGGTAGAGGTGGGAAAGGTGGCGGTGCAGGTAGTGATCCTCCAAATCGGGATGCAGCCATTCCTTGACCGCGCCCTGGGCGTTGAGCTGATATTGGGGCAGCCCCTCCAGTATGGCCTGCCATGCCTGCCTGTGTCCGGCCAGCTCCGGCATATGCTCGCTCAGCTCCAGAAGGTTGTGAAACAGCTCCTTGATGATGGCCACCTCCATGGTGGCGTTCTCGGCCACCGGGTTGGCGTGGGTCATGTGGGCCCGGAAATGCCGGGGAATAAAATTGGCCGGGCTGTTTTCCGGGGAGACCGAGGGGTAGATCCGGAGCGTCCCGCCGGGCGATGGGGTGAGGTAATTTTGATAGAACTCGGCGCTTTCCAGCATGAAGGGCAGAATTTCATCCCGCAGCAGTTGCTCGTCCCCCGTGGCCAGATAATATTCGTAGAAATGGCGGCAGAGCCAGCCCGCGGTGCCGGTAAAGTTCAAAATCACCGGAACCGGCGGGGCGGGCAGGCTGTTTCGAGGGGTGGTATAGGCGCTGACGTACAATCCCTTCAGCCCAAACAGCTTGCGCGCGCTCTCCCGAAAGGCGTCCATCTTTTTGTAGTAATAGTGAATCAGCGGGGGAACCAGCTCCATGAGTCCGCCGGTCAAACAGTGCCAATAGATGATCTGCACGTTTTCGTTGCCCACATGCTGCGACCACATGGGCGCGTACTCCCCCTGCCAAAGTCCGTACAGCGGGAAGGGAGAGCCCTCCGGATGGGTTCCGGAGATAAACAGATAGCGCCCAAAGCGCCACAGCTTTTCCAGGAGCTCCGGGCTGGCCTGCTGTTGCCAGGCCTCCTCCAGCAGTTGCTCGTTGGTATGCCCCTGTCCGCCGCATAGCTCAATATCCGCCGAGCGGTAAAGCCGGGCATGCAGCGCGGCGTGCTCTTTTTTCAGCGCCTCATAATCGCCCAGCGGGTTTAAGCGGCCCAACGCCTCTTCCAGAGCGGCCTGCGGCGTTTTCGCCCGGGAAAAGCAGGCCGCCAGGATCAGCGCCGAGGGCGCCAGGCTGACCTGCAACCCGTCCTCGTCCTGGTTGGCCCGGCCGCCTTGGGGCAGCAGCAGCCGTATGACCGTGCCGTAATAGAGCCCATCGTCGTTTTGCGCCCAAAACAGCGCGCTGAAGGCGTCCGGATAATCGATGCGCAGGCTGGATTCGGTTTGCCGGACCATGCGGGCGTAGTCCTGGTCGTGGGTGTCGTGAAGGCCCAGCCTCAGGCTGAATGACAGGGGTTCTTGGGCGCTGATCTCATAGGCCAGCACGTCCCGCGCCCGGGACAGGATGGCCCGGCGCACAATGGAATTGTTTCCCTGTTCATACTGGATGCGGGCCTCGCCGTTTAAAAGGTCGATCTCCCTTAGATAATGGCGGAAGCTGTGTTGACATTGAAATTCGATCTCCAATTCCGAAAGCACAAAGGGCGTGGCCAGCTGCACGCGGTATCCCGCCCGTTCCAGCGCGCCGGACAGCATGGTGTTGGCGCTTGGGTAGTCGCCCCGGTCAATGGCCCTGCGGCATTGTTCCAGGGTCTGATGCACGTCGGGCAGTTCTCCGTCCTGGCCCCAGTGCCAAAGGTCATGGCGGTTCAACAGGATGTGTTCCCGGCCCGCGCCCCCGGTAATGAGCGCGCCGGTGGTTCCGTTGCCCAAGGGAAGCGCCCCGCGCCAGAGTTTTCCGGGCCAGTCCGCCGGGCGGGTCATGCGGATAACGTGTCGGTCCTCCATAGGGCTCCCTCCTTTATTTACCCATATGGCCCTATTATATCAGAGCATCCCGAAGCGGACAATATAATCGGGCTGCCGGGCGGCTTCCTCAGCGATACCGGCGCCATTGTGGCCGGGTATGGCCCCACAGGCGGATCAGGCCCATTGGAAGTTGGCCTTGCCCGCGCCCAGTTCAAAGTGATATTTGGCGATGCCCAGGTCTACCTTGCTGTAAAATCCCAATCCGGCGCGGGCCGAAACCCTGCCGTTTTCCAGGCGGAACATAAATTTCTGCTGGTTCATGGCCGTGGGGGCCAGGAGCGCCGCGTCCACGCCCCGGAGGAACCAATCCGGCGCCGGACCCTGGACGGCCATGACCTTTTCCCGCGGTTTGGAGGTATGGGGCACGCCCTGATTGCCCCATAGCCCACGGAGATGACCAGGCCCAGTTTTTCACCGGGCCCAATTTCAAAGGCGTTCCAATTCCTGGCGTAGGTCAGCCCCACCCAACAGGTGTTAAGCCCCAAGGTCTGGGCGTAAAGCGCCACGCTCTCCCCATGATACCCCAATTTTTCTTCCAATCCGTCCGCCTTTTTGCCCACCAGGGCAATATAATTTCTGACGCCGGAAAACTTTCCGTAGCGGGCCATAAAGCCGTCGAAGGCCTTGGGGTCGTTCAGTACCAGCTGCATGTGCAGCCCGCTCCGTTCGTTGGATTGCCGGATGAACTCGCGAAGCTGTTCCAAGGTCTTTCCGTCGATGGGCTTGTCCGTATAGGCGCGCACCGAATGCCGCTGCGCCATGGCCTGTTGCAAATCCATTGTGATCCCTCCCGATGAATACCCTGAGAATAATATTGTACCATATTTTTATTTTAAGAGGCCGTTTGGAAAGAAAATCAATCGGGTTGGGGTTCCCGAAAAAATATTTTTATTTTACAATTCCAGAGGATTGATCAATATGACTATTGTAATGACGCTCGTATATACAACAGACTATACATTAATGTGTAAGAAAAAAACACTTTACATTTTGACATATTGACTTATTTTAAAAAGGAACTT
>DVJW01000021.1 GCA_018716505.1 Candidatus Faecaligallichristensenella faecipullorum | reverse complement strand
AGATGATAAACTGTTATTGCCCTTAAGATGATGCTGTATTTTGAATTCCCTATGACTTGATAAGGAGACGATTATGCGTATGCACAATCTGTTCTGGCCCGCGATGATTATTCTGGCCGGAGTGCTCATGTTGCTCAATGCCATTTTGCCCTGGAATATCCCGGTTTGGCGGACGCTTCTGGCCGTGGTGCTGATTTGCGTGGGCATCAACATGGTCACCGGCGGCAGTCTGTTTTCCAACCACCGGAAGACAGACGGAATTTCCGAGGTCACCGTGGACACCGAGGCCCAGGAGACCAAGTATGACTATGTCTTTTCCAACAAAACGATCGATCTCCGGCACCAGGATACCTTGCCCCCGGTCATCAAGTTGGACAGCGCCTTTTCCAACCTCACCGTTTACCTGCCGGTGGATTACAGTATTACCATCAAGCTGGATGTGGCCTTTGCCAACATCACCATGCCCAACGGCCAAAGCCTGCTGTTCGGCGAGAACACCTATACCTGCGGCAGCCTGGATCCGGCCGCGCCGCCCTTGCTCATCGAGGCCGACTGTGCCTTTGGCGCGCTGAATTTTGTTCTGGGATGAGCTATCAAAGGGGGCTGCTGCCCAACGGCAACAGCCCCATATTTGTATATTTTTTTAATTTTTTAAATCCGGATATCGCCAATATCCATGGCCTTTTCGGGCAGCACGGGCTCCACGTCATTGTGGATAAAGCTTTCCACCTGCTCGGGACAACGGCCGATATACAGCCTGGCATCCAGCAGCCGCTCCATATGGTCGCGATTCAGCGGGATGGACTCATCCTGGGCAATGCGCTCCAAGAGGTCGTTGTCCAATCCCTCGCCCTTCACCCGGGCCGCGGCGGCCTGGGAATGCACCCGAATGCGCTCATGAATCACCTGGCGGTCGGCGCCCCGGCGCACGGCCTCCATCATGATGTTCTCGGTGGCCATAAAGGGCAGATTTTCGCTCACATGGCGGGCGATCATCTTGGGATAGACCACCAGGCCGCCCGCCACGTTGGCATACAGCTCCAGCACCGCGTCGATGCCCAGGAAGGCCTCGGGCAGGCTGATGCGGCGGTTGGCCGAATCGTCCAGGGTGCGCTCAAACCACTGGGTGGAGGCGGTCATCTCGGCGTCCTGGGTGAGGGCCATCACATGGCGGCTCAGGGCGCAAATCCGCTCGCTGCGCATGGGATTGCGCTTGTAGGCCATGGCCGAAGAGCCGATCTGGTTTTTCTCAAAGGGCTCCTCCACCTCGCGCATGTGCTGCAGGAGCCTGAGATCCTGGGCGAATTTATAGGCGCTCTGGGCAATTCCGGAGAGCACCGACAGCACCCGGCTGTCCAGTTTGCGGGGATAGGTCTGGCCCGAAACCGGGTACACCGCGTCCATGCCCATCTTGTGGGCAATGCGCCTTTCCAATTCGTCCACCTTTGCCCCATCGTTGTCAAAGAGCGAGAGGAAGCTGGCCTGGGTGCCGGTGGTGCCCTTGTTGCCCAACAGCTTCAACCGGGCAGCGATATGATCCAAATCCTCCAAATCCATGAGCAGATCCTGAATCCAAAGGCAGGCGCGCTTGCCCACGGTCACCAGCTGGGCGGGCTGCAAATGGGTATAGCCCAAGGTGGGCATATCCTTGTATTCCAGGGCGAAATCCTTCAGCCTGCGCATGACCTCCAGCAGCTTTTGCCGGACCAGCTTCAGGCCGTCGCGCAAAATCAGCACATCAGTGTTGTCGGTCACGTAGCAGCTGGTGGCCCCCAGGTGAATGATGCCCCGGGCGTCCGGGCAAAGGTCGCCGTAGGCGTGCACATGGGCCATGACGTCGTGGCGCACCCGCTCCTCATGCCGCCTGACCGCCTCATAGTCGATGTCATCCAGATGCGCCTTGAGTTGATCCACCTGATGCTGGGTGATGGGCAGGCCCATCTCCATTTCGGATTCAGCCAAAGCCACCCAAAGCCTGCGCCAGGTGCCGAATTTGTGATCCGGCGAAAAGATGAACTGCATCTCCTTGCTGGCATAGCGGCTGTTAAACGGACTTTCATAGCTGGTTTTGCGCTCCATTGCGTTTACCTCCCGCTTTCTTATCGTATAATCAGCGCCTCGCGCTCCGGCCCCACCGACACAAACTTGATGGGACAACCCAGACGCGCCTCGACAAATTCCACATAGGCCCGGGCGTTTTCGGGCAGATCCTGATAGCTGCGCACCTTGCTGATGTCGCATTTCCAGCCCGGAAGCTTTTCATAGATGGGCTTGCAGGCATCCAATTCCGGGGTGTAGGGCCATTTTTCCAGCCTTTGTCCATCCTTTTCATAGGCGACGCACACCGGAATCTCGTCCAGGTCGCTGAGCACATCCATCTTGGTGAGCGCAAGCTCGGTGGCGCCCTGAAGCTCCACGCCGTAACGGGTGGCCACCATATCCAACCAGGCCACCCGCCTGGGCCGTCCGGTGGCCGCGCCGTATTCGCCGCCCGCCTCGCGCAAATGATCGCCGTCTTCCCCAAACAGCTCGCCCACAAAGGGACCGGCGCCCACGCAGGTGGAATAGGCCTTGGTCACGCCCACCACCCGGTCCACCCGAGCGGCCGGATAGCCCGAACCCAAAGGCGCATAGGCGGCCAGGGGCGAAGAGGAAGAGGTGAAGGGATAGATGCCATAGTCGATATCCCGCAGCGCGCCCAGCTGGGCCTCGTAGAGCAGGCTCTTGCCCGATTTCAGCGCGCCTTTGATCAACTCGCCCGCGTCG
Organism: Candidatus Faecaligallichristensenella faecipullorum; assembly: GCA_018716505.1. GTDB lineage: Bacteria > Bacillota > Clostridia > Christensenellales > Aristaeellaceae > Faecaligallichristensenella > Faecaligallichristensenella faecipullorum. Next base: position 994 of record DVJW01000021.1, on the reverse strand, counting down.
CAGATATAGGGTTTAAAGTGATCGCCATAGGCGGCCAGCCATTCCATGATATCCTCAACCTTGATGGGCGGCTGGCCATACGCCTGAGAAAACACCGCGTTTTTCCAATCGATCAGCTTTTCCAAATGGCCCTTCAGGGATTCGGGATGCAGAAGATCCCCCATCTGGATGGCCTTTTTCATATATTTATCCCCATACACCGGAGAAATGCCCCGCTGGGTGGAACCATAGGACTGCTTGCCCAGCCGCTTTTCCTCCAATTTATCCTGCAGCGGATAAAAGGGCAGCACGATGATGGCCCGATCGGAGATCTTCAAATTTTCCGGGCCGATTTTCACGCCCTTTTGGCGCAGGTTTTCAATTTCATGGGTCAGGTGCTCCAAATCCACCACCGTGCCCACGCCCAGCAGGTTGATTTTGTCCGGGCGGAAGATGCCGGAAGGCAGCAGATTCAGCGCGGATTTTCCGTATTCATTGATTACCGTGTGGCCGGCATTGTTGCCGCCCTGATAGCGAATCACCACATCATAGGACTCGGCCAGATAATCCACCATGCGGCCTTTGCCCTCGTCGCCCCAGTTGATGCCCACAATTGCACAGGTTGACATACCGCTTCACTTCCCTTTTTTAGCCCTTATGCCTTTGATCCCGCCGGTTTCCGATGATGCTTACCGCTCGAGCAGGCGGTGCTCGATTTCCTGATAGGCCTCTTCCACATGGCCCATATCCCGGCGGAAGCGGTCCTTATCCAGCTTTTCCCGGGTCTTGGCGTCCCAATAGCGGCAGGTGTCCGGGGAAATTTCGTCCGCCAGGATGATGTCCCCATGGAACCGGCCAAATTCAACCTTGAAATCCACCAAAATGATGTCGTGCTGGATCAGATAATCCTTCAAAACCTGATTGATCTTCAGCGCCATGGCCTCGATTTTATCCAACTCTTCCCGGCTGCAAAGGCCCATGGCCAGGATATGGCTGTCGTTCACCATGGGATCGC
>DVJW01000211.1 GCA_018716505.1 Candidatus Faecaligallichristensenella faecipullorum | reverse complement strand
CGCTGGTCTGAGGCGGAAGCGTTATGTTATCCAGTACATTGCCCGCCGGTTGATTCCCGCCGCCGAATATACCGCTGAAAATCCAGACCACCAGAATAATGCACCAAATACCTGAGGCGGCTGAAACGATGCCGCGCATCATGAATTCCAGCCGGTTGCTGCGCCAGAGCAGATAGATGCCCAGCGGAGGCAACAGAATGAGCAACACCCACATTACCCATTCGCTTTCATACCAGGCGCTGTAGCGGTTATAATCCCTGTCTTCCGGCTCATAGTCGTCGTATGGCTGATCCATGGGCTGGTCATAGTAGGCCTCGTCGTCATAATAGCTCTCCTGGCGCCGCCTGGATTCCGAACGCGAGGGCCGTGTTTGCCCCTTGAACGGCAGACGGTAAATTTTATCGCCCCATTTGGCAGCAATGCCCCGGGAGGAAAAATTTACCCGCAGATTGCCGATCTGAAAGGTCTTTCCTGATCTGGATGCCATTTTGCATTTCCCACCTTTGTTCCTTGTAGTTTTATCATAAGCCGCCACAGCTTTGTTTGGCGAACGGGACTTCAGAGGTATAAATAACCACTCTGCACCCTATTATAGCACATCCATGGGCTATGCGGCAATTGTTTTCCCAAATCCTTGGCAAAAAACGAATAAACGGCGGACGGTTTTGTGATGATTTGGGTTGATTATAAGACGATATAAGGGCGGGTTTTGTTCATTATAATAAGGCTTCGGGTTGAAGAAAATAAAAATTCATTGTATAATAAAAACTGGAAATTTATCCATTTGAGGCACGCTTGGAGTGAAAATCAGTTGGAGGCAGGCAATTTATGCCTAGATCAAGATACAGAAAACGGCGAAGGAAAGGTTTTAACGTGTTTCGTTTGCCGCGGCAACTTCGGTTTACGATCTTTCTCGCCCTTTGTGCGCTGGTGATTTTCGGGGGCATTAAGCTATTTGGATGGTTGGGCGGCCTGATCTTTGGTTCGGGTGAGACGCCTGCGCCGGTGAGTGTACAGATGGAGAATACGCCTCAACCGGTTGTAACCGCTGAGCCCACCATGACGCCCACAACGGAACCCAGCCCGACGGTTGAGCCTGAGCCCACCATGGTAGCCCCCATTTCGGTGGATAACGCCCAAGCCCCCGAGGAGACCGAGGGCGTGCGCACGGCCACCATCCGCGCGGTGGGGGATATCATCATGCATGATCCGCTGTTGGCCACCGCCAAGAATGACGAGACCAGGAAATATGATTTCAGCCAGTATTTCAGCCTGATTTCGGAAACCATGGGCAAGGCGGATTATACCGTGGCCAATGTGGAGGCGCCCATGGGCGGAAAGGGCACCCGGGGATATAAGGGGTATCCGCAGTTTAACACCCCCGCGGTTTTGATCGACAATTTATTGAGCTGCGGGGTGGATATGCTCACACTGGCCAACAATCATGCGTTGGATACCTATTACGACGGGTTGAAGGCCACCCTGGACAATCTGGACAAGAAGGGCATGGCCCATGTAGGCGCTTACCGCAGTCAGGAGGAATATGACACCCCCGAGATTATCGAGGTCAACGGCATTAAGATAGGGGTGCTCAACTATACCACCGGCACCAACGGCCTGGAGCGGGTGTCGGATGCCGAAGCCCAGGAGTATGGATTGCGCTATACCGGGAGTGCGGATTATCAAAAGGATGCCGATGACGCCCGGGCGGCCGGCGCCGAGGTGCTGGTGGCGTTCATGCATTGGGGTGAAGAGTACAAGCGCAACCCCAGCAGAGGGCAAAAGAGCATCGCCAAACAGCTGGCCAAGGCCGGGGTGGATGTGATCGTGGGCGGACATCCGCACATGACCCAGCCCATAACCTATATAACCGTCACCGATGATTCCGGGCAGGAGCACAGGACACTCTGCCTGTATTCCATGGGCAATTTTCTTTCGGATCAGAGGGCACAGTATCGGGATTCGGGGGTTGTGTTTGAGTTTACCTTTCAGGATAATCCGGAAACCGGACGGGTGGAATTGGTATCCAGCCGGTATGTGCCCACCTATGTTTGGCGCACGGGTTCGGATCAAGAGGGATATGATTATCGGGTACTGGCCATTGGAGATTGGTTAAAGGGCGCGCCCGACGGCATGTCGGATGAGGACTACGCCCGAATGCTGGAGGCGTGGAACGAAATTATTCTTCAATTGGGCCAGGATATTTCCGGAGTCGCGCTTACATGACGGGGCGTACGCGACAGAAAACAGATCGAGGGGAGTTTACGCCATGATGACACAGAAGGCTGAGGCACGCTTTGCGCAGATGTATCCGGGGGCGAAAAATGTCGCCACTTCCTTTTGCCCCTATAGAATTTGTCCGCTGGGCGCCCATTCGGATCATCAATACGGGTTTGTGACCGGATTTGCCATTGACAAGGGGATTTCCATTTTATACGAAGCCACGGACAACGGAGTGGTGGAACTCAGCAGCATGAACTTCGAAGGGAAGGTTCAGTTCCATGTGGGCGCGGTGCCCGAAAAGCAGGGGGATTGGGCCGACTATCTCAGGGGCGCGGTGGCCGCGCTGAATCAGAAATATGAGCTCAAGTGCGGGGTATACGCCCTCATCGAGGGCAGCTTGCCCATCGGTGGGCTGTCCTCGTCGGCCGCGGTCATCATCGCATTTTTGGCGGCCATATGCCGGGCCAATGAGATCAGGCTCAAGAAACAGGAGATCATTGACACCGCCCTTTGGGCTGAGAATCAATATGTGGGGGTCAATGTGGGCAAGTTGGATCAGTCTTGCGAGGTGTACAGCAAAAAGGATCATCTGCTGTACCTGGATACCCGGGACGACAGCTATGAGCTGATTCCCCAGAGCCCGGCCATGAAGCCCTATGAGTTCGCAGTGTTTTTCAGCGGGGTGGAGCGCACGCTGGTGGGTTCGGCCTTTAACATGCGGGTGGATGAGCTCAAGGCCGCTTCCTATGCGCTGAAGGGGTTCGCGGGCATGGAATACGGAAAATTTGCGGACAGCCGGCTTCGGGATGTGCCCAGGGAAGTCTATGAGCGGTACAAAGACAAGCTGCCCGAGAACTGGCGCCGGCGGGCTGAACATTTTTATACCGAGTTTGAACGGGTGCACCGGGGGGCGCGGGCATGGCGGGAAGGCGATTTGGATACCTTCGGCAAATGCGTCTTTGAGAGCGGCTACAGCAGCATTTACAACTATGAGACCGGTTCCAGGGAGCTCAAGGCCCTGTATGACATCATGTTAAAAACCGACGGCATTTATGGGGGGCGCTTCAGCGGCGCGGGATTTAAGGGATGCTGCATGGCGATCATCGATCCGGCCTATGAGGAAGAAATTGCGGAAAAGGTAACCCGGCTTTATCTGGAGCAGTTCCCCGAGCTGGCCGGGAAATTTTCGGTGCATTTTTGTCAAAGCGCAGACGGATGCCGGATTTAGGATTGAAGAGAAGGAGATTGACGGATCATGAAATGTCTGATTCTGGCCGCCGGATACGCCACCCGACTGTATCCCTTGACGCAAAACTTTCCCAAGCCCCTTTTACAGGTGGGGGGCAAGACGATTCTGGATTGGCTGATAGAGGATATCGACGGGGCGGGTCGGGTGGACGGCTATGTGGTGGTCTCGAACCACCGCTATGTGGAACATTTTAACGCCTGGGCCCGGGAAAAGCGGTTGAGCGCGCCCATAACAGTGCTGGACGACGGCACCGAGAGCAACGAGCGCCGGCTGGGGGCGGTTAGGGATATTCAGTTCGCCATTGAAAAGCTGGGATTGGATGACGATTTGATGGTGATCGCCGGGGACAATGTGCTGGATTTTTCGCTCACGCGCTTTATGGAGTACTTTGACCGGAAAAAGTGCAGCTGCGTGATGCGCTATCATGAGCCGGATGCCGGGCGGCTCAAAAAGTGCGGGGTGGTGGAGCTGGACGCGGGCGAGCGCATCCTGAGCATGGAGGAAAAGCCCGCCTTGCCCAAGAGCCATTGGTGCGTGCCGCCCTTCTATCTCTACACCCGCGCGGACGTAAAGCGGGTAGCCGAGGCCATTCAAAGCGGATGTCCCACCGACGCGCCGGGCAGCCTGGTGGTCTATTTGGCGGAAAAGAGCAAGGTCTGCGCCATGGAGATGCCCGGCAAGCGGTATGACATAGGGGATCTTCAAAGCTATGAGCAGGTTCAGCGCGAGTACACAGGCATTGTGGAGCCCCGGGGTACGGTGCTGGTCACCGGCGGCGCGGGCTTTATCGGGTTTCACCTGTCCAGGCGGCTGCTGGAAAGGGGCATGAAGGTCGTTGGCTTTGACAATTTGAACGATTATTATGATGTTTCCCTGAAACAAAGCCGGTTGGAAATTTTAAAGGGTTATCCGGAATACCGGTTTATAAAGGGCGATTTGGCCAAGGAGGAACAGGTCAACTCGGTCTTTGAGGAATACAGGCCCGAGATCGTCATCAATTTGGCGGCACAGGCCGGGGTGAGATACAGCATCGACAACCCCAGGGCGTATATTGATTCGAATATCATTGGATTCTTCAATATATTGGAAGCATGCCGCCATCATCCGGTGCTCCATCTGCTCTATGCCTCCAGTTCCTCAGTGTACGGGAATCAGCAAAAGACCCCGTTTTCCACCGACGACAATGTGGATCATCCCATCAGCCTGTACGCGGCCACCAAAAAGAGCAACGAGCTCATGGCCTTTACCTATGCTCATCTGTACGGCGTTCCGGCCACGGGGCTGCGCTTCTTTACGGTGTACGGGCCCTACGGACGGCCAGATATGGCCTACTTCAAGTTTGCGGACCGGATTGCCCGGGGCCAGGCCATTCAGATTTACAACAACGGGGACATGTATCGGGATTTCACCTATGTGGACGATATTGTGACCGGCATTGAGAATATGCTTTGCCATCCGCCCAAGCCCGATGCCAACGGCGACAGGCATAAGGTATATAATATCGGAAACAACAGCCCGGTAAAGCTGATGGATTTTATTTCCACCCTGGAACGCGCCCTGGGCCGGGAGGCAAAAAAGGAATTTTTGCCCATGCAGCCGGGCGATGTGTATCAGACCTATGCGGACGTCAGCGAGCTGACAGAGGATTTCGGATTTAAGCCCTCCACCAGCATTGAGGAAGGGCTGGGGCAATTCGCGCGCTGGTACAAGGGGTATTATAAGACGCTGTAATCTGGGCTTGGAGCCGAGGAGGGACGGAAATGGCCGTTTCGGTGAGGGGTTACCACAACGAGCCCGGGTATTCCGCCGATTTTATGCGGGTGTATGATTTCCTGGCAAGGCTGAACCGCTCCACGGTGATAACGCCCCATTACCTGTGGGCCCGCTGGGTCTGGCAGTTTGGTCCGTATATGAATATGGAGCACCTTGCGCGGATTGGGATTTTCGAGGAGAACGGCGGGATGGTGGGCCTGGCCACATACGAAAACGATCTGGGGGAGGCCTATCTTTGTCTGGACGAAGGCGTTCCGGATTTGGCTTTTCGGGCCGTGGGCTATGCGCTGGAGCATTTAAGGAAAGATGGGCGGATTCGGATTTCCCTGCCGGACGGTGCGCTAAAGCTTCAGCAGGCCGCGGTTTCATGGGGCCTGCACGCCACCGGGGAAAAATCCTCGGTGGCCCGGCTGGATATCGGAGAGCTGGATTACCGTCTGCCTCCAGGGTATCGGATCATGGACTTTGCTGATCCGGACTTCGACGCGGACCGGTATTATGACGCCATATGGAAAGGGTTTGACAATCGGAGGGCGCGCAACGAGCGGGAAAGACAGAGCATGGAGGCGCGGGAAGGGTTTGACGCGCCGGGCTTTGAAAATTCCTTAAAGGTGTTGGTGGTCTCGCCCAGTGGAGATTATGCCGCGCATTGCGGCATATGGCATCTGCCGGGCAGCGAATACGCCTATATTGAACCCGTGTTTACCTTGCCGGAATATCGCCGCAAAGGGCTGGGAAGGGCGGCGGTTTGGGAAGCGGCGAGGCGATGCGGCGGGCGGGGCGCGAAGTACGCGCTGGTGGTTTCGGATCAGCCGTTTTATTACGGCATTGGGTTTTACCCCATACAAAATGAAACTTGGTGGGAAAAATGAAAAGAATTCTTGGATGGGCCAAGGGCGAAGTCGTGCTGCTCATTGCCCTGGCGGCGGCGCTTATCTCCTGCTTTTTTGTTCCGCCGGATGGCGAATATGGGGGATATATTGATTGGAAGGTCATCTTGCAGCTTTTTTCGCTCATGGCCGTGGTGCAGGCCGCCTCGGGCCAGCACTTTTTCGAATGGTCGGCTCAAAAGCTGCTGGGACGGATGCACAGCCTGCGCACGGTGGGGTTCGCGCTGGTGGGGCTTTGCTTTTTCGGTTCCATGTTGGTGACCAATGATGTGGCGCTGTTGACGTTGGTTCCCTTTACGCTGGAACTTTTGTACATGTTGGGCATGAATCATTTTTCCATCTTTCTGGTGGTCATGCTCACCTTGGCGGCCAATATCGGAAGCGCCCTCACCCCGGTGGGCAATCCGCAAAACTTATTCCTGTACGCCCGGTATGCCATGGATAGCGGGGATTTTTTCGCGGCCGTTTTGCCCATGGTGCTGGTGGGTGGCGTGTTGCTGATGCTGTTTATGATGAAGCTTCCGCCCCTTCCGCTGAGCGCCTCGGAGTGGGAGGTGGAAAAACCCAGGCCTGGACGAATGGCCCTGTACGGCGTGCTGTTTGTGGTGGCGTTGCTGTCGGTCTTTCGGGTGTTGGATTATCGAATCAGCTTTGCGGTGGTGCTGGCGGCTCTGTTGATCGCGGACAGGCCCACCCTGAAGCGGGTGGATTACGCCCTGCTCGCGACCTTTGGATGTTTCTTTGTGTTCGTGGGCAATCTGGGGCGCATACCCGCTGTTTCCGAATTTATTGCCCAGAACATTGCGGGGCAGGAGAAGCTGGTGGGTGCCTTGACCAGCCAGGTCATCAGCAACGTGCCCGCTGCCGTGCTGCTGAGCGAATTTACAGAGGAAGGCATTCAGCTGCTCAAGGGGGTCAACGCGGGCGGCTGCGGGACGTTGATCGCTTCGTTGGCCAGCTTGATTTCCTTTAAATTTTATATCAAATCCCCGGGAGCCAGGCCGCTGCGCTATTTGGGGTGGTTTACCGCGTTTAATTTGGTGATGCTTTTGGCGTTTTTGTTCCTGTAATCCTGGAATCGTGAAAGGCAGGGGGGCGGATTATGCGCTATTTGGTTCAGCCGGAATTTCGGAAATCCATCATAAGCCGGGAAATCTACGGCAATTTTGCCGAGCATTTGGGCCGGTGCATTTATGACGGCGTCTATGTGGGCGAAGATTCCCCGATTCCCAACCGCAAGGGCATGCGCACGGATATCGTGGAGGCCCTGAAGGCGATTCGGCTTCCGGTTTTGAGATGGCCGGGCGGATGCTTTGCGGACGAATATCACTGGATGGACGGCATCGGCCCCAGGGAGCGGCGCAAGCGCATCGTCAACAGCAATTGGGGCGGGGTGGTGGAGGACAACCGCTTCGGCACCCATGAGTTCATGGAGCTTTGCGGGCAGATTGGATGCCAGCCCTATGTCAACGGCAATCTGGGCAGCGGTACGGTTCAGGAAATGCAGCAATGGGTGGAGTACATCACCTGTCCAGACGAGTCGCCCATGGCGAATCTAAGGGCGCAAAATGGCCGGGCGCGGCCCTGGAGCTTGAAATACTTTGGGGTGGGCAATGAAAACTGGGGCTGCGGCGGCAACATGCGGCCGGAGTTTTATGCCGATCAATACCGGCGCTATCAGACCTTTGTGCGCAACTATGGCCAGAACAGAATTTATAAAATATGCTGCGGACCGGGCACCAGCGAGGATGCGCCCAACTATGAATGGACCGAGGTCATGATGAAGCAGGCCGCGGGCATGATGGACGGCATGTCGCTGCATTACTATACCTTGCCCACCGAAAATTGGAACAGGAAGGGCAGCGCCACCGCCTTTGGCGCATCGGAATATTACGATACCCTTCGCCATGCGCTGTTTATGGAAACGCTGATACGCGGCCACGGGGCCATCATGGACCGGTATGATCCGGATAAGCGCATTGGGCTTGTGGTGGACGAATGGGGCACCTGGTACGACGTGGAGGAGGGTACCAACCCGCATTTCCTGTATCAGCAAAACACCATGCGCGACGCCATGGTGGCGGCGGCCACCTTAAACATCTTCAACCACCATTCGGATCGGGTCAGAATGGCCAATATTGCCCAGCTCGTCAATGTGCTGCAGGCGCTGGTGCTCACGGATGGTGAAAAAATGCTGCTCACCCCTACCTATTATATTTTTGACCTGTTCAAGGAGCATCAGGGCGCCACGCTGGTGGAAAGCACCATTCATACCGGCCGCGCGGCTCAGGGCGTTCCCCAGGTCAGCGAATCGGCCTCGGTGGACAAAGACGGACGGCTGATCCTGACCATGGCCAACCTTTCCCTGGATCAAGGCGCGCCCATTGAGCTGCTCATCGACCAGGCGGCCATGAAGTTTGAAAATGGGGAAATTTTGACAGGTCAAGCGCAGGCGCATAACACCTTTGAGGCGCCGGACAACATAAAAAACCGGCCCTTTGAGGCGGTAAAATGCAGCCGGCAGGCGGATGAAACCCGGGCGGAATTTGTGCTTCCGCCCTGTTCGGCGGTTCGTCTGAGCTTTTCAAAGTGAGCCGCGGTTACGACAGCCGGCGGGCGCTCTGCCGCCGGTGCCTGATGGAGGAGGCCATTGACCAGGCGAAATTGGCCGAGTATCTGGATCAATATGCCGCCAGCCTGCCCGAGGAGATTCGCGCGGACGAAGCGGTATATCAAAGGCGAATTGCCCTCTGCGCCCAATGCCCGGAACGGTTTGAGTTTACCTGCCGCAGGTGCGGATGCTATATCCAGGCCCGGGCGGCCAAGCGCCGGATGCGCTGTCCGTTGCCCGGCGGTCCGCTTTGGGTGGAGCAGGATTGATTTTGCGCTGAAGAAAGCGAGGGCACATATTCCTTTCTCGGGATGGACAGGATAGAGATACCCTGAGGGTAAACTCGCGAAAGGAGTATGCGTATGAACATCATTCTATGGCTTGTCTTTGGCGCGCTGGCCGGATGGATTGCCAGTATGATTATGTCCAAGGATTCCGGCATGGGCGCACTGGCCAACATTGTGGTGGGCGTGGTGGGCGCCGGTTTGGGCGGATGGATCGCCAGCCTGTTTGGCTTGGGCGGAGTGGACGGATTTAATTTGTACAGCCTGCTGATCGCCGTGGGCGGCGCCTGCCTGCTGCTGTGGATTGTGGGCATGATTTGGCGTCACAGCAGGGCGTAACATGAGAAATTACCAAGGCGGAGGAAGATACGGATGGAAATGGAGATACCGCTCGCCGGAGGAAGGATCACGGATGGCGTGGTGCGCCTGGCGGATACGGTGCGGCGGCCGGCCAAGGAGAGCAGCCGGCGCGTTCAAAGCGCGCTGCACGCCCTCCGGCTGGCCGGATTTTACCGCGCCCCTGAGTTTTTGGGGTTTGACGAAAAGAATCGGGAGATTTTGAGCTTCATTGAAGGCTATGTGCCCGGGGATTTGGGCGAGAACAGCGTGGAACAGTTTTATATGGCCATTGATATGGCCCGGGATTTGCACCAGGCCTCCAGGGCGTTTGCCCCGGAGGGACTGGTGCTTTGCCATGACGACCTTTCCCCCTGCAACACCGTGTTTTCCGCTCCCTGCCGGCAATGGGACAGCCATCCGGTGGGCATCATCGATTGGGATGCCTGCGCTTATCTTCCGGCCTGGGAGGAGATCAGCTATATGTGCTGGCTGTGGCTGGATCTGGGCAATGAAGAGATGGATGCCGGGCTTCAGATTCAGGCCATGGGGCGGGCGCTGGACCGGTACGGGGCGAACGAAGGGTTTCGGGAGGATTTCCCGGGAAAAATGATTGCCCGCATGATGCGGGTGCAGCACAGCTTTGAGGCGCGGGGCACCGGGGATGTTCAAGGGGTGCGCCAGTGGGTCGGCGAGGGCGTGGCATGGGTAAAACGCCATGAAGCGGCCATTCGCGCAGAGCTTGAGGAAAAACGATAAAAAGAGGAGGGGCGGCAATGGATAAAATAGCGGAGCAAATCCTGAGAAGGCGCATGCACGGGCTGTATTTATCGCGCAAATGCGAGGATCTTGTCCGGCTTTCCCATGAACTCATGGGCATGCACTGCTGGTTTCATCGGAATGTCGCCTTTTCCGCCGTCATTCGCGGCGCCGGCCTGGCGGGGTGGAAGACTGCGCTCACCAAGACCTGGCTGTATCGGGGCACGCTGCACGGTGTGCCCATGGAGGATCTGCCCACCTTGCTTGCCCTGCACCCGGGCGAATGGCGCTGGGGCGAGCCCTACAGGGAGATCGCCGAGCGGGCGGTTCGGCTGATGGAGGATGGGGTATATTCCCGGGCCGAGATGCGCCGCATCTTTGCCTATGACTATGACAGGCAGATTATCGACAGGGCGTTGTCCCCATGGGGCGGCGTGTTTTGTGAGCTGGCCCGGATGGGCCGGGTGGCCTTCCGCGATATGACCAGCCGCGATTTTGACCTCATCGACGCCGAGCCCACCCAGACCCAGGAGGAAGTTTTGCCGGAACTGTTTCGCAGGTTTCTCACCGCCTATGGCCCGGCCACGCTGGAGGACGCGGCCTGGTTCTTCGGCCTTTGGAAGGCAGACAAGCACAAGCTGTCGGCGCTGAATGTGGACGAATATGAGCGGATGGAATATCAGGGCGATATCTATTATTCGGTGCCGGAAAGCGCGGATATGGGCGATATTCCCGAGCTGACTTTGTTGTCTGGTTTTGACCCGATTATCGTATCCTATGTGGAGCGGGGCATCATTCTTCCGGCGGAATACAAAAGCGCGGTCATCATGAAATCGGGCATATGTCTGCCCACCATTGCGGTAAACGGCCGGGTGGCCGGGCTCTGGAATCTCAAAAAGGGCGAGCCGGTTTTGGAATTTTTTGAAACGCAGCCCAAGCGCATACGGGACGAAGCGCAGGATCGGGTGAGCAGCATGGGATGGCTCACCGCGGGCAAAATATAGGATAAAGCGGCGGGATTGGCCAGGATGGGCCATTCCCGTTTTGTTCAGGCACGGGGCGCGAAATGGCGCCGGTACAGGCTGGGCGAGAGGCCATAGCGGTTTTGAAAGGCGTTGGAGAAGCTCTTTCCATCGGTATAGCCCACTTTTTGGGCGATGTCCCCGATGGGCGTTTGACCGCGCAGCAACAGCAGTGCCTGGTTCATGCGGCATCCGATCAGATACTGATGGGGCGTTATGCCCATGCGGCGCTTGAAGCTGCGGATAAAATATTCCGGGGCATAGCCGAAATGCAGGCTGATTTCGCGGATGTTCAGGGCCAGGGGATAATTCTCGGCCATGTAGCGCAACACCGGGGCCAAGGCCGGATCCGGGGGACTCAGGAAGCCCTGCTTTTCCCATTGCCTGGACAATGCCTCGGCCAGGCAGGTCAGATAGGCGGCGTCGGGCGCGGGGCTGTTGACCTCCAGCCGGGCGGCGCGCAGCAGGCATTGAAGCGCCTCGTCCGGCGCGATTTCCACCAGTTTGGGCACCAACGTGGGGAAGAGATCCAGATGAAACCAAAGACAGCTGATGGGAGCATCCGGGTCATGTTCGATGGTGTAGGGCGCAAAAGAGGGAAAGATATACAACCGGCTGGGATGAAGCGGGCGGGTGGTTCCCCCGCTTTCATAGCGCACCCGGCCCGAATCTATGAAATAGACCCGGGAAAAGCTGGGCGGGGTGTGATCCTTGACCTGCCAATCGGAATTTTGAACCCCGCATCCATATCCCATGAGCATCATCATTCATCGCCTTCTTTCCCAAACAGTATAAGCCCATGAAAGGGGAATGTCAATTTTCATGGAATAATGGTCAAGAAAACCGGTGGAAAGGGGCGTTTTTTCGGTATATACTGGAAAAAACGAAGCGGAGGCTTTGCGATATGGTGTTGAATAAACAGGAAATAGAGGTTTTGCGCCAATTGGCGCAGGAATATGCGGAAATTGCCGCCTTGCCCGAGCAGAACGTGCGCAGGGAAATGTGGTTGAAGCTCAACAGCCTTCACATGGAGCGGCCCATGGTGCTCATCGATCAGATCCCGTGGGGTGAGATGGATGTGGACGGTTCGCTAAAAACCCAGGTTCAGGATCCCTATTGGAACGGGGTGGAAAACGAGCTGAGGCAAACCCTTTACAAATGGCGGCATATGCGGGTGGATATGGTGGTCAACCCCTATATCAGCCTGCCGCGGCCCATCATCAACACCGGATGGGGATTGGAGCAGAAGGTGGACAGGCTTCAGCGGGATACTTCCACCGGCGCGGCCAGCCAGCACATTCACAATC
>DVJW01000020.1 GCA_018716505.1 Candidatus Faecaligallichristensenella faecipullorum | reverse complement strand
GGCTTCGCCGACCGCGACGGCAAAATCAGAGATTTTGACGCCGCGCCGCTGGAGCGGCCCAAGTGGCCGCTTCCTTTATCATTTTCTTTCTCGCCCCAACCTCGGCTTCGCCGGGCTGGGGTTCCGGTTCTGCGGGGCCCTTTGGGCCGTCCTCGAACCTCCAGCCGCGCAAAGCGCGGCCTTCGACTTCTCGCCCCGGGCCGCGTTTCACTTGCCCGGGGTTTCGGTCCTGCGGAGTGCTAAGGCGCTGTCCTCGGACCTCCAGCCGCGTAAACGCGGCCTCCGACCGGCCGTCACCGAAGGTGACAAAAGGAGGGAGGGCGTCAGCCCGACTAGCGACGGCGAATTGAAAATTCGCCGAGCGTACCCGGCGAAGGGCAAGGCCCTTTGACGGGCGACAAAGGAAAATGATGCAACTCAGGAAAATGAAAAATTCATTTTCCTGACAGCGTGTCGGCTTGTTCGACACGCTGAGAGGTCCGCCCCCCTAAGGGAAGCGGACCTAAATTATTGTTTACTTGAACAGGCGGGGAGCCACCAGCAGACCCGTGGGCCGCAGGCGATACTCATAGCTCCAACGCTTGCCCGTGGTACGCCAGGCATTGGGGCCGAACCAGCTGCACTTGTCGTCGCAGTTGTGCAGCGCGGTGAAGCTGTTGGCGCGGTTGCCAAACACCGTGAGGCTCAACTCATGGGCGCCGGGCGCGGCCTCAATATGCAGGCGATAGGGGGCGTAGATGATGGCGCCGGCCGGCTTGCCGTCCAGCCCGGCCTTGATCAGCGCGCCGCGATACTGGGGCGCCTCCACATCCAAACCGTTCTCGCCGGCTTCCACCGGGATGTGATAGGTCACGTTTCCGCCGTAGAAGGGCAATCCCTGACGGGTCCAATCGCCATAGTACAGCTCGCGCACCGGCTCGGTGATGTAGGCCCGGTCGCCGGTCACCACCACGCCGAAGTCGCCCAGCAGGTAGCACCATTCGATGTTGACCTGACGCTTGTAGTCGTAATCCACCTCCAGGGTGTGCAGGCCGGCCTCGAAATCGGGCAGGTTGACCGTGTCAATGGCCTTATCCACATACCATCCGGTGATGGTGGCATCCACCGGCTTGCCGTCGAAGGCGATGGTGGCGTACTCCGCATCCTCCAGGGCCAGCTTGGCGCCTTTCACGGCCACCCGGCTGTCGATGGTGAAGCGAATCCTGAAGGTGTGCTTGCCGTCGCCGTAGTCAATGCCGGCGGTGACCCAGGGCTGAGCGAACTGATCCTCACGCATGGGCCAGCCCAAGATGCCGCGGGCCCAGTTGTCGGCGCGCAACAGCTCGTCCGAAGCCTGCCATTCGCCGTCGTCCAGGGCGTATTCGGCCTGGTCCAGCAACAGGCAGTTGTCCTCGCTCAGGGTAATCTTCACCGGCCGCTGGGCGCGCACTTCCTGCATTTCGGCCTTGTTGCATCCGCAGCAGCAGCCCTTTTCGGCAGCGCCGGGCATGAGCTTGAGGAGCAGGCTGTCGTGGGCATCCATGGTGTATTCGATGTAGGTCGTGCCGTTTTTGAACTCGGCCTTCAACGCGCTCACCTCGCCGGTCATGGCGTCCCACTTCTCGACCTTCCATTCGCCCTTGATGCGCAACTCGCCCTTCACCGGCTGAGTTACATCTGGATTCTCCGGGCCGTAGGCATGGCAGACAAACAGCCACTTATTTTCGCCATCGTTGCGGAACTGATGGAGCAGCTGCTTGGCGCGGGCTCCGCTGGCGTCGCGGATATCCAACTCGCGCTCAGTTTCCAGCGCGTTTAAAATGTCGATCTTGGTCATGGGCACGCACATCGACTTTTCGGCCAGCTTCTTCACCCGGTCTGAGGGGATGGCGTCCACCAAAGTGGGAATGTCTCCCGCGAAGATCAGTTTGCCGCCCGCGGCCTGGAAGGCCTCCAGACGTTCCACAGTGGTGGAGCGCAGGGTTTCGCAGCCGGGCACGATCACCGCGTCATAGCGCATCTGGCCCACGTTAAAGGGCGCGGTGGCCTTTTCGCACTGGATGGGCAGCAGGGACTCGGAGATGTAGTTGTAGTCAATCAGGCCGAACAACAGCCATTCGGCCAGATTCTTGAAGGCGTCGTCCATGGCCTCGCGCACTGCGGCGGTCTGCTCCCTGGGGCCCCAGTGCAGCCAGTAGCTCTCCACCGGATGGATCACGCCCACCTTGATGTCGGGCTTGCCGCGGGTCAGCGCAGCGTTTACCCGGCCAAAGTAGTTCTCCACATAGCCGTATTCCTTGTACCAGGGGGACTGATAGCTGATGGAGGCCGGATAGTCGCGCTTGGCCTCGCCGCCCATGGCGTACCAGGACAGATGCTGCACCCGGACGCTCACGCCCAGCGCGGCCTGCCAGTCGCCCTGCATCTTGTGGCCCCGGAAGTCGAAGTCCCAGTTGGTCACGCCGTACAGCTCGCTCAGCACGCCCGGATAGCCGAACTGATGGGCGGCGGACTGGGCCTGCTTGGCGGTGGTGAACTCGCGATGGTCGCACAGCATGTCAATGCCGGGCAGCTGGAAGCTGCGGTAGGAGCGCATGGCCTCGCCCAGCGCCGCGGTCTGGGACTGCAAAGTGGGCTCTTCCATCATGTGTCCGGTGAGCATGATGTTGTTTTTCTTGCACCAGGTGCCGATGGTATCCGCAAAGGCCTGGGCAAAGCGCTCGGCAATATGATCGTGGTAGTGATAGCGGATCAAGGATACCTTGCCGTCGGGCAGATCCCAGAACAGCTCGGGCAGATGCGCCAGCAGATCCTCGCCATAGGCGGCCCGGAAGGTGTCGCACAGATCGTCGGTGAAGGGCAAGGTTACGTCCTCTTTGGCATGGGCAAAGCCCAGGGTTTTCTTATGGGAGAATTGGGGCTCGTCGGTGAAGATGGCCGGAACCACTCCGCCAAAGCTCTCGCCGATGCGCTCCTTATAGCGCTCGTGGGTGACTTCCACAAAGCGCTGAACCGCCTTGGGATCCAAGGTGTTCAGATAGGTCTGGTTGTTGTACCAGGGCGATTCGCCGCTGATCTCCAGATAGGCATACCACAGATTGTCGCCCTTGGGGTTTTCGCTGTCCACCTGTTTATAATCGGCCAGGAAGCCTTCGGCATCCAGGGTGACATCATACACGGCCAGCAGCTTGCCGTTTTCCTGGCGGGTGCCATAGGCACAGCTGTTGGTGTAGCCGTCAATTTCGCCGCTGCCATAGGGGACAGGGGTAAACAGCAGGTGGCGCGAACGATAGCGCACGTCTTTGGTCACATAGCCGCCCGCAGCGCCCGAGGGCCAGCGGTCCTCGTCGTACAGCCAGCACAGCATCTTTTCGGCTTCAGCCTTGTCACGGCAGGCCGCCACCAGGTCCATGAATTCATCGGACAGGTATTTGGTGGCCATGCCACTGCGAACGTGCATGTGGAAGCCGCCCAGGCCCATTTCTTTAAAGACCTCGATTTGGCGGAGCAGTTCATCCTTGTCCAAAGTGCCGTTCCACGCCCAGAAGGGCGCGCCGCGGTACTCGCTGGAGGGATTGGCAAAGAGTTCGCGGGTGAGCTCCTTGTCCTGATGATGGGGGTACAACATGGTTCTTCCTCCTTTGCGGAACAACAGTTGAGATCGTTTCAGATCATGTATAAAATCCTGGACCGCGGCTTGTTTCAGCCGGGCCGCAGGGATTTTCAATTTCGATTCGCCCGCTCTGTGAGCCGGTTCAGCGCCCAAAGCGCGTGCTCCTTGACCAGAGGCATAAAATGGCCGGTCAAGGGCTCAATCAGCGGAATCAGATCCCGCCGGTTCAGGTTGGCCGCGATCAGGGCGGCCTGAGCCTGAGTGCGGGCAGGGCGGGCGTTGTTTTTGCCCAGGAAGGGCCAAAGCGGCTTGACCTGGCCCGTGAGCAGGGCCCTTAAATCCAGCGCCTGGCGCAAATCCTGGGGCATTTCCCGCTCGTCCATCGAAGGATTTCGGGGACAGCGCGCCTGACAGAGATCGCAACCCATCAGTGAATTGCCCATCAGCGCTCGATAGACTTCTGGCACAGGTTGGGCGGTCAAAACGCCGCGCAGGCACCGCCCGATTTCCAGCCGCCCGCTTCCATCCAGCGCCCCGGTGGGGCACAGGGTTTTGCACAGGCCGCACCCTTCGCAGGCAGTATCCAGCGGCATTTCTTCGCCTTCATCAAAGGCGTCAAAGGCCAGCGGGGCCTCGCTCAGCAGGAGCTGGAGGCACACCCGGGTGCCAAAAGGCGGGATGGAAATCAGCCCATTGCGGCCATAGCGGCCCAACTTTGCCCGAGCGGCGCTGCTTTTATGGGGCAGCGGCGGAGCGGCCAACGTCTTGAAACCCTGGCCGTTCAGCCATTGGCCCAGCTGAAGGCATCCGGCGTGGGCGGCGTTGGAGGCCGGGTAATAGGGGTGCAGATATACCTCGTCCGGCCGGCCGGCATAAGGGGTGTAGGGCATAGCCAGAATAATCAGGCTTTTTGCCCCGGGCAGCAAGCTCAAGGGATCCCATTCGAGGCCTTGCACGCGCCCATCGCTCACCCCCGCGACCTGTTCCCGCCAGTGGCGAAAGGGCAAAGGCGGGATGATCCGCACCCTTTCAAAGCCCAGCATCTGGGCCTGAAGCAACAATTCGGCCTTGTCCACTACAGGCTCCATTCGTTAAAACACACGGTTTCGGACAGCGGTTTGCGTGCGCGGGGCTCCGGGGACTCGGCCGGATACCCCATGGGCAACACGGCCACCAAATTGAGGGCTTCGGGAAGGCCCAAGGCCTTTTTCAGCTCCTCATGTTTCAGCCAACCCAGCACGCAGCTGCCCAGTCCGTGGGCCGCGGCGGACAACGTCAAATGATCGATGAAGATACCCGCATCCACCAGGGCGTAATCCTTGCCGTCCATTTGGCCGGAACAGCGCGGATCCATTAAAAGAAACATCAGCACCGGCAAGGTGGCATAGTCACAGCCCGGATTGCGGCCCAGGATGGCTCCGGCGCGCAGGATTTTTTCCCGGTCGGTCAGCACCAACAGGCGCCAACCCTGCCCGTTTTTCCAGCTGGGGGCCAGGCGCGCGTCTTCCAACACCGCATTGAGCGCCGACGCTTCCACCGGCTTATCCAGAAATTTGCGTATGCTGCGGCGTTCGCGCACCACCTGTTCAAAATCCATTCCATCCACCTCCCCGTTTGTTTTGCCATAAGGCGTTGGAAAGCTTGTTTCCTCCAATATTATACAACAAACCGTGGGTTTCGCACAGACAAATCTTAACGTTTGCGCGGATTTCGCAAAATAAGCCGGCCGCACAGTCAATTATGCCGGATGCATTGGGCCGGCCATTGGAGGCGGGAAAAGGGCAGAAATTGCAAAAAAAAGGTTTCGGCCGGGTAAAATGCGGAAAGTTGCACAGAAAAGCGTTGACAAGTTCAGGGGAGCGTGATATGATAACACTAATTTCAGATTTGCTTTGACGGAGAAAAGCGCCTCGCAAGGTCCGCGCAGAGAGCCGGTGGTTGGTGTAAACCGGTGGGAAGGAGCGAAAAGCGTATCCCTCCTGAGCAGACGGCTGAATTTCAGTAAGCGCGTCCGGTACGCACCGTTATCTGCGCAGGGCTTGTTGGAGCCTGTTGAGGGTCTTTTTACAAAAAGACTGAAGTTGAGTGGTACCGCGAAGTTACAATCGCCTCAATCCGAAAGGGTTGAGGCGATTTTTATGCGCGAGAAGAAAGGGAGGAAAGGTTTATGTCCGATCAGATTAAAGCCGTGGCGATTCGAATTTGCGATTTGCGGGAGATCAGCGGCATGTCCCAGCAGGAGGTTGCGGAGAAATCCGGGGTTCCGCTGGAGGAATATCAGGCCTACGAAGAGGGCGCCAAGGATTTTTCCTTCAGCCATTTGTTCAATATCGCCACCACTCTGGGGGTGGATATATCCGACCTGCTCACCGGGGAAAGCCCCAAGCTGAAGGGCTATATTTTAACCCGGGCGGGCAAAGGTCTGGCCTTTGAGCGCCGAAAGGCCTATCAGTATCAGCATCTGGCCTACAACTTCCGGAACAAAAAGGCCGAGCCCTTTATCGTAACCGTGGACTATGCGCCCGATGAAACCCGGGTGGCCCACAGCCATGAGGGTCAGGAATTTGACTATGTGCTGGATGGGCATATGAAGATCGTGCTGGATGGAAACGAGGTCTTTTTGGGCCCCGGGGATTCGCTGTATTACGATTCGTCCATTCCCCACGCCATGTACGCGCTGGAAAAGGACGCCCATTTTATCGCAGTGGTGATCAAATAAGGAAAGAGGGGGAGAGGCGCATGGCGCTGTACAGGGAATATCTGGAACAGAGCGATTTTGGCTCCTATGAGGATTTTTTGAAGAACTTTAAAATCAAGGTGCCCGAGCGGTTTAACTTTGCCTATGATGTGTGCGACCGCATCGCAGAGGAGGAACCCGAAAGGCTGGCGCTCTTATGGGTGCATCCGGACGGACGCGAAAGGCGCTTTACCTTTGCGGATATCAAGCGCGAATCCGACCGCTGCGCCAATATGCTGAGCAAATTGGGCATCGGCCGGGGCGATGTGGTGATGCTGGTGCTCAAGCGGCATTATGAATTCTGGTACACCATCATGGCGCTGCACAAGCTGGGTGCGGTGACGGTTCCGGCCACCAACCAGCTCACCAAAAAGGATATCGTCTACCGCTGTCAGGCTGCGGGGGTCAAGATGATTATCGCCAGCGCCCACGGCGACTTTGCGAAAAACTGCGACGCGGCCATGGCCGAATGTCCCACCGTGAAAAACCGCCTTTTGGTTCAGGGGGGTCCCCGGGAAGGCTGGCTGGATTTTCAGGCCGAGATGGACAGGACCGAGGCCTGCTTTACCCGGCCCCAAGGCGATCAGGACGCACGGAACGACGATGTGATGTTGCTCTATTTCACCTCGGGCACCACCGGCATGCCCAAGATGGTGACGCATAATTACGTCTACCCCCTGGGGCATATCCAAACCGCGGTCTACTGGCTCAACTGCCAGGACGGCGGCTTGCATCTGACGGTATCCGAGACCGGTTGGGCCAAGTCGGTCTGGGGCAAGCTGTATGGCCAATGGTTGGCCGGCAGCGCGGTGTTCGCCTATGATTTCGATAAATTCGTGCCCGCCGAGCTGCTGAACATGATCCAGAAATACCGGATCACCACCTTCTGCGCCCCGCCCACCATCTATCGCTTCTTTATCCAGGAGGATGTGAAGAAGTACGATCTGTCCTCGCTCAAATACTGCTGCATTGCGGGCGAACCCCTCAACCCCGAGGTGTACAACAAGTGGCTGGAACTCACCGGGCTTCAGCTCAAGGAGGCCTTTGGTCAGACCGAGCTGTGCGTGACCTTGGCCACCTTCCCTTGGATGAAGGTCTGCCCGGGCTCCATGGGCAAGCCCTCGCCCCAGTTTGACGTGGACGTGGTGGATGAAAACGGGAATTCCTGCCCGCCCGGCGTTTCGGGCGAGATCGTGGTGCGCACCCATCGGGGAACGCCGGTGGGCATGTTCAGCGGCTATTACAAGGATGAGGGCCGTACCAGCTCGGTATGGAAGGATGGGGTGTATCACACCCTGGACGTGGCCTGGCGCGACGAATGGGGCTATTACTGGTATGTGGGCCGGGCGGACGACGTGATCAAATCCTCGGGTTACCGCATTGGGCCCTTTGAGGTGGAATCCGCGCTCATGGAGCATCCGGCCGTGGTGGAAACCGCCATCACCGCGGTGCCGGATCCGGTGCGCGGCCAGGTGGTCAAGGCCACCATCGTGCTGGCCAAGGGTTATGAGCCCAGCGAAGAGCTGAAAAAGGAACTTCAAAACCATGTGAAAAAGACCACGGCGCCCTACAAATATCCGCGTATCGTGGAATTTGTGGATGAGCTGCCCAAGACCATTTCGGGCAAGATCCGCCGGGTGGAACTGCGCGAAAAGGATAAGGCGGCCATGGAGAAGCAGTAAACAGGAGAAAATAAATGGGGGGCCGTCTCTGTTCACGAGACGGCCCCTCCTTGGCAATTTGACGGCAAAACGCCTGTTCCAGGGAATAAGGACAATGGGGGCGGTTTCCGGCCTATTCCGGAAATTCTAGACCATTGACAAACCTATTTTTTTTCGTTTGGGGATGCATGAAGGGGCCGCAGCCCCTTCATATTCAATCCGCAGCGGCGGCATGTACGCAGCAAGGTTGGAAGCCCTTTGGGCTTCCAAGTCGCCAAAGGCGACCGCGGACGGCAAAATCGAAGA
>DVJW01000210.1 GCA_018716505.1 Candidatus Faecaligallichristensenella faecipullorum | reverse complement strand
TTCTTGCTGCCTTCGGCAGCGGCCAGAAAATGATAAAGGAAGCGGCCACCTGGGCCGCTCCTCGCGGCGTACATGCCGCCGCTGCGGATTGAATATGAAGGGGCTGCGGCCCCTTCATGCATCCCCAAACGAGAAAAATAGGTTTGTCAACGGTCTGAGCGGGCGGGAAACCCACACAAGGTTTCCCGCCCGTTCTTTGGCTCATCCCAAACGAATGACATTCCAGCTCAGCGCCGGAATCACGATTTCCAGTTTTCCGTTCTCCAGGGTTCCCCCCGGCCCGGCCACCGGGGCCACGTTATAGGGATTTTCCTCGGTGTTGACCGCCTTGACGTCCGAATGTTTGAGCAAAATATGCTCCTTGATGGTCATGGGCCCAAAGGCGCGCAAATCCGCCTCCAGTTTGATATCCTCGGCCATATCCCGATTGACCGCGAAGATGGTCACATGGCCCTCGTCGTCCATGGTGGCGGCCGCGTCCAACAGCGGCACGCCCTCATAATCCGCGCAATCGTACACCGGGCTGTTCACCAGGGCGCGCAGCGAGGTGCCCCGGCCATAGCGGGAAACCTGCATATAGGGATAGAAGATGGTCTGAGCCCAGGCGCCGCCCCCGTTTCGGGTCATGATGGGCGCGATGACATTGACCAATTGGGCCAGGCAGGCAATCTTTACCCGATCGGCGTTGCGCAGGAAGGTCATCAGCATGGAGCCCACCAGCAGCGCGTCCTCAAAGTTATAGATATCCTCCAGCAGCGGCAGGGCCCGGCCCCATTTGTCGGCCTTTTGAATTTCCTTGTCCTGCTCCGAGCTGTGATACCACACGTTCCATTCGTCAAAGGAAAGGTTAATGCGCTTCTTGCTGTGCTTCCTTCCCTTGACCGCGTCGCAGATGGAGACCACGGTCTTGATAAAATCGTCCAAATCCATGGTGCGCGCCAGGAAGGAGGCGGTGTCTCCGGTGGGGTTGCCATAGTAGCGGTGCAGCGACACATAGTCCACCGTGTCGTAGCATTCGTTGAGCATGGTCAACTCCCATTCCCCAAAGGTGGGCATTTCGGTGGAGGACGAACCGCAGGCCACCAGCTCGATGGAGGGATCCACCCATTTCATGACCTTGCCCGCCTCGTTGGCCAACCGGCCGTATTCGTAGGCCGTGTGCGCGCCCATCTGCCAGGGGCCGTCCATCTCGTTGCCCAGACACCAGAGCTTGATACCCATGGGCTCCCTGCGGCCGTTTTGTATGCGCAGGTCCGACCAATAGCTGCCGCTTTTATGATTGGCGTACTCCACCACATTGCGCGCCGCGTCCACCCCGCGGGTGCCCAAATTTACCGCGTACATGCACTGGGTGCCGGCCTTTTGGCACCAATCCACGAACTCGTGCAGGCCCACCTCGTTGGTCTCGGTGGTAAACCAGGCCAGATCCAGCTTTTTGGGCCGCTTTTCCTTGGGGCCGATGGAATCCTCCCAATTGAAGCCCGAAACAAAGTTGCCGCCCGGATAGCGGGTCACCGGCACCCCGATTTTCTTCACCAGCTCGATGACGTCCTTGCGGAAGCCCTGCTCGTCGGCCATGGGATGGCCGGGCTCATAGATGCCCCCGTACACCGCCCGGCCCAGATGTTCGATGAACGAGCCGTATATCCTATGATCAATGCGACCGATGACATAGTCCTTGTCCAAAGTCATGCCAGCCCTTTTCATGGCTCCGCCTCCCCACGTGATTTTTCTCTATTTTAACACAGGCAGCCCGGGCCCGCAAGGAAAAACCTGGATTCCTTCGTTTACAGCGCGTCGTCCTTGAGGGCCTCCATTAAATTGCCCCTCAGGATTTTGCGTCCGCCCAGATAACTGGCCAGCCCCACCATGACCAGCACCAGCGCCATGAAGCCCAGGATAAAGCCCACCGGCGCGCTGGAAAGATAGGCCGGAACGGAAATCCAGGCCGCATTGAGCATCAGCGCGGTCAGCGGAATATTGACCACCAGCCCGATCAAAAGGGGCTTTAATCCCATGAGCAAGCCTTCCATGACGAGGATCTTGACCATGCCCCCGGGACTTAGCCCGACGGACAGATAGCGGGCAAACTCGCGCCTGCGCTGCTGTATCTGGCTCAAGCAAACCGCGAACACGCTGCTCAGCCCGATGAGCGCCAGCAGGCAGGCCAGGGCGCTGATAATCACGCGTATGCCCCATCGCATGGTGGCGTCGTCCCGCTGGGCGGCCAGGCGGTTTTCGATGACCGTGCCCTGGGGCAGCAGCGCGGATAGCTGATCCTGTATGCCCTCAATTTCCTGTTCCGATTCCGCGATCACATTGTACACCCGGTTGCGGATGGAAAAGCGCTCGGTGGGATTGAGCGGGGCTTTTTCCAGGGCCGCGGCGTAGGGCGCCGGAAAGCGGTCTTTCATCGAATCATACAGGCTTTCGGACATCACCACCACCAGGGCGTCCTCCTCAAATTCCTGCCGGAGCTCGGGCGGCTCGCTCACAAAGCCCGCGATTTCCAAAATGGCAAAGGGCTCATCCTTGCGCCCGCTCTCATAGAGCGGAAGGGACAGGCCCGTCTCCTCCGCCAGATAGGGCCAATACAGCCGGTTGTGCACCTCGTCCCGCTCGCCGTTGGCGATCCGGTTGACGATCAGCGCGCCCGATTCCCCTTGAATGATTCCATTTTCCGCGCAGTAGTCCAAAAAGCTTTGATCATCCAACACCAGAACCGGCGCCTTCAGCCAGAGGGCCCCGCTCTCATCCGGAATCAGCCTTTCCGAAAGGCTCGAGGGATCCTCCAGGGCTTTGACCTCGCCGCTCAAAAGTGTGCCGTCCACCCGGGCGCGCGCCACGGTCATGCGGTAGGCGGTGGCCCGCTCCACCCCGGGAATGGAGCGGATTTGCCCCAAAATCCGGGAATCGTCCCCGCTCTCGGTCAGGGCGGCCATCAAATCCCATCGCGACCGGTAGCGCTCAAAATAGGTCCGCTGGGTGCTCAGGCCCGAAATGGCCTCCACGTTTAAAAACGCACAAAGGCCCAAAAAAGCCAAGGTCAGCGACCAGGCCGCGGCGCGCAACAGGCGCTTGCGGGCATAGATGGACTTGCGGGCCAGCTCGGCCTCCACCCCGAACAGCCGGGAAAACACCCGGTACCGGCGCATCTTTTTCACCGGGCGCTGGACGCCGCTGCGAATGGCCTCCAGGGCGCTGATGCGGCTGAGCCTGCGCGCCGGAATCACGGCCGACAGCCAAACCGTGATGAGCGTGGCCAACAATGCCGCCCCCATCGCCCAAAAGCTGAACTGATATTGAAGATCCACCTGGTTGATGGGATTGGCCACGCTGGCCAGATAGCCCACAAAGCCCCAACTGGCCAACACCCCCAAACCCAGGCCCAGCGCCACGGCGGGCAGGCACAAAATCGCGCACTCGCTGTACAGCGCCTGTCTGAGCTGTTTGGGGGTCGCGCCCACGCTCTCCAATATGCCCAGTTGATGAAGCCTGCTGGACATGGAGACAAAAAAGGCGTTCTTGAGCATCAAGATCAAGGTGGCGCAGCACAAGAGCACCGCCCCCATATAGCCGATGACCATCAGCGACCGGACGGAAAGGCCTTGGGGGGTGGGCACCAAATAGGCGGACAGCAGCCGGTCATGATAAACCAAAAAGCCGGAATCCGCCGGAACGCCGGCCAGTCCGGCCAATTCGGGCATGACCTTATAGGTTTCGCGCATGTTGTTGAGCTCGATGTTCAACGCCGGGGTCTGGCCCGCGCTTCGGGTCACGCTTTTAACCTCGGGCCGCCGCTCAATCGCCTCCACGGTTTCATCCGAAAAATCCCCCGTCAACACCGCGTGGGCCGGGCCCTCAGTGAGGATCACCCGGCGCACCTCGTCGGCCCAGATGTTGTAAAACACCAGACATAGACAGGTGATGAGCAGACAGGCGGCCAGGGTACACCCGGCTATGCCCAGGCTGGAGGCCCGGTTGTGGCGGATATGGCTCAGTGAATACAGCTTCCACATGGCTCGTCCCCCCTAATCCAGCCGCTCGTCCGAGACGATGCGCCCGTCCTCCATGCGCAGGATGCGCCCGGCCTGCAGGGCGATTTCCTCGTCATGGGTGATGACCACCAAGGTCTGGTGGTATTTTCGGTTGGAGGCCTTTAAAAGCTCCACGATCCGGCGGCTGTTTTCATTGTCCAGGTTGCCGGTGGGCTCGTCGGCCAGCACCACGGCCGGGGCGTTGATGAGGGCGCGGCCAATGGAAACCCGCTGCTGCTGGCCGCCGGAAAGCTGGCTGGGCAGATGACGGGCGCGCTGTTCCAGGCCCAGAAACCGCATGAGTTCCTTCAAATGCCCGGGGTCGGCCCTGCGCCCGTCCAGCCGCAGGGGCATCAAGATGTTCTCGGTCACGTCCAACACCGGGATCAAATTGTAAAACTGATAGATCAATCCCACCTGGCGGCGGCGGTAGATGGCCAGCTGGGTTCGGTTCCTGGAAAACACATCGGCTCCGTCCACAAACAGCTTGCCCGAGGTGGGCGTTTCCACCCCGCCCAAAATGTGCAAAAGCGTGGACTTGCCCGAGCCGGACGGGCCCACAATGGCGGTAAACGAGCCCTTTTCCAACGAAAAGGACACCTCTTTCAAGGCCTCCACCCTGGCCTCGCCCTGGCCGTATACCTTGCTCAGGCCTTCGCATCTTAAAATTTCCATAGGTAAAGCACCCTCCTTACGGCTTTCAGTATACCGCCGCTCGGGTGACAGCGAAGTGAAGGGAAAATAAGCGAATGGTCACATTGCTAGATTGCGCCCCGATAGAACCGGATGGAAAACTCCGCGCCCCCGCCCTTCGGGTTGCGCGCCCGAAGCACCCCGTTTTGGCGCCTGACAATCTGGTCGGCCAAATAGAGCCCGATGCCCACGCCTTCCCCCGAGGCATGCTTTCCCCGATAAAAGCGCTCAAAGATATGGGGCAGCTCGTCTTCCGGGATTCCCGGGCCGCCGCTTCTCAGGACGAGTTCGGTAAACAGCGGGGTTTGGCGCGCCGAAAAATGGATTTCGCCGCCCTCCGGGGTGTAATCCATGCTGTTTTTGATGAGGTTTAACAGGGCCTCGGCGGTGAGCGGCAAATCCCCCTCAAAGCAGGCCTCGGGCTCAATCCGGGGAATCAACGACAGGTTTTTGAGCTCCATGGGAATCAAGAGCGGCTGCACCGCCCGGTCAAACAGCGCCCGCACCGAAACCGGAGCGCGCCCGGGCGTCAGCGTGCCGGATTCCAACCGGGCGATTTTGAGCAGCGTGGCGGTCAAGTCGTCCACCCGCCCCAACATCCGGTTCATCTCCATGAGCAGCGCGCTTCTCTCCCCCTCGTCTTCCGTGCGGCTCATCCGGCTTACAATCAGCCGCAGCGAGGCCATGGGGGTCTTGAGCTGATGGGATATGTCAAACAGCGAATCGTTCAAATAGCGCTTTTCCCCTTCCAGGGCCTCGGCCTGCTCCCGAAGCCTGACCAGGAGCTTATAGATCTCGCTCCTGAGACAGGCCAATTCCCCCTCTTCGTCGGGCACAAAATCCAGGGAGAGCCCGGCGTGCAACACCCGGTCCAGTTCGCCCGACAGACGCCGGATTCGCCTGTACCGCGCCTGGGTGAAGGCGAAAAAGGCCGCCCCCAGCCCCAAACAGACCGCCAGGGCGTACAGCGCGCAGGAAAAATCAATCAAAAGCCCCAACAGAAAGGCCAAAACGGAAAGCATGGCATACCCCCCGGCAAAGCGCCGGATCTCGGGGTTCAAAAGAAACCGCATGGGCTCACTCCAATTTATAGCCCAGCCCGCGCACGGTCTTGATCCGCTGCGGCCGGGCCGGGTCGTCCTCGATCTTCTCCCGAAGCCGCTTGATGTACACGGTAAGGGTGTTGTCGTTCACATAGTCCCCGGCCAAATCCCAGATTTCGCCCATCAGCCGGTTCCGGCTGAGCACCTGGCCCGGATGGTTGAAAAAGATCAGCAGCAGCCGGTATTCCAGGGCCGACAGGGCGATCTCCCGCCCGCTCTTTTGAAGGGTGGCGCTGGCCGCGTTGAGGGTCAAATCCCCCACCCGGTACAGGGCGGCCGCCCGCCCCCGCCTGCGCAGGGCGCCTTTGATTCGGGAGACCAGCTCCATGGGCCGAAAGGGCTTGATGACATAATCGTCCGCGCCCAGCCCCAGCCCGGCCACCACGCTGGCCTCGTCACCCGCCGCGGTTAAAAAGATCACCGGCACATCCAAGGGCGGGCCCAAGAGCGGACACAGGGCAAAGCCGTGCCCATCCGGCAAGGCCAGATCCACCAGCGCCAAATCCGGCGGATTGCCCTCAATCGCCCGCCTGGCCTGCTCAAAGGTTTGGGCGGCCTCCACCTCAAAGCCCTCGCTTCTTAAAAGCGGGCATAAATGCCGGGTGATGGCCGCGTCGTCCTCCACCACCAAAATGCGCTGCATACCCTTTCACCTCCCGGGCCTTTGCGCCCTCACCGCTCTTCCTTGTGTTCCATCAGCACGCCCCGCCGGATAATGCCGGGCCCGTATTTTTCCCTGAGCGCGTCCAGCGCTCCGGTGAGGGCCTGGCGGCGGCTGCGCTCGGCCTCGTCCTCAAACAGGCTGAGCTGGCGCGGGGCGCCCTCGTCCTGAAGCTCGATGGCCCGAACCCCCAGCAGCCGTATGGGCCGAAGCCAGAGATCCTTGCCCTTGAGCAGCTCCATGGCCGCGCCGGCCAGATCGCCCGAGAGCTGACTGGGCGAGGGCAGCTGCTTCTGCCGGTCAAAGTTGTGAAACTCGTTGCTCTTGACCGTGAGCTGAACCCCCCGGGCGCAGAGATGCTCCTTCCTGAGCTGGCCGGCCACCCGGTCGCTCAGGGCATAGATCACCGGCCGCGCCTGATCCATCCGGGTCAAATCCTCCGGCAGGGTCAGCATGGCGCCCATGGAGCGGCTGGCCGGGGCGCTCTTCATGGGTTCGCCGCCGTCCAACCCGTTGGCGCTCATCCAAAGCGTTTGCCCGGCCTTGCCCAAAAGGGAGCTCAAAAACGACGGGCTCTGGCGCGCCAGATCCCCGATCGTCTGAATTCCGCCCGAATGCAGCCGCTCCTGGGTGGCCGGGCCCACATAGAGCAGCGCCCCCACCGGAAGGGGCCAGACCTTTTCCTTAAAGTTCTCCCGGCTGATGACCGTGGTGGCGTCCGGCTTTTTCATATCGCTGCCCAGCTTGGCGAACACCTTGGTAAAGGACACGCCCACCGATATGGTGAGCCCCAGCTCGCCCCGGATTTCGGCGCGCAAAAGGTCGGCCAAGACGCGCCCCTGTTCAAAATTCCTGCATTCCATCGAAACATCCAGCCAGCATTCATCCAGGCTGAAGGCCTCGATTCGATCGGTGTGGCGCTCGTAAACCGCCCGCACCGCCTGGGAATAGCGATGGTATTTGGGAAAATCCGGCCGCAGCGCGATGAGCTCCGGGCATTTGCGCCGGGCCTGAAAAACCGTGTCCCCGGTCTTGATGCCCAGGGCCTTGGCCGGGCCGTTCTTGGCCACCACCACGCCCTTGCGCTGCTTCTCGTCCCCGGAAACCACCAGCGGCTTGTCCCTGTATTCGGGCTTGTCCAGGCATTCCACGCTGGCGTAAAAGTTATTCAGGTCGCAGTGCAGGATGATCCGCTCCATGCTCCTCCCTCCTTTATCCATCGCCGCCTTCGGTCAAGCGCTCCACCAGTCTGCGCACATGCTCCCGGGCCGAACTCTGGGCCATCCATTGCTTTTCCTCGTCCGGGGTTTCGTCGCCCATGAGCTGAATAAACTGGCTCACCTTGAGCCCCAGCGCCTCCTGCATATCCTGATCCGAGCCCCTGGGGCTGACCAGATAGTAACAGAGCAGCGAATCGGCCTGGCCAATGCGGTGGGCCCGGTCCTCGGCCTGGGAATGCACCGCGGGCGACCAGTCCAGCTCCCCGAACACCACGCAACTGGCCCGCTGCAAATTGAGCCCGCTGGCCGATCTCAGGGAAATCACGCATAAATTGGTCCTGCCGGACATAAACCGGTTCAGGGCCTCGTCCTTTTGCTTTTCGTTTTCCCGCCCGGTGATAAAGGCCGGGCGGTAGGCCTTGAGTTCCTTTTTATACAGATCCATGACCTTGTGGTGATGGGCGAACAAAAGAACGCTCTCGCCCCCGTCCAGCAAGGTGCGCACAAAGGCCGAAACATACGGGGCCTTGGCGATGCCGGTGGCCTGCCGCTCCTCCTGGCTGATCTGATCCTCCAAAATCGCCCGCCGCGAGGCGTCGTCCACCTCTTTTAAGGTCCTGGCCCGCTGGATCACCGGGATCATCAGCTGCCTGTATAGCTCGTCGTCCCAATCGATCTCCTGAACCAGCCGCCGCTTGGGGGGCAGTTCGGAAAGCACCTGCTGCTTGGTGCGCCTCAGCATCATGCCCTCCCGGCGCAGATGCTCGCCCAGAAGGTCGGGCTTGGCCACAATGGCGCTGTTGTATCCATAGCACCATTCCCGGGTAAAGCTCTCCCAATCCCCCAGGAAGTGAAAGTCCAATATGTTGATGACGTTCCAAATCTCCCCGCCATTGTTGTAAATCGGGGTGCCCGAAAGCCCCACCACCCGGTCGCAGGCGTCGGAAATCAGGCTGGCCGCGCTGTATTTTTCGGTGCCCGCGTGCCGGAGCTCCTGAATTTCGTCAAAGATCACGGTGCGGAACCCGGCCTTGGGCAGCGCCTGCTTCCATCCGCGCAGCAGCAAATAATGCACGATATAGAAATCGGCCTCGGGCAGCTCATAGGGCGTGAGCCCGCGCAGCACATGCACCCTGAGCCCGCCCTCGGGGCTCAGAAAGCGCTGGGCCTCCCGCTGCCAGTTTCGGATCAGGTGGGGCGGGCAGACCAGGAGCACCGGATAGCCCCCGGTGGCGGCCACCAAACTCAGGGCCTGCACCGTCTTGCCCAGGCCCATCTCGTCGGCCAAAAGCGCGCGCGGATTGTTGAGCAAAAAGGCCAAGCCCTGCTGCTGAAAGGGCATGAGCTGGCCCCGAAAGGCGGTCTCGGGCGGGGTGACCCGGGCCGGGGCGCGCAGGCTCTGGGCGCGGCGCACCGCATAGGCCCGGGCGTCCTGCAAGGCCTCCTCCCATTTTTCCCGGTCGCTCTCCTTGATCTCCAGGGGATATCTCAGCATCAGCCAGTTTAAATCCCCGATGATGCGCCTGTGGGCGGTAAAGCGCGCCACCCCGCGTCCCTTGCCCGCGCATCCCGGAAACAGCCGCTTGGCCAGCTCGGTCACACAGGGCTCGCCCTTGATGACCCAGCACTTGCCGCGCCGGTTGTAGCTCAGGGTACCGTAGGTCTCCTCCGCCGGGCCCACCTCCCGAAGGTACGCCGGATAACCCGCCGGGAAGTCCATTTCCTCCTGGTCTTCCTGGTAAAACGAATCCTCCCTCACGGCAGCGCCACCCCCCACAGACGGTTCAGCCCCAACACCACAACCGGCTTGCCCAGGATGCGCCCGGGCAGATTGGCCGACCGCTCCACCACCAGCAGCAGGCCCTCCAATTGGCCGCTTTCCAGATAGCGGGCCGCCTGTTCCATGACCGCGCGCCGGACGGGCTTGCCCTTCTTGATCTCGATGCCCAGGCCGTCCACCATAAAGTCAATACGGCATCTCGGCCCCAGGGCCACCTCGTGCCTGGGCTGATAGCCCGCGCGCACCAGGGCCCTGAAAACCATCTGATGCAGGTCGTATTCCCCGGGCACGGCGCTCACGCGCAATCCGGCCAGCGCCCCTGCCAACGCCTTGAGCCGGGCCTCGGGGGAATCCGAACCGTTTTTCATGCTCTTTCCGCGCCTCCAAATGATAAAGTACAAAAAATCGCTTTGACGGAATTATATCATATCTTTTTCGTCTGGGGATGCATGAAGGGGCCGCAGCCCCTTCATATTCAATCCGCAGAACCGGCTTTGCCGGTTCGAGGAGCGGCCCAAGTGGCCGCTTCCTCTATCATTTTCCGGCCGTCACCGAAGGTGACAGGAAAATGATGCAACTCGAAAAAATGAATATTTCATTTTTTCGAAGGGTGTTGACTTTGTCAACACCCTGATTATATCATATTCTCTTTTCCCGCGCCACCCCGGCCAAATCCATCTTGCCCCGAGCCAGCAGACGTGATAAGATGAAAACAAAATTTACACAGGAGGACGCGCATCATGCAAACGCCCTACCAGATTTGTGAGCCCAGCTACCAGACAGACGGCCAATCCTTTCAGCCTCCAGCCGCCGGACAAGGCCTTTGGCGGGATGAACGGCTGGAAATCCGCCAAAACATCACGCCCCGCGGACAGGGAATCATCTATTTGGAGCGCACCTATCTCAACCGCACCGATGCGCCCTTAAACCTGCAGTTCGAAATTCAGGTGCGCGCCCAATTCGCCTATAGCCATTACGTCATGCCCTGCGTGCTCTATAATGGAAACCATTGGGGCTCGGGTTTGGAGCCCAAGGGGCTGACCCGCGACGGCGCAAGCTGGGTGTTCGACGCCCGGCGCGGCGGGGTTCCGGGCTGCACCCTCTCGGAAAACGATGAAACGGCCCTGGCGCTGTTTGCCTCGGATGAATCGGAGGAGGCCCTGGACTGCGCCGCCTCCATGGAGCGAGGGGAGGACGGCTGCATGGTTCACCGACTCATCTATCCCATGGGCGAAGGCCCGGTGAGCTATATCTACCGCGATCAATACGGTCCGGCGCTGAACCGTTCCATTGAGCTTGCCCCGGGCCAGGCGCGCCGGGCTGCCGCCTATTTATGGACGGGCGCGCCCAAATGGCCCAACTTTGGCATGGCCGGGGCGCTGGAGGCGGCCATGGCGGTATTAAAGCCCTTCGATCTGCCCTCCATGCCCTTTGAACGGGTGTGGCGCCTGGGCCTGAGCTTTGCCCGCAGGCTGGTGTATAATTTCCAGGGCGGCCCGCTGTTTTGCATCGGCCTTGACCGCAACGACTTCCAACAACTGCCCCATTTTGAGCTGGGCTGGTGCGGTCAAAACGCACTGTTTGCGCGCATGATGCTGGAATCCTTTGCGCTGGATGGCGATGACTCGGCCCTGGCCCTGGGCCTTGCGGTTTTGGATCATTGGGTTCGGGATGCCCGGCTGGAAAATGGGCTCATAAAAGTGCATTTCGAAAAACCGGATGGGGCGCTGGATGTGTGCAATCTGGGTTTTGGGGCGGCCGAGCTGCTGCGCGCCCACGCGCTTTTGACCGGTCTGGGCATTGAGCGGCCGGACTACCGTTCGGTGGGGCTGGGCATATGCGACTTCCTGTCCGGCCATTTTGACAGCCGGAACGGCTTTGGAAAATCCTACGACAAAAATGGGCGCGCCCTGGAAACCGGAGGCACCATCGGGGCCTTTGCGGTTTTGGGCCTTTTGGAGGCCTATCGCCAAACCCGGGAGGCGCGCTATCTGGAAATGGCGGAGCGCGGGTTTGCGTTTTATGTAAACAGAGATCTGAGCCAGTTCATGGCCACGGCCGGGGCCCTGGACACCGTGTGCGTGGATAAGGAGACCTCCGGCCCCATGCTCATGGCGGCCATGGAGCTCTATGCGCTCACCCAAAACCCATCCTATCTGGAATCCGCCCAACAGGCCGGCGTGTATTTCTGTTCCTGGATGTTCCATTACGAGGCGCCCTATCCGCCCGAGAGCGACTTTAAGCGCTATGGCTTTCATACCACCGGCTCCACCGCGGTCTCCACCCAGCATCACCACCTGGATCCCTGGGGCGCGCTGGCGGCGCCCGCCATGTTGAGGCTATATCAGGCGGGCTGCGGAGAAGTCTGGCTGAAGAGGGCCCGGATGCTGTGGCGGGGCGCGCTTCAATGCGTCACCCCTGAGGGCGGGGCCATGGTGCGGGGGAAGTGGCGGCCCGAAGGCAGCCAAAACGAGGCCTACATGCATTGCCGCTGGTACAATACTGCCGCTCCCTGCCCGCCCGGTTCCATGAACGACTGGCTGGTGGCCTGGCCTGCGGCCTTCAGGCTGTACGCCGTAAGCGAGCTGCGAAAGATGGGCGTAGGCGAGCTCTGACAAAAAGGGCGGGACGCATCAAGGGATGGCGTTCCGCAGCGATAAAAGAGGATGCCGTTTGCCAGAACAGCATCCTTTTTTCAAGTTTGCCTTCCAAAGGTATGTGGTATGCTTATTTTACCAAGTTGAATGGATATCAACGAACGCGTCATTGCTCATCGGCCATGCTTGCAGGTATAATACAGAAAAATCCAATGGAAAGGCGGCGTTGTCTTGTTGTATCTATCCGAAAATCTAAAAAGGTTCCGCATCGCCAAAAATCTAACGCAAGAGGATATTGCGGAATTCCTTCATATTACCCCACAGAGCGTTTCAAAATGGGAACGAGGGGAAAGCTATCCCGATATTACCTTTTTGCCCGCTTTGGCGAATATACTGGAAACGAGTATCGATGAGCTTATAGGCATGGATACTATCCGTTCGGAACAAACGCGGTATAACATTCATAAAACGGCAACGGAATTTCAGCAAAGCGGCGATTACAAGTCTGCCGAAACGGTTTATCGTGACGCCTTGCTGAGATACCCAAACAAGCCCGATATGATGCTTGGGCTGGGCGGGGTGTTGGCCTTGCAGGGAAAATCCGAGGAAGCCATTGACCTGATGGAAAAAGGACTGCCGCTATCGATCAATGAAAAACAAAAAGCGACCATTCGGGCCGCGCTCTGCTTCTTATATTTGAAATGCGGCAAGACCGAAAAGGCGGGCGCGCTGGCCACCTCGCTGCCCCATATCAGAGAAAGCCGCGAGGTCATTCAGCCGCTAATGTCCAAAGAAATGAGCGAAGAGGAAATAAACCGGCAGATTAAAACCATCTTGCTCGGTATCGAAAATTAAACGACGCCCATGCGGTTGGAAAGTTTTTCTCTCCAACCGCGTCCTCATTGCGTTGCTGCCGCGCCTGTACGAAATAGCTCCGCCTGTTTTTTCTATTTCATTTCTTCCTTCAGACTGTCCAGCGCGGCCTGAAGCGTGGGCTTGAGCCAATCCACATACCCGGCCAGATCCGGCGTATAGGGAATCAAATCAGGCACCATGCAAACCCTCATGCCCGCGGCCCGGCCGGCCTTGACCCCGTTGATGGAATCTTCAAACACCATGCAGCGTTCGGGTTCCACCCCCATCTTCCGGGCGGCCAAAAGGAAGATATCCGGCGCGGGTTTGGACCTTTTCACCATGGTCCCGGACACCACCTGGTCAAACCAACCGGTCATGTCCGCCCGTTCGAGATAAAATTCAATCAATTCCATGGGGCTGGACGAGGCCAGGGCGCAGGGAAATCCCCCTTCCCTCAGGAAAGAAATCAGGGGCTTTACCCCCTCTTTAATCCCCAAGCCCTCTTTTTTAACGGTTTCCTGCATCCACTGGGCAAAGGCCGGGAAAAAGCGCTGGCCGTCGAACTGTGGAATGGCCGCGCGATAGGTGGCTTCGCAGGCCGCATGGGTCACCCCGATGACCTTCAACACCAGATCCCTGGTGATGGGATAACCCAGCGCCTTGCCCACCTCGATGGAGGCGCGTATGCCCAGGTTTTCGGTATCAAAGAGCAACCCATCCATATCAAAAATAAAGGCTTTGCTTTGGTTCATCTGTTTCATGCCTTTCTTGTTCTTATGTCTTTTCAGCATAGCATGCCCCTGAATCCCCGTCAAGAAAAACAGGAAAAGGCCGGGTAAAAGTTCATATTCAATTTTCTCCCCGCTTCGGCAGTTCAATGGCTCATTTTGAAAAATTGCATACCAATTATGCAAGCATATGGGCTTTATCCGGAAAAATCCAATAAATTTGCCGGATCCGCCGCTCCTTATTGCAAATTTTTCATAAGTGTCGTACAATAGGGCAGGAGTATGAACGCCTTCAAGGAGGATTAACATCATGGAAAACGCTCATGAGATCATTCAGCGATTGAATCAGAGCGGGAAAAAACTTTCAAAAAGCCACCGGCGCATCGCCGAATGCATCGTCAGCCACTATGACAAGGCCGCCTTTATGACCGCCTCCCGTTTGGGCGAGTATGTGGGGGTAAGCGAGTCCACGGTGGTGCGGTTTGCCTCAGCCCTGGGTTACGAAGGCTATCCCCAGCTGCAAAAGGCGCTCCAGGAACTGATCCGCCACCGGCTTACCGCCTCCCAGCGCTTTGAGATGACCTCGGATATGGATCAAACCCAGGTGCTCTCCAAGGTGCTCAAGGCCGATATGCAAAACATCCGGTCCACCATCGACGAATTGGATGTCCAAGTCTTCGAAAATGTGGTGGAGCGCATTTTAAACGCCAATGATATTTATGTTTTGGGCCTGCGCGCCTCGGCGCCGCTGGCGCAATTTTTGACCCACTATTTAAAATTCGTATTTAAAAATGTGCACCTGGTGACCTCGGGCATCAGCGATGTGTTCGAGCAGCTTTCCCGCATCGACGAGGGCGATCTGCTCATCGGCATCAGCTTTCCCCGCTATTCGGCCCGGACCCTGGAAGCCATGCAGTTCGCCCGCAGCCGCAACGCCACCCTGGTGGCCATAACCGACGGCCCGCTCTCCCCCCTGCACTCGGCGGCCGACCTCTGCCTGACCGCCAAGAGCGAAATGGCTTCGTTCGTGGATTCGCTGGCCGCCCCGCTCTCGGTCATCAACGCGCTGATTGTGGCTTTGGGCCAGCGCCGGCGGCAACAGGTCACCCAGTATTTCGATCAATTGGAAGATATCTGGGACGAATATAAGGTCTATCTGAATAAAGAGCGGGTGCAGGGCGAAAAATGAAGGAGATCATTGTTATCGGCGGCGGCGCCGCGGGCATGATGGCCGCGCTGAGCGCCCGCAAGGCCGGGGCCCATGTAACCTTGGCCGAGCACAACGAAAAGCTGGGCAAAAAGCTCTACATAACCGGCAAGGGCCGCTGCAATCTGACCAACGACGCGGATGCGGACGGCTTTTTTGCCCATGTTCCCCGCAATCCCCGGTTTCTGTATTCGGCTTACAGTCATTTTGACAACCGCGATCTGATGGCCCTGATGGAATCGCTGGGGGTAAAGCTGAAGGTGGAGCGGGGCGGCCGGGTATTTCCGGCCTCGGACCGCTCCAGCGACATCACCCGCGCCCTGGAGCGGGAGCTCACGCGTTGGGGCGTGGATATCCGTTTAAACAGCGAAATCCAGGCGCTCTGCCTCCAATCCGGCCGGGTGGCGGGCGTCCAATACCTGGGCGGCGCGATTCAGAAGGCGGACGCGGTGATCGTGGCCACCGGGGGCAAGAGCGACAGCGCCACCGGCTCCACCGGGGACGGCTATGCCTTCGCCCGGTCCCTGGGCCATGATATCGTTCCGCCCTGCCCGGCGCTGATTCCCCTGGAAACCGTGGAGGAATGGCCGGGCGAGCTCATGGGCCTTTCCCTGAAAAACGTGACGCTCAACTACTATAAAGGGAAGAAAAAGATCTTTTCCGAGCTGGGCGAACTGTTGTTTACCCATTTCGGTTTGAGCGGCCCGCTGTGCCTTTCGTTGTCCAGCTATCTGCCCGACGAGCCCATGGGCCTGCCGCTCTTTATCGATTTGAAGCCCGCGCTGAGCGAGGAAACGTTGGACAACCGGCTGCTTCGGGATTTCAAGGAGATGTCCCGAAAGCAGCTGATCAGCGTGCTGGACGGCCTGGCCCCCCATAACCTGGCCCTGATGATGGCGCGGCTTGCCGGCCTTTCCCCGGCCCAACCGGTGCATTCGGTGACCGCGGCCCAGCGCGGCGCGCTGAAAAACCTGTTGAAACATCTGCCCCTTACGGTAAAGCGCTTCCGCCCCCTGGAGGAGGCCATCATCACCCGAGGCGGGGTTTCGGTTAAACAGGTCAACCCCTCCACCATGGAATCAAAACTCGCGCCCGCGCTGTACTTTGCGGGCGAAGTGCTGGACGTGGACGCGCTCACCGGCGGGTTTAACCTGCAAATCGCCTTTTCCACCGGGGCCCTGGCCGGAAGCGCGGCGGCCGGCGCCCTCGAAAGATAAAGGGGCGGGAGCGCCTCGCGCCCCCAAAGGAGGCTTTGAATATGGATACCAATATCAGCGGAAGCCGGACCGTGTCCCGTGCCGCGGTGCTCATGTGCATGTCGCGCACCCGGGAAGAGGAAAAACAGCTCAAGCTGGAGCTCATGCAGGACGGCGTCAAGGCCGCGGCCGTGGACTACGGCGGCGAGTTTATCTCCTCGGTCATGCGCATCGTGGAGCGCGCGGTGGTGGCGGCCAAGCGCGAGGGCGTGATTTCGGACACCGCCTATCATGAGGAAGGATCGGTGGCCGGGGCCACCCGCGAGGCCCTTTCTCAGGTGATGACCAAGGCCATCGGCTTAAACGTGGGCGGAAAAATCGGCATCGCCCGCTCGGGCAACAACATTGCCGTGGCCATATTCTTCGGCATCGGACTACTGCACTTAAACGAGGTGGCCATCGGACTGGGCCATCGTGCCATATAATTGAGTAAGGAGCAAGCAAAATATGAATCAACGCTTTTCCATTGCCCTTGACGGCCCCTCCGGGGCCGGAAAATCCACCATTGCCCGGGCGCTGGCCCAGCGATTGGGGATCACCTATCTGGATACCGGGGCCATGTACCGGGCGGTGGCGCTGTATGTATTGAACGCCGGGGCCCAGCCCAGCGCCAAGGATCAGGTGATCCCGCTATTGGATGAAATCGACATTGAAATCCGCTTCACCGACGCGGGCCAGCGGGTGCTTTTAAACGGTCAGGATGTGAGCGAGGCCATTCGGGAGAACCCCGTCTCTCCGGCCGCTTCCCAGGTGGCGGCCATTCCCGAGGTGCGGGAGCGCCTGGTGGCCATGCAGCGCGAAATGGCCAGCCAGCGCAGCGTGGTCATGGATGGCCGGGACATCGGCACCGCGGTGCTGCCCGACGCCACTTTAAAAATCTTTTTGACCGCTTCGGCCCATGAGCGCGCCCGGCGCAGGTTTGAGGAGCTCAGACAAAAGGGCGAAGAGGTGGAGTTTGAGGCCCTTCAGCGCCAGATGCTGGAGCGGGATTACAACGATTCCCACCGGGCCGCCTCCCCCCTCCGCCGGGCTGAGGACGCGGTCAAGCTGGACAGCACCGGCATGGATATCGAGCAGGTGGTGGAAGCGGCCGAGGCCCTGCTTCGAGAAAAAATAGGGGGATAAGCGCCTATGAACGAAAAATTCTACCGCTTCGCCCATGCCTTGGCCTGCAACGCCCTGCGCCTGCTGTTTCCCATGGAGGTGGTGGGCCGGGAGCATGTGCCCGAAACCGGGGCGCTGATCGTGTATGGCAACCATATTTCCCTGCGCGACCCCATCGCCGTGGCCATCGGGTTCAAGCGCCCGATTCACTTTATGGCCAAGAAAGAGCTGTTTTCGGGCAAGTTCTTTAATCGGTTGTTCCGCTCTCTGGGCGCGTTCCCGGTGGATCGGGGCGGTTCGGACATGAACGCCATCCGCTCCTCCCTTTCGGTGCTCAAGGAAAGCGAGGTGCTGGGCATCTTTCCCCAGGGCACCCGGGATCTGTCCAAGGGCCATATGAAGATGGAAAACGGGGTGTCGCTCATCGCGCTCAAGAGCGGGGCCACCTTGGTTCCGGTGTACATCGACGGCTACCGGTTGTTCAGGAAAAACCGCCTGATTATCGGATCGCCCATCGCCCTGGAGCGCGCGCCCAAATTGGATTCCAAGCTCATTTCGGAAACCACCACCCGGTTAAGCGAGGCGCTTTGGGCGCTGGAGCCCGAGCGGAAATCCCTGCCCGGGCATTGATGAAGTTTTTCCTGCGTTTCTGCGTTTGCGCCGGTCCAGGCGCGCCTGTTTCCCGGTGAAATGGGTCAAAAGCCGATTTTTATTGTTAAATTTATGTATAATTTCCAAACTTGCAGGAATTATATAATGAAACGCGAAATAATTCTTGTTATGTAGTAAGCTGTAACCAACAGGCGGGGAGTCAGACGCCATGAACGGGGAAAATGAAAAGCGGCGGGTGATCGTAGCCCGCCACGCCGGATTCTGTTTCGGGGTGCGCAGGGCCGTTGAGGTCGCCGGGCGCCTGTCGGGTCAGGCGGAGCGGGTCTATACCCTGGGCCCGATTATCCATAACCCGGAGGTGGTCTCCTCCCTGGCGGCGCGTGGGGTGCTTCCGGTGGAGGAAGCAGACCAAATTCCCGCGGACAGCCGGGTGATTATCCGCTCCCACGGGGTGGGACGCGCGGTAATGGAGGCGCTGAAGGCCCGCGGTCTTTTGATCGAGGACGCCACCTGCCCCTTTGTGAAGCGCATTCACGACCTGGCCGATATAGCTTCCAGTCAGGGCCGCGCGGTGATCGTGGTGGGCGAGGCCAGCCACCCCGAAGTCCAGGGAATCCTGGGCTGGGCGCGGGCATTGGGCCGGGCGGTGTATTCCGCCGAAGAGGCCATGGGGCTTGAAAATCTGCTCCATCCCTTGGTGGTTGCTCAAACCACCATCACCCAGGAGCGCTTTGCCTCGGTATGCGCGGCTATTCAGGCGCGCGTGACCGAACCTGAAATTCATAATACCATCTGTTCCACCACCGCCAAGCGCCAATCCGAGGCCGTGGAAATCGCCAAAAAGGTCGATGTGATGGTGGTTGTGGGCGGTAAGAACAGTTCCAATACCCAAAAGCTTCAGTCGCTTTGCAGCGGCTTTTGCCCTCGAACCTATTTGGTTCAAACCCTGGAGGAGGCAAAGCGCCTTACAATCCTCCCGGGGGATTCCATCGGTATTACAGCCGGCGCTTCCACGCCGGATGGTACATTTAAGGAGGTTGTAACACGAATGAACGACATCGAGAAACAGGATCAGGCCGTCGACACTGCCGAAATCGCTTCTCAGGAACCCGCCGAGACCATGGCAGAGTCTGACTTCATGGCCGATGTGGAAAAGACTCTGGTGCAGATTCGCCCCGGACAGACCATCGTTGGCACTGTAGTCCAGATCACCGATGACGAAGTTTGCGTCAATGTAGGCTACAAGGCTGACGGTCTGGTCAAAAAGTCTGACCTCTCCTCGACCGATGTCAAAGTTGGCGACGAGATCGAGGTCGAAGTGGTCAAGGTAAACGACGGCGAGGGCAACGTGCTCTTGAGCCAGCGCAATATCGTGAACCGCAAGAACTGGGACGCCATCGTCGCCAAGAGCGAAGCCGATGAATATGTGGATGGCGTGGGCAAGGAGGCCGTCAAGGGCGGCCTGATCGCCAATGTCATGGGCATTCGCGCGTTCATCCCGGCCTCTCAGCTTTCCAAGCACTACGTCGAAAAGATCGAGGACTTCGTGGGCAAGGAAATGAAGCTCAAGATCATCGAAGTGGACAAAGCCAAGAAGCGCATCGTCTGCTCCCGCAAGGCCGTGCTGTTGGCCGAAGAAGCCGAAAAGAAAAAGGCCGTTTGGGCCACCCTCAAAGAGGGCGAAGTGGTGGAGGGCATTGTGCGCCGTCTGACCAGCTTCGGCGTTTTCGTGGATATCGGCGGCGTGGATGGCCTGGTGCATATCACCGACCTGAGCTGGGGCCGTGTAAAGCAGCCCTCTGACGTGGTATCGGTGAACCAGAAGATTCCGGTCAAGATTCTGTCGCTGGATCCCGAAAAGGAGCGCATTTCCCTGAGCTACAAGGCCACCCAGCCCCGTCCCTGGGACGTTGCCGGCGAGAAATACGCGGTGGGCAGCGTGGTGGAGGGCAAGGTGGTTCGCATCACCACCTTCGGCGCCTTTGTGGAGCTGGAGCCCGGCCTGGATGGCCTGGTGCATATCTCCCAGTGCGCGCCGACCCGCATCGCCAAGGTGGAGGATGCGGTGAAGGTGGGCGATGTGATCCGGGTGAAGATTCTGAGCGTGGACACCGAGGCCAAGCGCATCAGCCTGTCCATCCGCGAGGTGTTGGAGGACGAGGCGCTGGAGGACAACACCAATTCGTTGGATGAGTTCGCCATCGCCGGTGAAGATGAGCTGCCCGAGGTGTAAGCGCAAGCTTTCCCCACAAATCAAACGTTTATCCCCTTGCCGGGCATCCAAAAGGGTGTCCGGCATGTTTTATATGGCCGGACGGCGGCCAAGGAGGTTTCGAGGAATTTTATGCGCATACTGCTGACCGAGGACGATCACGCCATTTCCGATGGGCTTTGCTACACTTTGGGCCAGGAAGGCTATTCGGTTGCCCAGGCCTATACCCTGTCCCAGGCCCGGACGCTGTTGGAGCGGGAGAGCTTTGATCTGGCGCTGTTGGACCTCAACCTTCCGGACGGAAGCGGCTACGGTCTGTGCGGGGAAATCAAGGGAAAGAGCGATATTCCGGTGATCTTCCTGACCGCCTACGACGGGGAGCTCAACGTGGTGCAGGGCCTGGATATGGGGGCGGACGATTATATCGCCAAGCCCTTCCGGGTGCGCGAATTGTTGTCCAGAATCCGCTCGGTCATGCGCCGGTATCAAAAAAACGCCGAAGAGGTGCTGAGCGTGGGCAACATTCACCTGTATCCGGCCCGGGCCAAGGTGTTTAAGGGGGACAAGGAGATCTCGCTCACGGCCATGGAATACCGGTTGCTGTTGGCCTTTTTGAAAAACCCGGGTCAGGTGTTCACCCGCGCCCGGCTTTTGGAGGAGATCTGGGACGTGGCCGGGGATTTTGTCAACGATAATACCCTGACCGTGTATGTCAAGCGGCTCAGGGAAAAGCTGGAAGACGATATCCAGAACCCACGGATCATCCAAACCGTGCGTGGACTGGGCTATCGGGTGGGGGAAAATCATGATCCGCAATCGTGAAATTCTGCTTTTGGCTCTGGGCTACGCGCTGCTCGCCGTCCTGGGCGCGGCGCTCATCTTTCCAAGCTCCCTTTGGGCGGGCTGGGTTTTTGTTGCCGTCATGGCCGCGCTGGGCATCTTGATGGGCGTGTTCCTGTTTTGGCGCTATCGCCGCCTGGAGGAAATGGCCGCCATGGTGCGGGCCGTCGCCCAGGGCGACGCCCTGGCCCCGCTGCATTCCAACTTTGAGGGCGAATTGAGCATCCTGCGCAGCGAAATCAGCAAGCTGGCCCACACCCTGACCACCCAGAATCAGCGCCTGGAACACGAGAAAAACAGCCTGATGAATTCGCTTTCGGATATTTCTCATCAGCTCAAAACCCCGCTCACCTCCATTGCGGTGATGGCCGACCTGCTGAAAAATCCCGATCTGCCCGAGGAAAAGCGGAATCAGTTCGCCCGGCGGCTCCAGACGCAAACCGAGCGCATGGAGTGGCTGGTGACCTCGATCTTAAAGCTCAGCCGCCTGGACGCCGGGGTGGTGGAATTTAAAAGCGAACGGCTTCCCGCGCGCCGGTTTATCGATAAGGCGTTGGAACCGCTGCTGATCCCCATGGACTTGAAAAACCAGCGCCTGACCTTGTCCGGCGAGGATTCGGCCATGCTGTCGGCGGATGCGCGATGGACCGTCGAAGCGCTTTTGAATGTGCTCAAGAATTGCATGGAGCACACCCCCGAGGGCGGCGAAATCCAAATACGCTACGCCGAAACCGCGCTGTTTACCGAAATCGCGATTCAGGACAGCGGCGAGGGCATCGACAAGGAAGATCTGCCCCATATCTTTAAGCGGTTCTATCGCGGCAAGAACGCCAGCGAGGACAGCGTGGGCATTGGGCTGGCCATGTCCTACGCCATTGTGAACGCTCAAAACGGCAGCCTGAGCGTAACCAGCCGTTCGGGCGAGGGCAGCCGGTTTACCTTCCGCTTTATGAAAAATGTGGTATAGCGATTGGATCCACAAACTGCATTTTTGGACAATCGTAAGCCGCGCTTCCCGCGACAAATGATATGATTCCCCAGAATCATGGAATAAGGAGGAAACCTTTATGTATTCACAGCAAATGTACGCCCTGGGCAGCAAGCGCTCCATCATCCGGGAAATTTTCGAATATGCCAAGGTGCGCTCGGCCGAAATCGGCGCGGACAAGGTGTTTGATTTCAGTCTGGGCAATCCCAATGTACCCGCGCCCGAGGCGGTGAAGGAGACCCTGTTGGACCTGATCCAAAACACCGATCCGGTGGTTTTACACGGCTATACCTCGGCTCAGGGG
The DNA here is from genome assembly GCA_018716505.1 of Candidatus Faecaligallichristensenella faecipullorum. GTDB lineage: Bacteria > Bacillota > Clostridia > Christensenellales > Aristaeellaceae > Faecaligallichristensenella > Faecaligallichristensenella faecipullorum. Next base: position 29,714 of record DVJW01000210.1, on the reverse strand, counting down.
GATTTCGGGGTGCGCGACACCATTGCCAAGTCCCTGAACCGCCGCTTCGGCACCCAGCTCACGGCCAACCACCTGTACATGACCGTGGGCGCCGCGGCCTCCATCAGCATCTGCTGCCGGGCGTTGAGCTGCCCGGGGGATGAATTCATCACCTTCGCCCCCTATTTCACCGAATACCAGGTTTTTGTGGAATGCAACGGGGCCAGCCTCAAGGTTGTGCCCGCCCGGGAGCCGGATTTCCAAATTGATTTTGAAGCCTTTAAGGCGCTCATCAACGAGCGCACCAAGGCGGTCATCATCAACTCCCCCAACAACCCCTCGGGCGTGGTGTATTCGGAGGCCACCATCGTCACTTTGTGCGATCTCTTGCGCGAAAAATCCGCAGAGTATGGCCACCCCATCTACCTGATTACCGATGAGCCCTACCGGGAAATCGTGTACGACGGGGTTCAGGTGCCCTTCCTCATCAATTACTATGACAATTGCCTGGTGTGCTACTCCTTCAGCAAGGCGCTTTCCCTGCCCGGCGAGCGCATCGGCTATGTGGCGGTATCCAACAAGATGCAGGACGGGGAGGCCATCTACGCCGCGGTGTGCGGCGCGGGCCGGGCCCTGGGCTATGTGTGCGCGCCCAGCCTGTTCCAGTTCCTGGTGGGCCGGTGCGCGGATCTGACCTCGGATATGTCCTTCTACCGCACCAACCGGGATCTATTGTACAACGGCCTGACCGAAATGGGCTATTCCTGCGTCAAACCCGACGGCGCCTTCTACCTGTTTGTCAAATCCCCGGAAAAAGACGCCAACGCCTTTTTCGAGCGGGCCAAAAAGTACGAGCTGCTGCTGGTGCCCGGGGACGACTTCGGCTGCCCGGGCTATGTGCGCATCGCCTATTGCGTAAAGACTTCCCTGATTCAAAACGCGCTGCCCGCCTTCCGGGCGCTGGCCCAGGAATATGGCCTGACCAAATAAACGGCCCAATGAAAAGGGAGCCGCCGCAATTCACCCTTTGCGGCGGCTCCCTTTTTGCTTATTTTCAACCGTCCACGCTCATTTGGCGGGATAGGTAAACACGTATTGTCCGGATTGCAGCGAAACCAGCACGTCGCCTTCGGATTGAAGCGCCTGGCCCACGCCTTCCGCCTTGGCCAGCGGCCGTCCGCTCTCCCGGACCTCATCCAATTGCGCGCCTTCCAGCACCAGCATGGCCGTGGCGCCGCCCGGCACCACGCAGGAAACCTCCATCTTCCCCTGACCCACGCGCCAACCACAGCGCGCCCGGCCATAGGGCGTCTTCTGCCAGGCCGAGGCAAAATTCAATCCCTCGGTTTGGCGCGGATGCAGCAGCAGCGTGGCATAGCCCGGACTGCTCAAATCCAATCCGGCCACCGCGCGCACCATCCATTCGCCAATGGCCCCGTAGGCGTAGTGGTTAAAGGAGTTCATATCACGGCTCCAGAAACTGCCGTCCGGCTTCATGCCGTCCCAATGCTCCCACATGGTGGTGGCGCCCTTGGTCACCGGATACAGCCAGGAGGGGTAGTCGGTCTGTAAAAACACCTTGGCCGCCACGTCGTGCGCCCCACCCTCGGTGAGGGCCAGGCACAGATACGGCGTGCCCACAAATCCGGTGGACAAATGGTCGCCCCGTTCGTGGAGCAGCTCCACCAAATCCCGCATCACCCGCTCCCTGTGCTCGCTCTCCACCAGGTCAAAATAGAGCGCCAACACATGGGCAGTCTGGGTGCGCACGGCCAAGCGCCCGTTGGGCGTCACATATTCCCGCCTGAAGGAGCGCAGGATATTGCGGTGCAGCGCCTTATAGCGCATGGCGTCCAGTTCCTTGCCCAACACATCGGCCACCCGCTCCATAATGGAGGCGCAGTAGGCATAGTAGGCGGTGGCAATATAGGCCTTGTCGGTGGCGCCCACATAATCGCCTTCCTTGGCGTCCAGGCCCAGCCAATCCCCGAACTGAAAGCCGGTGGTCCAGAGATAATCCTCGCACTGATCCCGCACATATTCCATCCAGGCGCGCATGCTCTCATACTGCTGTCTGAGCACCCGCACATCCCCGTAGCAGGTATACAGCACCCAGGGCACAATCACGGCCGCGTCGCCCCAGGCCGCGCCGCCATAGCTCTCCGGGCTCAACACCTGGGGCACCACATGGGGCACCGCGCCGTCCTCCCGCTGATCCGCGGCCAAATCCTTGAGCCATTCGCTGAGCATCAGGGCGCTGTCCATATTGATGCAGGCGGTGCGGGCAAAAATCTGGGCATCCCCGGTCCAGCCCAGCCGCTCGTCCCGCTGGGGGCAGTCGGTGGGCACGTCCACAAAATTGCCCTTTTGCCCCCATAGGATGTTGTGCTCCAGCTGGTTGACCCGCTCGTCCGAACATTCAAAGCCCGCCGTGGCCTCGATATCGCTGTGCAGCACCACGCCCTCAAAGTCGTGCCGCTTGATCTCGCAGGGCCAATTCTCCAGCTTCACATACCGAAAGCCAAAAAAGCTGAAGTCCGGCTCAAAGCTCTGTTCCCCGCCGGCCTTTAAGGTGTATTGAATTTCCGACACCGCCAGCCGGTAGTTATCGTTATAGAAGTTTCCGTCCTTGTCCAGCACCTCGCCGTGGGTGATGCGCACGGTATGTCCCTCAGGGCCCCGGACCTTAAACCGAATCCAGCCCACCATGTTTTGGCCCATATCCAACAGGGTCTCGCCCTTGGGGGTCTTGATAACCTGAACCGGGGTCAGGATCTGCTGGCGGCGCACCGGATGATCCCGCTGAGCGGTGAGCAACTTGACATCATGCACCAAAAGTTCGGCATTTTTGAGCAGCCCATCCTCAAATCCCGGGCGCATGAAGCCCGGAATTTCCATGCGCGCGTCGTAATGAACGCCCATATAGTAATCCGCCTGACGGAAGGGACCTTCCGTGGTGGTCTTCCAGCTTCCGTCGGTCACCACCACCTCGGTGCTGCCGTCCTCATAGGAGATCTGAAGCTGGGCAATCAGGCCCAACCGGTCGCCGAACACATTGCGCTGATCCTTATAGGCCAGATAGCCCCGATACCAGCCGTCAGCCACTATGGCGCCCAGGCAGTTCTCGCCCTCGGCCAGCATCGAGGTCACATCATAGGTCTGATATTGAATCCGGGTTTTGTAGCTGGTCCATCCGGGCGCGAACAGATCCTCTCCCACCCGCTCGCCGTTGATGAACAGGGCATAAATGCCCAGCGCAGAGGCATACAGCCGGGCCTTCCGCACCCGGCCGGACAGGCGAAAACCTTTTCGGAACATGGGCAGCGGCTGCATTTTGGTGATGTCGCCCTGGTCGGGTTGGGTAATCCATTGGGCGCGCCAATTCTCTGGTCTCATCAATCCGGTTTCCCAAAACGCTTCCTGACTATAGCCCACGTCCCGGCCGCTCTTATCCCAAACACGCACCCGCCAGCGATAGCGGGTGCAGCTTTCCAGCGGCAGTCCCTCGTATTCCACCAGCACGCTCTGGCGGCTGGACACCCGGCCGCTGTCCCAAACCACCTTTTCGTCCCGTTCCCGAACCACCTCAATGCGATAGGCGGCCTGCATGACATCCCGCGCGGTGGCGCTGAGCTTCCAGCTGAATCGCGGCTTGGGCTCATCCAATCCCAGAGGCGACTTTCGATACTCCACCGTCAGATCCGATAACTTTAACAACCCTATTCCCCTCCTGTTTCTTTAGCCAAAACTGGGGCGCCGGCCATGCCGGCGCCCCAGGCCGTTAAACCTTTCCCCTTGACCCGACTACGCCGCTGGCGCGGGCGTTGCCTCTGGCGCAGGCTCGGGTGTGGCCTGGGCCGCCTCGGGCGTAGCCGCCGCCTCGGGCGTGGGCTGAACTGTCTCAGGCGTCGCCGCCGCCTCGGGTGCGGGCGTCGCCTGGGCCTCGGCGGTTGCCTGGGCCGTGGGTTCCACCGTGGGCGTGGTGCCCAACTGTTCCAGCATGCTGCGCATCTGCTCGATCATTTCCTCATCCTTGAGCCTGAACTTAAATTCCACGCGCCTGGAGGCCTCCATATTGACCGATCCATCTTCATTCAATATGGGATCGCTGTAAGAGCGCCCGTTGGCCGCGATGATCCCCCTGAGTTTTTCCTTGGTCTCGGACGAGATTCCGGTATAGCTGTCGCTCAGAATGTACTCGGCCACCGCCCGCGCCCGCTCCTGGGACAGCGCCAGGTTGCTCATATAGGTGCCCGTGGTATCGGTATGCCCTTCCACGATGACCTCGCTCACATATTGAATGTTCTCATCGCTGAGCAAAACCTCCAGATAGACCGGCATAAACTGATCCAGGAAGTCCTTGCCCGACTGTTTGAGTTCCGAGCTGGCCAGGTCAAAGAACACCCCGCTGTCCATGGTAATGGCGCCGGAGACCGGATCCACGCTGGCCGTAACATTGGCTTCCCTGAGCGCCGAGCTCAGCGACGCGATGATCTGGGTTCTTACGCCCACCAAGGCGTCCAGCTGCCTTTTGGACTCGTCCAGTTGAATCTGCTGTTCGCTGACCTGGGTCTGAATCTGGCTCAATTCCTCTCTCTGCTGAGCCAGAAGCGCCTGGGCTTCCTCCAGCTGTTGCTGTTGAAGCAGCAGCTTCGCGGCCTGGGTCACCTGCAGTTCTTCGCTTTCGGTGAGCTTGTCCTGATTCTCTCTAAGCTCCTGTTCCTTTGCTTCCAAAAGCCCCTGCTGTTCCAAAAGATCAGCGGTGGCCAACTCCAACATATCCACATACTGATAGATGCTGTAAAACATAATCAGCACAATTACCAAGAGCAACGCGCTCATCAGGTCGGAAAACGAAATCCAGTGGTTGTTGTTTCCAACCTCCCGCGACGCGCGCCCTCTGCGGCGTCCGGTATAGCGCATTAGTCTCTCCTCCTTGCATGGCCCCCGTCAGGATACAGCCGGTAGGCCGCGTCTTCCAACCCGGCCTGAGCGCGCTGAAGGGTTATGATCAGCTGATCCAGCTGGTCGGCATAGCGGCGGTTGGCGTCGTCGATCACCCGGGGCAAATCGCCCACCGCGGCGCGAATATCGGCCACCACCCGGCTGAGCTGGTCGGTCACCTTGACCATGTTGTCGTCGAACACATCGAAGGTATGTTCCAAATCCTTGTTGATGCTGTTGACAAAGGCATTGTGGCTCTGGCCCAACACCTCGCTGTTGCGCTGAAGGTTTCCGGAGACCTTGTCCAGCGCCGCGGCCGAACCCTTGGTAACCTCCTGCACCGCCTGGGTGTACTGCTGGGCGGCCTGGGTGAATTCGGCGATCATGGACTGCATCTCGGTCTGATACTGGCTCACCAGCTTCAGGTATTCGGCCTGCTGGCGGCTGGCCGCGTCCATATGCTGAACCGTGCTGGCCAATTTGTCGTAACCGTCGTCCAACTGAATCTGGGCCCCGCCCAGCTTGTTGATGTAGTTGTCGAACTTTACAATCATGTTCTGGGAAACCTGCTGCACCTGGCTGATGCTGCGGGCCACCTCGTTTACGCCGTTTAAGGTATCGCGCACCGTGGCGCCCATATCCTGCTGAAATTTGCAGGCCTCGCGCATGGTGGCGCCCAGGTTCTCGAACTGGCCCTGAAGGGCGTCGTCCATGTTGCCCACAAAGCGGTCGACTATGCGCTCAATGCCGCGCACCTGCTCGCGGCTGGTGGCGGTGATGAAGTTGTCCAGGCTGCTCTGCATGGGCTCCATGTTCTGCTTGATAACCGCGTTGATCTTGGCGGGCAAGGTCTTTTGAACATCGGTGGCCAGGTTCTGCAGGATCGCGGTCTGTTCCTGCTGATAAATGGCGATCTGGGTCATGGGATCCACCGAGACCACGCCCGCGCCGGTGCGCAACGCGTGATAGAAGCTGTTGAGGGTGCGCTGGGTTCCGCTGTTCACCCAGCAGGTCACCAAGGAAAAGGTGATGGATCCAACCACGCCCACAATGGAGGTCATAAAGGCATACCGCATGCCCGGGATCAAGGTCTGGATGCCCTCCATAACCTTTTCGGAGCTGGACAGGTCGATATTGCTCATGCCCATGGACATACCAATCAAGGTCCCCAAAAAGCCCAACGACACCATGAGCCCCGGAAAGGCTCCGGCCATATCCGAATGGCCCGGGTCAATTATAACGGTTTCCTCGTTGATGTAGTCTTCCACATTGGCCGGGTTATGGTATTCCCCGTCCGCAAAAAACAGGTTGGCCAGATACTCGCTCCAATGGGCCATCAGGCTGCCCTTGCCCAGGAAGTTATCTTCCCGCCAGGAGCGCTTTCCCTCGCCGCCCTTCAAATTGCGAATCGCCCTGCGCAAAATCTGACGGTTTTTGACCACCGGCGCGACGCATTTCAGGCATCCAAAGATAAACAGCACCACGATCGCCACATAAACCAGCATATTCGCGGCATCCTGTAGAAACGTGGTAAGCGTTGCGGTGAAATCTCCCATTCCTTTCGCATCCTTTCTATGATGGGGTTTGCATGTCTGTAAAGCTGTAAATATGCTTTAGACGAACCGTGCCGCCCTCCGGTTCAATCGGGAAAAGAGAAACTTTTTCTCGCCGGCGGGTCCGCCATATACACACATAAATATACAACGGATTTTATTCGACTTGCGGGCGTGGAAATCCTTCATTTTGTTCGACAATTTTTTGCCGGTTTTGTGTCAATAAACCAAACCGGTTTGTGTATAAATTAAGGAACAAAGAAGTTAACACAAAAAAGTTCACGGCTTGGCAGGGATAGGGAGCCCAACGTAGAATAGGTGAAATTGGCGACAATTTGATTATTAAAATATTGTTGGCGTATGGAGGGATAACCGATGAGTGTGGAACGCAATCTGCCGCTCGTTCGCGAGCGCAGGCAGGCGCTGCTGGACGGCGACGCAGCCAGCATCGCCAAGCAGAAGGCCGCCGGAAAGCTGACCGCCCGTGAGCGCATCGCCCGTCTTTTGGACGAAGCCAGCTTCGTAGAATTGGAGACCTTTGCGGAGGCGTCGGGGGTTGTGACCGGCTACGGAATGGTCGAGGGCAACCCGGTGTATGTCTATGCCCAGGACTTTACCGTTAAAGGCGGTTCCGTGGGCGCCGCGCACGCGCGCAAGGTGCTCAAGGTGATGGACCTGGCCGAAAAGACCGGCGCCCCGGTGGTGGCGCTGTGCGATTCGGCGGGGGCCCGGTTGACCGAAGGCGCGGACGCTTTGAACGCCTATGCCCAGATCATGGCGCGCACCGCGGCGCTTTCGGGCGTGGTGCCCCAGATCGCGCTGATATTGGGGCCCTGCGCGGGCGGCGCGGCCATGTGTGCCCAGATGAACGACCTGGTCATCACCAGCAAGAACGGCCGTCAGTTCGTAAACGGCCCGCAGGTGGTTTCGGCCGCCACGGGGGAACAGGTAACGGCCGAGCAGTTGGGCGGAATGGAGGCCCAGGCCGCCTCGGGCGCGGCGCACATGAGCGCCGGGAGCGATGAAGAGGCTATTTTGCTGGCCCGCAAGGTGCTTTCCATGCTGCCCCAGAACAATTTGGAAGAGCCGCCCCTGGATCCCACCATTGCCGACGACCTCAACCGCGATGTGGTGGAGTTGGCTTCGTTGGACGTGGTGGCCGATATGGCGGAGGTCATCGCGCCTTTGGCGGACAACCATGATCTTTTGACGCTCCAGGCCGGATATGCCCCGGAGATGTTCACCGCCCTGGGCCGCATAGGCGGAAGCACGGTGGGCTTTGTGGCCACCCAGCCCCAGGCCGACGAGGGCCGCTTAACCGTTACCGGCGCGCGCAAGGCCGCCCGCTTTATCCGGATGTGCGACGCCTTCAGCATCCCGGTGATCAGCTTCGTGGATACCCAGGGCATGAAGCTTTCCTGTAAATGCAGCCAGGGCGATATCGCCCGCGCCGGCGCGCAGTTGATGTTCGCTTACGCGGACACCACGGCCCCGCGCATCGCGGTCATCACCGGAAACGCCATCGGCATGGGCTACGCGGCCATGGCTTCCCGCGCGGCCGCGGATATGGTATACGCCTGGCCGGGCGCTGTGATTTCGCCCATGGGCGCGCCGGCCGCGGTGCAGATCCTGAGCGAGGACGAGCTCAAAGCCGCCAAGGATCCCATCGCCAAGCGCGCCGAGTTGGAGCAGGAATATCAGGACAAGGTGGCCGACGGCATGAACGCCGCGCTGCGCGGATATGTGGACGACGTCATCGAGCCCGCCGCCACCCGGCAGATGCTGGCCGCGGCCCTTTCCATGCTATCCTCCAAGCGCGATGTGCGCCCCTCCAAAAAGCACGGCAATCTGCCGCTGTAATGGCCTTTGGGTCATTAGGATAAAAGGGAGGCAGAGATTTTATGAGCGTTATTGAACAGCTGGCCTTCAGCGGCAAAGTGGCGCTGGTGGGCATGGGTATTGTGTTCCTGGGCCTGATTATCCTGATCATTCTCATCTCGTTGATGGGCAAGATCTTTGAAAGCGTGAACTCAGGCAAACGCGATACCCCGGCCCCCGCTCCGGTGCCGGAGCCGGTTCCCGAAATCCTGACCGAGGAAGTTTCCTATCAGGATGACGCTGAGCTGGTGGCGGTGATTACCGCCGCGCTGATGGCCTATGAGCAAAAGACCGGCAAGGCCCTGGTGGTGCGCTCGGTGCGCCGCAGCGGCGCCTGGGGCAGAACCGCCCGTCAGGAGCAGGTCTACAGCCGCTATTAAAGCAAATTCTTTTCACATCTGGCGATAGAGAATTTTGAGGAGGATTTTATCATGCGCAAGTTTCAGATCGTGGTAAATGGCACTTCTTACGAGGTTGAAGTCGAAGAAATCGGCGCGGGCGCTTCCGCCGCCCCCATTCCGGCCGCTCCGGCCGCCCCCGCCGCCGTTGCCCCCGCGCCCAAGGCCGCCCCGGCGCCGGCCGCCAAGCCCGCCCCGGCCCCCGCGCCCAAGGCCGCCCCGGCCGGCGCCGAGACCATCAAGGCCCCCATGCCCGGCACCATCATGGACATCAAGGTTTCCGGCGGCCAGTCGGTGAAAAAGGGCGACGTGCTGCTGATCCTGGAAGCCATGAAGATGGAGAACGAGATCATGGCACCCCGCGACGGCGTGGTGGCCAGCGTTATGACCTCCAAAGGCGCGCAGGTCAACTCCGGCGACGCGCTGGTTGCGCTGCAATAATCGAGAACGCAGCCCCAACGATATAACGCCTTTAGGAGGATGACAGAATGAACAAGAACCATACGTTTGCGCGCGCTCTCGCGCTGCTGCTCATCCTGCTGTGCCTGACGCCGGTAATGGCGCTGGCTGAAGAAGCCGCGGCTCCCACGGCCGATCCCCTGGCGACGCAAGCCCCGGCCGCAGCCGAAACCGCCACGCAAGATGAAAACGAAATCAATTACGACATAAACGTCATGGAGGCCCTGACCGGCATCGCCCAGAGCACCGGCTTCGCCAACGCCACCTGGCAGGAGTATGTGATGATCGCCATTGCCTGCGTACTCCTGTATCTGGCCATCGTCAAACAGTTTGAGCCGCTGCTGCTGTTGCCCATCGCCTTCGGCATGCTGCTGGCCAACCTGCCCCTGGCGGGCATGATGGGCAACCCCGTCTACACTGAATATGCGCTCACTGATTATGCCAAAGCGCTCAGCGATGCAGCGCTTAAGAACAAGGAAGTCATCGCGGGCGTCAACGCGGCGGGCGAAATGGTCTACCGGGTGGAGACCTCCAACGGCGGACTGCTCTATTACCTGTATCAGGGCGTCAAGCTGGGCATCTATCCCCCGCTGATCTTCATGGGCGTGGGCGCGATGACCGACTTTGCCCCGCTGATCGCCAACCCCAAGAGCCTGCTCATGGGCGCGGGCGCCCAGTTCGGCATCTTCTTTGCCTTCACCGTGGCCATTCTGTTTGGCTTTGACGCCCGGGAAGCCAGCGCCATCGGCATCATCGGCGGCGCGGACGGCCCCACGGCCATCTTCGTCACCACCAAGCTGGCTCCTCATTTGCTGGGCCCCATCGCGGTGGCCGCGTATTCCTACATGGCGCTGGTGCCGGTGATCCAGCCGCCCATCATGAGGCTTTTGACCACCAAGAAGGAACGCCTGATCCGGATGGATACGCTGCGTCCGGTGTCCAAGACCGAGACCATCATCTTCCCCATCGTGGTTACCCTGCTGGTCTCCTTCCTGCTGCCTGACGCCGCGCCGCTGATCGGCATGCTGATGCTGGGCAACCTGATGCGGGTTACCGGCGTGGTGGACCGCATCTCCAAGACCGCCCAGAACGAGCTCATGAACATTGTGACCATCTTCCTGGGCGTGACCGTGGGCGCCACGGCCAACGGCTCCACCTTCCTGGATGGCGATACCATCAAGGTTATTTTCCTGGGCGTGTTCGCCTTCGGCTTCGGCACCGTGGGCGGCGTTGTGGTGGCCAAGATCATGAACTGGTTCACCGGCGGCAAGATCAACCCGCTCATCGGTTCGGCCGGCGTTTCGGCGGTGCCCATGGCCGCCCGCGTTTCCCAGGTGGTGGGCCAGAAAGAAGATCCGGGCAACTTCCTGCTGATGCACGCCATGGGCCCCAACGTGGCCGGCGTTATCGGCTCGGCCGTGGCGGCCGGCGTGTTCCTGCAGCTGTTCGGCTAAGGGCGCGCCCGGGTATCCCAAGTTCCATGTAAGGAGGAGAACAACATGGCTAAGGTCAAAATTACAGAAACCATTTTGCGCGACGCCCATCAGTCTCAGGCCGCCACCCGTATGCGGCTGGACGAGATGTTGCCCGCCTGCGAAAAATTGGATAAAGTAGGCTATTTCTCTTTGGAATGCTGGGGCGGCGCCACCTTTGACAGCTGCCTGCGCTTCCTTCACGAAGATCCCTGGGAGCGGCTGCGCAAACTGCGCAAGGCCCTGCCCAACACCAAGCTGCAGATGCTGCTGCGCGGTCAAAACCTCTTGGGCTACAAGCACTATGCCGACGACGTGGTGGAGGAGTTCGTCAAGAAGTCCATTGAAAACGGCATTGACATCATCCGCATCTTCGACGCCCTCAACGACACCCGCAACATGAAGACCGCCATCGACGCCACCCTGAAATACGGCGGCACCGCCGAGGTGGCCCTGAGCTACACCGAGAGCCCGGTGCACAGCGAGGAGTATTTCGTCAAGCTGGCGGTGGAGCTGGAAAAGATGGGCGCGCAGATCATCTGCATCAAGGATATGGCCAACCTGCTTCTGCCCTACAAGGCCTACAGCCTGGTCAAGAAGCTCAAGGCCTCGGTCAAGGTGCCCATCGCGCTGCACACCCACAACACCTCGGGCACCGGCGATATGGTGCTGCTCAAGGCCATTGAGGCCGGGGTGGACATCGTGGACACCGCGCTCTCGCCCCTGGGCAACGGCACCAGCCAGCCGGCCACCGAGCCGCTGGTGGCCACCCTTCAGGGCACCGAGTATGACACCGGGTTGGACCTCAACCTGCTCAACGACATCGCCAAGCACTTCAGGGGCGTGGCCGACCGGCTCAAGAAGGACGGCTTCCTGGATCCCAAGGTGCTCTCGGTGGATATCAACACCTTGCTGTATCAGGTTCCGGGCGGCATGCTCAGCAACCTGATCAACCAGCTCAAGCAGGCGGGCGCCGCGGACAAGCTGTACGAGGTGCTGGCCGAGGTGCCGCGGGTGCGCGAGGACTTCGGTTATCCGCCGCTGGTCACCCCCACCAGCCAGATCGTGGGCACCCAGGCGGTGATGAACGTGCTCACCGGCGAGCGCTACAAGATGAACCCCAAGGAGTCCCAGGGCCTGCTGCGCGGCGAGTATGGCCGGCTGCCCGGCAAGGTCAACCCGGACGTGCGCAAGAAGGTCATCGGCGACGCCAAGGTCATCACCCAGCGCCCGGCCGACCTGCTGAAGCCCGAGTTGGAATCCTACCGCAAGGAAATCGGCCAGTACATCCAGCAGGACGAGGACGTTTTGAGCTACGCCCTGTTCCCGCAGGTGGCCACCAAGTACTTTGAGTACCGCCAGGCCGAAAGCCTGAAGCTGGACAACTCGCTGCTTGACAAGGAAAACAAGGTCATGCCGGTGTAACGGCTGAGGCGCGAGCCGGCAAACCGTTTTGCTTAAACAAAAATCCCCTGTCCCGCAACCAGCGGGACAGGGGATTTTCTTTCATCCTCTCATCGAAAAAACTACAGCACAAAATGGAAAAACTTCAGCACGTCCATATAATCCTTGGTTTCGAACTCCACGCGCTTGCTGTCCAATTGGCGGACGCCCGGGTAAAACCCGGCGCTGCGCGCCCGATTGTGGTCCTTGAAGTTGATCTCCACCTGGAAGCGCTCGGGCAGGGGGAAGCGGCAATCCACGCCCGGGCGGCACAGCGCCTCTTTCATGCCTTCGCGGATGCGCTTCACCGCCACGCGGGGATGAATGGAGATGGAGCCATTGCCCACGCCCTGGCTCACCGGCACGGTCACGGTATTGGGGCTCGTCAAATTCATCCAATGGCACAATCCCTGATCCCCGCTCACAAACGCCACCGGCACATGATAATAGGCCGCGGTCAGGCTGTTGATCATCAGCTCGCTGGCCACCTGGCCGTTGATCAGGACATAGTTGTTTTTAAGGTTCATGGTGTGGGAAAGCGGATTCTCCGGGCTGCTGGCCGGGGAATGATACCCGGTAAAGGCCACCGCGTCAAAGCTCCCGTCCAGCCCGGACATCATGCTCAAAGGATCGCTGCCCCAGCCCCGGAAGATGCGCACGCATTCGGGCAGCAGCTCGGGGTCGATATTCCGGGCGCTGTCATGGGCGTCGCGCACCAGAATGTCGTCATATCCGGCCTCCATCGCGCCCTCACAGGCCGCGGCCACCTCCAGACTCATCTGGCGGGCAAAATGCTCATAGCCGAAGCGTCCCTTTTCGGTCTCATCCCAGTGGGCCACCCCCGCGGTACCCTCGATATCCGCGCTCAAAAACAGTTTCATGCCTGTTCCTCCTCTCCTATTTCGGCCAGCGCCTCCATGACCAGCGCGGCGTGCATCATCACCCCGATGGGCAGACAGCGCTCATCCAGGGTAAAGTCCACGCTATGCAGCGGCGCGGCCTCGCTTTCCCCGGGGGCCGCGCATCCGAGATGGAAAAACGCGCCCGGGGTATGTTCGATAAAATAGGAAAAATCCTCCACGCCCATGCTGGGCTCGGGCTTTTGGAGCACGTTTTCCTTGCCCAGCAGCCGGGTGGCGGTGTTCAGGATATGGCGCACATCCGCGTCGTGATTGATCAGCGCGCAATAACCGGGCTCCACGACCAGCTCGGCATCCCCGCCCATGGAGCGGGCAATGCCGGTGGAAATCTGCTCCATGCGCCGCAGCAGCGCCTCCCGGGTTTTGGGGCTGACGGTGCGCAGGGTGCCGTGCAGCTTCACCTCGCCGCAAAGCACGTTATTGGCGCTGCCGCCCTCAATGGTGCCGAAGCTCAGCACCGCGCTGTCCAGGGGGGACACGCTTCGGGACACCAAGGTTTGCAGGGCGCAGATCACCTGGGCCGCGATCACAATGCCATCCACCCCCATTTCCGGATAGGCGCCATGACCGGCCTTGCCCCGGATAAACAGCTGGACATCATCGCTGGAGCCGTTCAGCGCGCCATAGCGGGTCTCCACCGTACCCAGGGGCAGGCGGCTCATCACATGCAGCCCAAACACCTTGTCCACATGGGGATTTTCCAGCACCCCGGCCTGCACCATGGGCAGCGCGCCGCCCACCGTTTCCTCGGCGGGCTGAAAGAGCAGCTTCACATTTCCGGCCAGCTCGTCCTTATGGGCGTTCAACAGCCGGGCCGCGCCCAAGGCCATGGTCACATGGGCGTCGTGGCCGCAGGCGTGCATGTAGCCCGGATGGGTGGAGGCAAAGCCGCAGCCCGCGGGCTCCTTTAACGGCAGCCCGTCCATATCCGCGCGCAGGGCCACCGTGCGCCCGGGCCTGGCCCCGGAAATCAGCCCCACCACCCAGGTCTTATGGGTGGTATAGGGAATCTTCATCTCGTCCAGGGCCCGCATGATATAGGCCTGGGTCTCAAATTCCTCAAATCCGGGCTCCGGAATCTTATGCAAATCGCGCCGGGTCTTCGTCAGCCAGGGAGCCAGCGCCAGCGCCTCTTGTTTCAGTTGTTCATCGGTCATGAAATTGCCCTCTTTCCAAATAGAAGCCTACCGGCCGGTTTCGGTCATGTAATCCACCACAAAATCCGCTTTGCCCGCCTGTTTATAGATTCGGGGCACCCGGCGGTTGATGCGCGCGTAGGCCTCGTTGCGGTTAAGATTCGCCCAGGAGGCCAGCTCATCCACCTTTATGGAGGAACCCAACAGTATGGCTTCCCCGCCCGGCGCGGCTTCGGGGATACCGGTCACATCCACCATCATCTGATCCATGCACACCAGCCCCACCACCGGGGCGCGCCTGCCCAGAATTTCCACCGAGCCCACCTCGGCCACCCGGGGAAAGCCGTCCACATAGCCGGCGCACAGGGTGGCCACCCGGCTTTTGCGCTTCAGGGGATGATCCTCGTCATACCCCACGCATTCGCCAGCCTCCACCCAGTGGATATCCGCAATGCGCGCCTTCAGGGTGCAAATGGCGTTGACCTTTTCGGGATGGGCATAGCGATAGGGCGTGACGCCGAACAGATACGCCGCGATGCGCACCGCGTCCAGCTGATACTCGGGATGGCGCACCATGCCGATGCTGTCGTCCAGATGCATCATGCCCACCGAAATTCCCTTTTCCTCCAGCGCCCTTTGAACCGAGGTCAGCCTTTCAAACTGCCGGGCGTCCTCCTCTTCATTGCGCAGGGCCAGATGGCTGTACATGCCCTCGATTTGTATGCCCCGCATCCGGGCGATTTCCTGAATCTGGCCCACCGCCTCGTCCGGGGCAAAGCCCAGCCGGTGCAGTCCGGTATCGATTTTCAGGTGCACCCGGGCGGGTTTTTGAAGCTTTTGGGCGGCTTCGCTCAGCAATCGGGCCTGATGGACGCTGAACAGCGTCACGATTACCCCGTTGTCCACCGCCTCCCAAAGTTCCGCGTCCCCGGTCATGCCCATGACCAGCACATCGGCCTTGAGCCCGGCCTTGAGCTCCATGGCCTCCCGGAAGGCGGCCACCGCGAACAGGTTTGCCCCGGCCGAGGCCAGCGCGCGGGCCACGGGCAGGGCGCCCATGCCGTAGGCGTTGGCCTTCAAAACCGGGATGATGCGCGCCCCGTTCACGATTTCGCTTTGGGCGTTTCGATAGTTGTCGAGCAGCTTATCCAAATCAATCTCGGCCCAGCAGCGGGCCATGGCCTGCTGGACGTTCATTGCACGGCCTCCATTTCCACCGCGATGCGCGCGCCGCCCGCCATGCGCTCGTCAAAGCGCAAAGACAGCGCTTCCGGGGCCTTGACGAAATAAATTCCGTTTTCCAGGCGCACGCTGAGCTTCCCCCAGGGGGTGAACATGGCGGCCTCAAAGGCCTTCAAGCCCATATCCACCGGACGGATCAGATATTGGCCCGCGCCCTCGGGCACGATGCCGGCCGCGCAGCGCATGAGGCAGGTGGCCGGGCCGCCGCTCCAGGCGTGGTTATGCGTGCCCAGGATGTGGAAGTCCTCCCACAGGGTGGTGTTTTCGTTGTCAATCAAGTCGCCATAGCGGTCCATCATGCGCGCCATGGCCGCCTTGCCCCCGCCCATCTCGCACATGGCCAGCAGCACAAAGGCCTCCATATAGGGGGTGGCCTCCTGAACATGCTCCAACACCGAGATCAGGGCTGGATATTTGTCCTCCGAGGCCAATCCGCTCAGGGCCGCCATGGCCTGGGCCCGGTCGTCGGTATATGCCCCGCTCTGATAGCGGTCGCCCTTCCAGAAGGCCTTGTCATAGGCCGCGGCAATGGACTTCATGCGGCCTTCCAGCAGGGCGTCGTGATCGTGAACGCCCAGTTCATCGGCCATATGGCGGGCAAATTTCAGGGCGGAATAATACCAGGCGTTTTCCAGCACCGGCTCGTCGATATGTTCCAGATGGTCGAACCAGCGCCAATTGCCCGTTCGGGGGGCCACCAGGCCGTCCTGCTGCATATCCCAGAGTTTGAGGTAGGCGACGGTGGGCTCAAAGCCCTGCCTCAGCGCGGTCTTGTCCCCGGTGAAGGCATAGTATTGGGCCAGCATGCCCCATTCGCTCACCGCACACAGGGATTGGGGCGGCAGCTCGCCATAGCACACGCCCGGCACATTGCCCACCAGCACATCGCCCCGGCGCATGCGGAAAAAGTCGGATATGGCCTTGCGCATGAGCATGACCGCGTTTTGCTCCAACAGGTAAAACACCTGGGGGGTCTGCACGCTCACGTCCCCGATCCACTGGCCGCGCTCCCGATCCGGGCAATCCATGAAGTTGTCGCGCATGCAGTTGATCAAGGTGCGGCAGCACTTATCCATCAGGCGGTTGATCCGGCCGTCCCCGGTGTGGAAACTGCCCATTACCCGGGTGTCGTAGCCGCTCTCCCGATAGCCCACCTCGATGAGCTCCACCCCTTCGTCAAAGGTAAAGATCATCTTTTCCCCGAACATCCAGTTAAAGGCCTCGAATTCCTGCTCGCCGGAACGGGTGATATATTCCACCCGGTGGCCGTTATACTGATGCATTTCATCCCCGGGGCCGCCGTTCACGGTGTAGCGATCGGTGCGCACGTCCACCATCCTGCCCTCGGGCGCGCGCAGCTTAAAATAAGGCTGGGACTGGCAGGCGTAGGGCAGATCGCACACCCACTTGCCCGCTTGGCGCTGAATCTTCGTAAAGGGCCGGATTTTGTCAAAGGCCATCATGGGCACCGGGCGGGGCTCGGCCTCGCCAAAGGGCGCGCAGCCCATTTCGCCCAGTTCCACCGCCCTGGGCCAGGTTTCCGGGGCCGCTTCATCGGCCTTGCGGGCGTCGTAACCCACGTTATGACCACCGTACAGATAGGCGGGCAGGGGCTTCCCGGTCTCCTGATAGCCCGGGCACAGGCGGGCGGCCCAGGTATGATCGCTGACCAAACGGGTTTCCCCATCGATTTCCATCTGGAAATAAAGGCCGCCATGTCCACTGTCCTCGTTGTTGCGGCCCTCGTTGCCCCAATACCATACCATAAGGCGCAGGGTATTTTCCCCCTGCTTCAGATAGCGGGCCAGGGATATCCGGTCGATATAGCCCTTTCCGCACTCCGGGCCCCGGTTGAGCCCGCCATCCAGCACGCACAGCGTGCCGTTTACCCACAGGGTATACTTGGAATCCACCGCAATTTCAGCCACCGCGCTCTGGGGCTGGGCTTCCAAATCAAACTTGCGCTCCATCTCCACCCACTGATTGGGGCGGCTCTCCTGAATCCAAATCCACTTTGCCTTTTGTTCCATCGCTTTCAGACGCCTTTCTATGCGCGCCCTTTCGGGAGCGGTTTCCCCAAGGGAAACGCAACCCCCGCGGGCGTTTTGCTGTTTTCATTATAGCGAATCCGCCGCGCGCTGTACAGCCAAGGGGCCAAATTCAGCGCGGTTTTTATCCATTGCCCGGGATGGGCGGACAAATCAGGCCTGGGACAAATCGCCCAGAATCTCTCTTTCCGCGAACAGGGCGGTGGCCCCGCCGGTATGCCAGAATACCACCCGGCTACCCTGGGCCAGCTGGCCGGATTCCACCGCGCCCAGAAGTCCGGCCAGGGCCTTTCCGGTATACACCGGATCGGTAATCAGCCCTTCCATCCGGGCCAGCATGCGGATGGCCCTGGTGGCCCGCTCATTGGGCTGCTCATAGCCCGGGGCAAAGTAGCCCCGATCCACGGTAAAGTCCGAATCCTCCACCCGCGCCGGAGCGCCCAGCCATTCCAGGGCCCCGTTGGCTAAATTGGCGCACTTCTTTTCATACTCCGGGCCCTTTTCGCTCACCGCCACCCCGACAATCCGGGGGCCGCCCCCCAGCATCGCGCGCCCGGCCACCAGGCCAGCCAAGGTGCCGCCGGTTCCGGTGGCCAAAAACAGATGATCCGGTTCCAGGTTCATGTCCGCGCACTGCTCCATCAGCTCGGCATAGCCGCCGATAAAGCCCGCGCTGCCCACCACGCTGGCCCCGCCCAGGGGGATATCATAGCATTTGTGGCCCTGGGCCTCCAGCCTTTGGGCGTGCTGATGGCCCAATTCCACACACCTTGCTTCGGTCTGGGCCTCGGTTTCCCCGTCCAGGCCCTTGACGATATGCATCTGGGCCCCCAGCACCCGATCCAACAGCATGTTGGCGCGAATGTCGTTCTCATCGGGCTCCACATAGGCGTTCAGATACAGAATGGGCGTGAGCCCCAGTTTGCGGGCCGCGGTCACGGTCTGCATGGCATGATTGGACTGGGTGGCCCCATAGGTAAACACGGTATCGCAGCCCTTATCCAGGGCGTCGCCCATCAGGTATTCCAGCTTTCGGATTTTGTTGCCCCCAAAAAGGCTCATGCCCGAAAAATCGTCTCGCTTGATATACAGCTCAACGCCCAATTCCCGGCTCATGCGTTCCAGCTTATAAAAGGGGGTGGGAAAAAAGCCCAGATTCGCCCTGGGCTTTTGCGCCATCAAGGCGCGAACCTGCTGAATTTCGTTGTTCACTGGGAAGACCTCCCTTATTTTTTCTTCCATTATAAGCGGCCCGGGCGCGAATGGCAAGCAAAAACGCCGGAACCCGCTTCAAGGGCGCCGGCGCTTGGGGAGAAGCACGGAGCGGCGTTATCTGCCCCTATGCTTCTCTCTCTTTTTCTGCTGTTTCAGTTCAAACCGCCGCTCCTGCTCCGCCTCCCGGCGTTCCCGGCAGACCGCTTTGCGTTCGGTTTTCAACTGCTCCCGCTGTAAATTCAACGCCTGCTGCGATTTGGTGCCGATGCCGGTATTGCCTACCTGCCTGCGCACCTGGCGCCTCACCCTTTTGGGGTTATGGGCGGTTTCCTTTACGGCGGCTGCCACAGCCGGACTGAATCGAAGGCCGCGGTAATGTTTCAGGATGAAGGCGTATACCTCGTTGTCCTTGGGGCTTGATCCAAAGGTCACCTTGCATACGGCAAGCCTTTCCCCGGATATGCGCTCAAAAACGCCTACCCAGAAGGGATCCTCGAAAAAAACCGTCAGCGCGCCCGATACTCTGTCCATGACCATTCCTCCTTAACGTTTTATCCCCGCAAAGAACGGACGACCCAAGGAGGGAGGGTTACTTACACCTTTCGGTGCGGCCGGGCTACCTACCGGCTCTACAGGCGTTTTGCGCCTGCGTTGCGTTTTTATCTTTGCCCCATGATTGTATCATACCGGCTTAAGTTTTTCCATAAAAATATCCCCCGGCAAAGCCGGGGGGAAACAGCATGCCGGCTTGTTCGACACGTTCCGGGCCATATCCCGAATTTATTTCAGCAGCGGGGTGAGTTCCCCCCGGTACAGCCCGGCCAGCCGGTGCAGCGGGCGGGTCAGGCACACATACAGCAGCCGGGCGTCCAGCTCCTGATCCTGAAAATGATCCTCGCTCAAATCGGCCATGATCACCCCGTCGAATTCCAGGCCCTTGACCGAGCTGGCGGGCGCGGCCAGTATGCCGCCGGAATAGCTTTCGTCGTTCACATCCAACAGGCGGATATTCAAATCCTTGGGCAGGCGCTTCATCAAGGCGGAAAGCTGCTTTTCGGTGCGGTCCACCACCGCGATGGTGGTCATGCCCTCTTCCCGCCATTTGCGGATAATTTCAGCCACCAGCGCGGCCTGTTGATCCGCGGTTTTAAAGGCGATAAACTCGGGCTCGGGCCCATGGCGCAGCACCGGCTTGGCCTCTCTCTGGCCCGGGGTGGGCCGGTTGCGCGCCACCCTCAGGGCGCAGTTCATGATTTCCACGGTGTTTCGGTAGCTGGTCACCAGATAGTGCTGCACCGCCTTGCCCTCAAAAACCCCGTCGGTGAGCTGTTTCCAATCGGTGAGCCCGCGCCAGGCGTGCACCCCCTGCATCAGATCCCCCACCACGGTCATGGAGGCATCCCGGGACATGCGCCTGAGCAGCATAAATTCCAGCGGGCTAAAATCCTGGGCCTCGTCGATGACGATATGGCGCACATCCATGCGGCTCAACTCAATCAACCGCATGGCCATCATGGCCAGGGGCGCGGCGTCCTCGGCGTCCACGCTGGGGCGCTTGGCCTTGAGCCGCTGAACCGTATATTGGGCCGCGGCGCGCAGATCTTCGTCCGTGCTGTCCAACTGATCCTGCCAGAAGGCCCGATAGCAATCCAAGGGCTGCAGCGAGGGAAAGCTGTCCAACACCTGCTTGATATAGGGCTTGATCTGATCCTTGGATTGCTGAATGCGCTGATCCCGGCTGTCATACAGGGCGCGGATGCGGCCGCGGCGGGCCTCGTCGTTGGGCAGGGTGGCCATCAGCCGCTCCACCCTGCGCTCGCATTCCTCCATCAGCCATTCGATGACCTTATTGGCCGCCTCCTTGACCTTGCGGGTCAGGATCTTTTTAAACTCCTTGACGCGCCGCTCCAGGGGGAAGGGCTTCAAATCCTTGAGCAGGCAATCCCGCAGCTGATCCCGGCTGTAGAGCCGGACCGGGCCGAACAGCAGATCGCCCTCAGGCACCAACCGCTCCTCAAATTTGTCCAGCCAGGCGTTGAGGCGCGCCTCCATCTCCAGCGACCCCTTGACATGGGCGATTTGGGCGGCCCGTTCCCGCTCCTCGGGGGCCATGGCCAGCTGATGTTCCAGGGTGTCGGCCTTTTCCGTCTTGGGCAGGGCCTTGCCCAACCACTCGGCCATGAGCAGCGGGAAGGTGGTCTGTTTGACCCGCTCCACCCCCAAATCCGGCAAAACCCCGGAAATATAGTTCAAAAACAGCGGATTGGGGGCCAGGATCATCATGTGCTCGGGCTGGAGCTTATCCTGGAAGGTGTATAAGAGGTAGGCAATGCGGTGCAGGGCAATGGTGGTTTTGCCCGAGCCGGCCACGCCCTGCACCACCAGCGGCACGTTCAGCGGATGGCGGATGACATAGTTCTGTTCGGCCTGAATGGTGGTTACAATTTCCCGAAGCCGGTCCCCAGACACCGCGCCCAGCACCGATTGAAGATAGGCATCCTGGGACACCACCCCGGTGTCAAAGATGGTCAAAAGCTTGCTGTCCTCAATGCCGAATTGGCGCTTTAAGGTGAGCTCGCCCTGCATATCCCCGTCCGGGGTCACATAGTGCATGGGGCCCACCTGGCCCGAGTAGTACAGATTGGCCACCGGGCTGCGCCAGTCGATGACCTCGGGTTCCAGGGTGTCGCTGTGCATCACGCCATAGCGGCCGATATAATACTCGCGCTTCACCTGATCCTGGGCCTCGATAAAATCCACCCGGGTAAAGTAGGGGCGCAGATAGGCCTTTTCCAGGTTGCGCACCGACTGATTGGCCCGGGCGTACAGCATTTCCCTCAGCGGCAGGGCATCCGGGTCGTACTTGCGCGCCACATTCAGTTCCTCGGTGGCGCGGCTAAGCTCATCGCGGGCCACCACCTGCTCACGGGCGATCAAATCCAAAGTCTGTTTCAGATGGGCCAGCTCGGCCGGCGCGTCGGGATGATTCAGCTCCGCCAAGGGAAACACCTCCATTGGTTGTCGTTCTGTGAATCTATTTTGAGAAAGGAAAAATATTATACAGGAATTTCCCTAAAATGTCAATGTATTTTTGCTGCAGTTCGGTAAAATCGGAAGGATCAAAACAATATTTTTGATTTTCCGGCCCATGGGGCTTGATTTTGGGCGATGTTCTTGCTATAATATCTAAACGTGAGTTGATTGTGGTGTATGTGCCTGTAGCTCAGTGGATAGAGTGTCTGACTCCGACTCAGAAGGCCGCAGGTTCAAATCCTGTCAGGCACACCATAAACGGCGTACATTTCTTATGGGAGTGTACGCCGTTTTTCTAAATTTGCATTTACCTCTGGATTTGAACGAACTGGTTTGCTCCAACCCTCTATGAACCTGTATCGCCGGGTATAAACTGCGGCGCAACTCTTCAAAGAACGGGAACAACGATCTTTGAGAAGCCGCCCAAGACCATATGTTATCAATTCCCCGTCCAATTTGAATTAATCCAACGAAATTTCAAGCGCTTTAACCATCTATAAGAAGGAGGGCTATCCATGACCGAAAGGGAAAAATCCTATGCCGAAATGCTCTATCAGCCCGGCGATCCGGAGCTGGCCGCGGACCGAGACGTGACGGTTCGAAAATTATATCAATACAACAACATGGATCCGCTGGACCGCGACGGCCGCCGGGCCGCCATTGGCGAGATTCTGGGCAAAACCGGGGAAAACTGCGTGGTGGAGCAGCCGCTGTTTTGCACCTATGGCTACAACACCACCTTGGGCGACAATTGCTTCATAAACGTCAACTGCAAGCTGATGGACAGCGGCAAGATCACCATCGGGAACAATGTGTTTATCGCGCCCAATGTGTGCATCATCACCGAGGAGCACGCCATGGACGTAAAGCAGCGCCTGGAGGGATTGGAATACACCCATCCGGTGCATATCGGCGACAATGTCTGGATCTGCACCGGCGCGCTGGTTTTGCCCGGGGTGACCATCGGGGCGAACAGCATCATCGGCGCGGGCAGCGTGGTCACCAAGGATATTCCGCCCAACAGCCTGGCCGTGGGCAATCCCTGCAAGGTGATCCGTGAATTGACCGAAAATGACCAAGCCGGGCGGCAATAATATTTTTCCGCCTTTCCTCAACGCAAAATGGAGGGATCTTTCATGAGCCTCAAGCCCAAGACTTTGATTACCGCCCACGCGGGCGCCGAGGGCACCGTACCCAACACCCTGGAGAGCATCCGCGCTCTGGCCGAATGCGGCGCGGAGATGATTGAGGTGGACGTGCGCGGGCAGGACGGCCAACTGATTTTGACCCACAACGAGCCCGAGCCGGGGGTGCGCTATCCCACCTTGGAGGACTGCTTTCGGGAAGCGCTGCTCCATGAGGGGCTGAGGGTCAATGTGGATTTAAAGGCGCCCGGCCTGGTTCGGGCGGCGGCGGAGTTGGCCGCGCGCTGCGGCTTTGAGGGGCGCTATTTGATAACCGGCAGCGTCAGCGACCCGGAAATCCCCTGGGCGCTGGAGCAGGGCGTCACGGTCTGGTACAATGAGGAGCAGCTTTCCGACCGGGCCCATCCCTTCGCCGGCCTTTCGGAAAAGGGCTTTTCCGTCCTGAATATGGATTACGCCCGGGTGACGGAGGAACTGCTGGCCCAAAGCCCGGAGCGCCTCTCCCTTTGGACGGTCTCCGAGGAGCAGGCCATCGCCCGCTTTCTCCGCGCCGGGGTGAAAAACATCACCAGCCGGACGCCGCGCCTGGCCCTGCGGCTGCGCAAGGAGATTCAGGGATAAAAATAAAACCGCCATGTCCGGATGCGCTTTGGCTCCGGTTCATGGCGGTTCTTATTTGCCTTATTTTGCACGTTTCTGCATATACAGGCGCAGGGCCAGCGGCCAATCGGTCTGAATGATGTCAAAGCCCTTATCCAAGAGCCATCCCCAGCCTTCGTCCGCACGGCCGATGGCCGAGATATCGTCGTTATGGCCCGCGGCCAGCACGGCCCGGCGGTCGTACACAATGGCGTTCGCCCAGACCAACAGCCCATTTCGGTGCATTTCCTCTATATAGGCCCCGGAGGCCACCGGCGCGTCCTCCCTTTCAAACAGCACCTCTGCGCCCACATAGTTGAGCGGCCGGTCGCGCAGGCGCATGCTGTACCCGTCGCGCTCTTTGATCACCAGCATGTAGTTGAGCTCGGGCGCCAGGCGCTCCATCTGGTCAAAGATGGCCTCATTGGGCGCGGTCTTGACCAGAATCTGGCCGGTCATGCCATGACGGCGAACGGCCCGGGTGATGGGCTCCACGTTCTCCCAAAACTTATCAATATTGATATAGCAGCGGCCTTTCAAGTGCTCCAACGCCTGATCCAAGGTGTTGATCTTATGGCCGCTGGGCACATTGTCCTGGTTCAAAAAGCCCAGTTCCCCCACCTCTTGCGCGGTCATATCGCGAATCAGCCGTGCGCTGCCCAGATGGGCGGGCTCCATGCCCGGATGGAACACAAAGAGCTGGCCATCCTTCGAGGCGGCCACATCCAGCTCAATCATATCCGCGCCCTGATACAGGGCCGCGTCAAAGGCGTCCAAGGTGTTGCACGGGATATTGCCCCCGGATATCCCCCGATGGGCGGCGATCATGGTCTTTTGAAGCGCCTGTTCGCGCAGGTTGAACTCCATTTTTTTCACCCTTCCCTGCATTATTTGCCGCCTGATGGCGGCCCAAACTCCAAAAAAGAACGGATATAGAAGTTGGCCTGGCGGCGGATGTCTTCCTGCTCGGCATCCGAGGATTCGTCGTATACCCCGACGGTGGCGAATCCGGCCTCGCGCGCGGTCAGGACGCCCTGCAGGGTATCCTCAAACACCGCGCAGGCTTGGGGCTCAAGGCCCAGCCTTTGGGCGGCCAACAGAAAGACCGCGGGCGAATGTTTGCCCACCCCGGCCTCGGCCGTGGTGGCAAAGGCGGAAAACAAATCATACACCCCGCCCCGCTTCAGGGCCGGCACAAACAGCTCCTGGGTGCACGAGGTGGCCGCCGCGATCTTTACCCCCGCTTGGGCCAGCCGCGCCAAACAGGCCCGAACTCCGGGCTTGAGCTCGATTTCCCGGGCATAGGCCTCCCGGGACATCTGCGTCCATTCCGCCATCAGCGCCTCGGGCGTTTCATCCAGGCCAAAGCGCCGGATGGTATATTCGGCGGCCCGGTTGAACTCCATGAATTTCATGACGTCGATGTAGTCCTCCGGCAGCTCAATGCCCCGCCGCTCAAGAAACCTTCGGTCAATCTCGCCCCATATGCCCATGGAATCCAGCAAGGTTCCGTCCAGGTCAAAGATCGCGCCCTTGATGCCCTTTAGTCTTTCCATAGCTTCAAAAGCGCCCGGGCCGCGCCCTCCACATCCGCCTGGGCCACGATGGCCGACACCACCGCAATGCCCTCGATGCCCATGTGCTTGAAATTCGGGATGGTGCGGGCGTTGATGCCGCCGATGACCACAATGGGCAAGTCCACCGTCCGGCGGATGGCCTTCAGCTCGTCCATGGACACGATTTCAGCGTCGTCCTTGGTGCTGGTGGCATACATGGCGCCCACCCCCAGGTAGTCCGCCCCATCCTTTTGGGCCTGAACCGCCTCTTCCAGGCTGGAAGCCGATACGCCCACGATTTTATCCGGCCCCATGATGGCCCGCACCGCGGCACAGGGCAGGTCGCTCTGGCCCACATGCACCCCGTCCGCATCCACGGCCAGGGCGATGTCCACCCGGTCGTTGATGATAAGGGGCGCGTTATACCTTTGGGTAATGGCCTTGACCCGCAAGGCCAGCTCATAGAATTCCCGGCTGGAGCAATCCTTTTCCCTGAGCTGAATCACCGTGGCCCCGCCTTTGAGCGCCTGTTCCACGCTGTCCTCTATGGTGGGGCTGGTCATCAGCCCCCGGTCGGTGCACAGATAGAGGCTGTAATCCACATTACCCTTCATAGCTGATCTGGCCTCGCTTTTCGATGGTTTCATCGCCGATTTGGCTGAGCGCGTCGATGATGCCGATGTGCAGGCTTCCGGTGCCCTTCTCGCCGTTCGCCGCCCAGGACATCTCGCCCGCAATGCCCATGGAGGCTATGGCCGACACCGTGGCCGAGAAGGCGTCCGGGCAGGCGCCCACATACGCGCCGATGACCCCGGACAGCATGCAGCCGGTGCCGGTGATCTTGCCCATCTGGGCCACGCCGTTATGGATCCTGGCCAGGCGCTTGCCGTCGGAAATCACGTCCACCGCCCCGGTGATGGCGGCCACACAGCCAAACTTTTCGGCCACCGCCCTGGAAACGGCCACCGGATCGTTGCCGCTGTCCGCCGCGCTGGTATCCACCCCCCGGGTGGAGACCTTGAGGCCCGCGATGAAGGAAACCTCGGACAGATTGCCCCGGATGACCGCAAACTTTACTTCCTTCAGCAGGTTTTCCACCGCCTCGTTGCGCAGGCCGGACGCGCCCGCGCCCACCGGATCCAGCACCACCGGAATGCCCTTTTCATTGGCGGTCTTTCCGGCGCGCACCATGGAAGCCATGGTGCGGCGGTTCAGGGTGCCGATGTTGATGACCAAGGTGTTGCTGATCGAGGTGATCTCAGAGACCTCGTCGATGTCGTCGGCCATGATGGGCGAGCCGCCGCAGGCCAAAAGCGCGTTGGCCACGTCGTTGACCGTGACATAGTTGGTGATGCAATGTACCAAGGGCACGTTGTCCCTCACAATTTGATTATTGTTCATTTTCTTTTCCTCCTGCCATTTCCCAGAAATAGAGTTCATGCGCGCTGGCTTCCTTGAAAATCTCCTTGAGCTTTTCCTTGCGCGCGGCGTCCAGGTCTTTGCAGGCCTTTTCGCAATAATCGGTCCAAATTTTGCAGCTCTCGCCATAGCCCGGGGCGGTGTAATCGCGCACCAGCGGGCCGAAGTAGGAATCCAAAACCTGAGGATAGCGCTGAACCAGCCGCTCAAACACATCGTAATACCCCAACATGCAGGGCATGACCGCCATCAGGATTTCGGGAATCTCCTCCTCCTGGGCGGTTTTGATGAGAAAACCGGTGTAGGCCGCGCAGGCCGGCTTTTTGGGGATATTCTCCACATCCGCGTCGGTCAGCCCGGCGTCGGAAAGATAGCGCAGCCTTGTGGCGTTTTCATGCTCGTTTACAAAGCCCAGCACCGAGTAAAAGACCTGGATTTCCTGAAGGGTATGGCTCTTGAACATGGCCATGGCATAGGCGCGGGCATAGTCCCGAAGATACAGGCTATCCTGCACCATATAGTCCAAAAATTTCGCCTTGTCCAAGGTGCCCTTGCCCATTTGCTCGATAAATTCCGAGTTGGCCGCCGCATCCCAAAGGGGCTTTGAACCGGCGATCACTTCTTCCATAAAGCTCATGCGCGCTTCCTCCTTGGTTATTTGGATGGATAAAACCGGAAAAAATGATGGGTCGGGCCGCAGCCCTTGCCCAGCTCCAGGGCGTTTTCAATGGCTCCGGTGACATAGGCCTTGGCCTTCTCCACCGCGCCTTTCAGATCCTCGCCCAGGGCCAGATAAGAGGCGATGGCGCTGGACAGGGTGCAGCCGGTGCCATGGGTGTTTTTGGTGTCGATGCGCCTTTGAACAAAGGTATAAAATTCCTTTCCGTCATACAGCACATCCTGGGCGTCGCCCATATAGTGGCCGCCTTTGACCAGGACCGCCCCCGCGCCCATGGAGGCGATTTTCACGGCCGCCTGCTTCATTTGCTCAATGGTTTCAATTTTCATGCCCGCGATTTTTTCGGCCTCCGGGATATTGGGGGTAAGCAAGGTGGATAGGGGAATTACGGTTTGAATCAGGGTATCGATGGAGCTCTCCTGCATCAGCGGGCAGCCGTTTTTGGCATACATGACCGGGTCAATGACCACATGCCTGGGCTTATACTGGTTCAGTTTTTGGGCCACCGCCTTCATGCACTCCGGGGTGGACAACATGCCCACCTTGACCGCGTCCACCTCAATATCCTCAAACACCGCGTCGATCTGGTCCGCGATCACCTTGGGGGAAACGTCCTCTATGGAGATCACCCGGCTGGTGTTTTCCGCCACCACCGACACAATCACGCTCATGCCAAACACGCCCAGGGCGGACATGGTCTTGATATCCGCCTGGATGCCCGCGCCGCCGCTGCAGTCCGAGCCTGCGATGGTCAATGCTGTTTTCATCTTTTGCCTCCAAACTAAAAAAGGATACCCGCTGCCCCGCGCAGCGAGTATCCTTACAAATTCTTTTTTGAGAATGAATAACAATGCTCCCTGCGCTGGTATTAACCAACAGGTTCAAAGGGTCAGGTTTTACCTTCTCAACTCCGAAGAGTCCCCCCGCAACTATGAAGTTATATTCAGCATACCATGTTTAAGGGGAAAAGTCAATTCCCCGGCGGGGCTGATCCGCAGTCCGCGCCCGCAACCGCACGGCCCGTTGGGCGAAAAAAAACATTTTCAGCCTTCCAGAAGCCGGCGCACGTGCTCCTGCAGCCGCATAAAGGCGTCGTCCTTGTTGTAGGAGACAAGTTCGGCGAATTCATCAAAGTCCGCCAGGCGCACGGCGTTGACCTCCCGCGGGTTGAATTTGCAGTCCGCTTCGGTAAAATCGCCCTTTGCGCCGTACATGTCCAGATGATAGGCGTCGTTTTGCAAAATGCGCCCGCCATACACCAATTGCGCGGCATCGAACGTCAGCCCCAGCTCTTCCTGAACCTCGCGCACCGCGGCGTCCCGGCTGTCTTCGCCGCTGGTCACCCCGCCGCCGGTTACGTCCCAACGCCCGGGGAAATGCTTTGCGTTCAAGGCGCGCTGCTGTAAAAGATATTTTCCGCCCCGTCCCTGCAAAAGGACAACAACATGCAGAAAATATTCCCCTGGCGCCAGCGCTTCGCCCTTGACGAATGTGCGGCCGGTCTTTTGGCCGGAACGCGTATAGATGTCGCGGATTTCTGGCATTGCTTACATCCTCCTTTGTGTACTGAGGGTAAAATCAAGGAAAGTATAGCATGCGGGCCCGGAAAATGTCAACCAAAGCGCCCAGGGCATGCGCCGAGGGCAGGATTTCCCCGAGCCATGGTTGACAAAGCGGAAAATCACCTATATAATAGTCAAATAAGGGAGTAGTCGGCGGCCCTTTTGGGGACGCAACGAAGTCAACATACTGGAGGCCTGCCTCCTGGCTTTGTTTGAAATGATGAGACTTATCTGTTCCAAGGCGGCAGATAGGTCTTTTTTTATGCCGCCACGCACCGGGGTGGATCAACAAAGGAGGAAAACGCATGAGTCTTTTGGAACTTTTTATTATCGCGTTGGGGCTTTCCATGGATGCCTTCGCGGTGGCCATCTGTAAGGGCCTTTCGGTTCAGCAGCTGAAGCCGCGCCACGCCCTGATCACCGGGCTGTATTTCGGCGGCTTTCAGGCGCTGATGCCGCTGATCGGCTATCTTTTGGGGGTTCGGTTTGAGTCGTTTATCACCAGCTTTGACCATTGGATCGCCTTTGTGCTATTGGCGCTTATCGGACTGAATATGATCAAGGAATCCCGGGAGGAGAGCGAGTGTCTTAACGACGCCTTTGACTTTAAAACCATGCTGCCTTTGGCTTTGGCCACCAGCATAGACGCCCTGGCCGTGGGCGTAACCTTTGCGTTTTTGCAGGTCAACATCGCCCCGGCCGTGAGCTTTATCGGGGTTATTACCTTCGTCCTGTCGGCCCTGGGCGTCAAAATGGGCCATGTGTTTGGCAGCAAATACAAATCCCGGGCCGAGCTGGCCGGGGGCGTGATTTTGATTTTAATGGGCATCAAGATCCTGATCGAACACCTTACCGGCGGGGCGTAATTCGAGAGGGAAAAATGGAAGGGGGCGCGGCTGAGCCGCGCCCCCTTCAGACCATTGACAAACCTATTTTTCCCGTTTGGGGATGCATGAAGGGGCCGCAGCCCCTTCATATTCAATCCGCAGCGGCG
>DVJW01000209.1 GCA_018716505.1 Candidatus Faecaligallichristensenella faecipullorum | reverse complement strand
TAGCCATTGCGCTGGCTAACCGGCCCAAGATTCTGCTGGCTGACGAGCCCACCGGATCGGTGGATGTGAAAACCTCGAACTATATCCTGGATGTGTTCCGCACTTTGAATCGGGAGCTGGGGCTTACGGTGGTTATCGTGACCCATGACCGGATGCTGGCCCGCAAGGTCAATCGGGTGGTGTCCATCCGGGATGGCAAGACCAGCAGTGAGCGCATCATCAGTGAGGGATATTTAAGCCAGATGCAGGATTTGGGCGATTTGGGCGATGAGGCCGATGCCCACGAGGAGTTTGCGGTATTGGATCGCGCGGGACGGGTGCAAATTCCCCGCGAACTGTTGGATCAACTGGGGCTCAAGGGCAACAAGGTGCGCATGGAACTCAAGGATGGACATATTTGGATCGAAAATCCTGAAGAGAACGCCCAAAAGTAATGGATGACCGCTGGGGCGAACCGGGGCCAAAAGCCTGGGTTCGCCCTTTTTCATTCAAAGATGTTCATTCCGATGATTATTGGAGAAATTCGAAGGTATTTGAGGGACAACAATCCCATTCGCGTTTCCCGTTCGCTCAGGGATATCGCCTACAAGGCCATGAAAGCCAGGGAAAAACTGAGCTACAGCACCGGCCGCGAGCCCGGCGTGGGGGAAATTGCCCGCCATATTGGCATGGAGGAAGAGGAGGTCGTGCTGGCCCTGGAAGCCATACAGGATCCGGTCTCGCTCTTTGAGCCCATCTATCAGGATGGGGGCGACGCCATTTATGTCATGGATCAGCTGAAAGATCCCAGGGTGGATGACAACGAATGGGTGCGCGATCTTTCCATTCGTCAGGCCATGAGCAAATTGAACGACCGGGAGCGCAACATCATTCGCCGCCGCTTTTTCCAGGGACGAACCCAGATGGAGGTGGCCGAGGAGATTGGCATATCCCAGGCCCAGGTATCCCGGCTGGAGAAAGCCGCGCTTCAACAGATGAAAAAATATATTTAAACGGATCGCAAAAAATTTGACAGAAAGCGAAAGATGATATACACTGGAATAGAGCAAACGCGCCCATGCGGCGCACGGGAAATGAGGCGGCGCGGTGCGCTATCAGCACATATGTGAGGGCATTTTTTTAAAGCGGCTCAACCGGTTCGCGGCGGAATGCCGGATTGGCGGCGCTGAGTGCGAATGCCATGTAAAGAATACCGGGCGGCTGAGGGAGCTCTTGTTGCCGGAGGCCAGGATTGCGCTGTGCCGCGCGGAAGGCGAAAAGCGAAAAACCGCCTTTGACCTGGTGGCCGTTCAAAGCCAAGGCCAATGGGTCAATATCGATAGCCAGGTGGTTAACCGGGTCTTTGAGGAATGGGTGCAAAGCGGGGTGCCCTTTGGAAGCGGGGTTCGAATCCGGCGCGAGGTAAAAAAGGGTGAATCCAGACTGGATTTTTATCTGGAAACCGAGGGAAAACGCATCTTCTGTGAGGTTAAGGGCGTTACCTTGGTGAAGGACGGGGTGGCCCTGTTTCCGGATGCGCCCACTTTGCGCGGGGTTCGCCATTTGGGCGAGCTGGCCCGGGCGATCCAGGAGGGCTATGAGGCCTGCGCGGTGTTTGTGGTGGCGCGCAAGGGCGCCCGCGCGGTGTCGCCCAACCGGCTGACCCATCCGGAGTTTGCCCGGGCGCTGGAGGATGCCCAGGCGGCCGGTGTCCGGCTTATGGCTGTGGATTGCCGGGTACAGGCGGATGGTATTTGGGCGGAGCATTCCCTCCCGGTGGAACTTTGATGCGAGAGGAGAGAAAAGAATACTTATGGTTCAGGTGGGAGAAAAGGCTCCGGATTTTGCGCTTCAAAACGCCCGGGGCGAGACGGTTCGGCTCGGCGATTTTAAGGGGAAAAAGCTGGTTTTGTATTTTTATCCAAAGGACAATACCCCGGGCTGCAGCCGCCAGGCCTGCGCGTTTCGCGATGCGTTCAGCGGCTTTGAGGAATGTAACGCGGTTATTGTCGGGGTTAGCAAGGACAGCGTGGCCTCCCATCAGAAGTTCGCCGATAAACTGTCCCTGCCCTTTGTATTGCTCAGCGATCCGGCTCTGGAGGCCATCCAGGCCTACGGGGTATGGCAGGAAAAGAAGCTCTATGGAAAAGTGAGCATGGGTGTGGTGCGCACCACCTTTGTCATTGATGAAAACGGGGTGGTGGAAAAGGTGTTTGAGAAGGTCAAGCCCGATCTTAATCCTGGCCAGGTGCTGGAATATTTGAAGGCTTAGCCCGCTGGTTCACTTGCCCTCATACACTGAGGAGGGTATACGGTGGTCAAAATCCATGGGGAATCATAGGATGAGGTATATGGAGGTGATTCCCCATGAGTTTTTCGGAGCTCAGGTGCAAGGATGTAATCAATGTTTGCGATGGCCGCAAACTGGGAAAGCCCATTGACCTGCACTTTAATGCGGTCAACGCCTGTGTGGAGGCTCTGGTGGTGCCCGGCCCCACAAAGCTGTGGACCACCATAAAGGGCGAGCGCGAAGGCTATACGATTCCCTGGAGCCGCATCCGGCGGATTGGCGATGATGTGATCCTGGTGGAGCTGGAACCCGACTTTTTTAAGTGTTAAGCCATAAGCGAACATACAATTAACTAAATACGAACGTAAATTAATGGGGTAAACCACTGGACGAAATGATTAACATTTTGTATAATGTAAAGGATAAAGGATAAAAAGAAGGGGAAGGCTATGCGATGCGTCTATTGCAATTGCACCGACAGCCGCGTCATTGATTCCCGCTCCACCGAGGACGGCAACGCGATCCGAAGACGGCGCGAATGTGAAGGATGCGGGCGTCGGTTTACCACTTATGAAAAAATCGATACCGTGCCATTGATGGTGATTAAAAAAGATAAGAGCCGTCAGACCTTTGACGCCGAGAAGCTGCGCGCCGGAATTATCAAGTCCTGCGAAAAGCGGCCGGTTCCGCTGAAGGATATTGATGCGCTGGTCAGGAACATCGAGATGAAGGCCTACAATAGCTATGATCAGGAAATTTCTTCCCAGGTGTTGGGTGAAATGGTCATGGATGGGCTGAAAGATCTGGACGAGGTGGCGTATGTGCGCTTTGCCTCGGTTTATCGTCAATTTCGCGATATCCAGACCTTTATGGATGAGCTAAGCAAACTGCTTGGCGAGAAAAAATAAGAT
>DVJW01000208.1 GCA_018716505.1 Candidatus Faecaligallichristensenella faecipullorum | reverse complement strand
ACCCCTACCCCCTCCAGCGGTTTTGGGGTTGACGTTCGCTCCGCTATTGGCTATCGGAGTTTGCCGTGCCAGGCACGGCAGGATAAAGGTTAAGGCCCTAATCGAAGCGAAATGCCGCTGGATTAGGGCCTTTTTCTTGTTTTGCCGCGTTTAGCGGGCAAATTCAGCCAACCTTTGGCGGAACGTTGCGGGGGAGGCCCCGCGCCGGGGGCGGCAAGCCCCCACAGCGGCCGTTTCAAGGGGGTTACGGGTGGTTTGGAGGGCCCTAAGGGGGGAAATCGGAATCCCCCCTGGGCCCTCCAAGAAAAAACCCTTCCCCGCCAGGGGTAATTTGTTTCCTTTGATAAAGGAAAGCAACCAAGGGGGTTATAGGGGGAAATCGGAATCCCCCCTGGGCCCTCCATAAAACTTGCGCCCCGCCAGGGGTAATTTGTTTCCTTTGATAAAGGAAAGCAACTAAGGGGGTTGTAGGGGGAGATTTGAAACCTCCCCCTGCCCCCTCCACAAAAAGGCCCCCTTGCCAGCGCGCTTTGCCCGTGTTATGATAAACTATATGCTGATAGACTGGGCCCACTATTTTTGAATTTCGAAGGGAAGCGAAAGCATGCAATGGCTTGAACCCACCGGAAAAACCCGCCTGATCCGCTATGGGGATCGGGAAATCCTGTTTCATAACCAAAAGAGCGCGGATTGGACGCATCCCTATGGCTATGGGGAAGAAAAGAGCGACCTTTGCGGGGCGGGCTGCGGCATATTCGCCATTGCCCACGCGGTGGAATGGATGACCGGACGGCGCATCGATGTGGAGGCCCTGGCCGATTTCTCGGTTCAAAACGGCGGCCGGGACGACACCGGCACCGACCGGCCCGCCTTGCTCTCGGCCATGCAGCGGGCGGGCCTGGCCAGGGAAATGGGCTTTGAATACCGCTTCGACGGGCTGAGAAACGACCATCAGGCCCTGGCCGGGGTGCTGGAGGCCGGGGGCGCGGCCCTGTGCAACCTGCGGGTGGGCCATATCGTGTGCCTGGTGGATATCCGGGAGCGCGGCGGCGAAAAGCAGGTGCTGGCCATGGACTCGGTGTGCGAGAGCGCCCGGGAAAAGCTCAGGGATTCGGTGCGCGAGTGCGTGCCGGGCAGCGAGATTGTCTTTCGGGTGAAAAACGCGGCCGGCCTGGAGGTGGGCCGGGCCGTCCAGTACGCCCTGTTCTGGGTGCCGCTCAGCCTGCCCATGGATTTTAACCTGCTGCATAAACTGTAATCCTGTCGTTGGGGACAGGTCATACTTTGGGTGAAAGGGGACAGTTGGATTTGAGGGTCAAGGGCTTTTTGAATCGCCTGATCGCAAATTATAAGGAAATGGTGCTGACCGTGGTGGCGCTGGCCTGGCCCACCATCGTCGAACAGGCGCTCCAAACCGTGGTTCAATACGCGGACACCGCCATGGTGGGCCGCATCGGCAAACAGGCCTCGGCCGCAGTGGGCCTGACTTCCACCATGGGCTGGCTGGTGAACGCGCCCATGTTTGCCATGGGCATCGGGGTGCTGGCCTGCATATCCCGGGCCCTGGGGGCCAAGGATTACGAGCGGGCGCGCACGGCTTCGGCCCAGGCGCTGTATTTGACGGTGGCGCTGGGCGCGGCGCTGGGGGTGGCGACCTTGGCGATCTCCCCGTTTTTGCCGGTCTGGCTGGGCGCCGAACCGGAGATTCGCCGGGACGCCGCGGTGTACTTTGCCATCGTGTGCGCGCCCATGCTGTTCCGGGCCAGCAGCATCATCTTCGGCTCGGTGCTGCGGGCGGCCAGCGATATGAAAACCCCCATGCTGGTGGGCCTGCTGACCAACGGCATCAACGTGGTGCTCAACTTTTTCCTGATTTACGAATCCCGGACCATGAACCTGGGCCCGGTGAATATCCCGGTCTGGGGGGCCGGGCTGGGGGTGGCCGGCGCGGCCATCGCCACGGCCGTCGCCCATATTGCGGGCGGAAGCCTGATGCTTGTGGGCGTGCTGCGCAACCCGCTGGTGTCCTTCAAGGGAAGAAAATTGAAGCTGGACAAGCCGGTGATGGGCCAGTGCGTCAGGGTGGGCTTTCCGGTGGCCCTGGAGCGCATGGGCGCCTGTTTGGGCCAGGTGGTGTTTACCTCCCTGGTGACCTCGCTGGGCACCGTGGCTCTGGCCGCCCATTCCCTGGCCATCACCGCGGAGCAGGCCTTCTATATCCCGGGCTACGGCATGCAGTCGGCCGCGGCCACCCTGGCGGGCAACGCCCTGGGTGAGGGCGACCAAAAGAAGCTCAACCACATGGCCCGCACCATGATCGTGATTACCGTGCTGCTGATGACCCTTACCGGGGGCCTGCTCTTTGCCTTCCCGGAATTCATGATGCGCATTTTCAGCTCTGATCCCGCGGTCATTGAGATGGGGGCCTCGGCCCTGCGCATTGTGGCGGTTTCCGAGCCGCTGTTCGGGCTGCTGATTATCCTGGAGGGCGTGTTCAACGGGGTGGGCGACACCCGGGTTCCCTTTGTGTATTCGATTATCACCATGTGGGGCGTCCGCATTTTGGGCAGCTTCCTGTGCGTGAGCGTGTTCCATTTGGGGCTCAATCAGGTTTGGCTCTGCATGGTGGGGGATAATGTGATGAGGGCGCTGCTGCTGGCCGAGCGCTTCTGGAGCGGCCGGTGGAAAAAGCGGCTGAATTTTCAGCAAAAGGCGGCTTGATGGGGGCCGCCGGAGCGACGGCAAAAGAGGGGGCAAGGCGAATGAGGTTGTACCTGACCCGCCATGGTCAGACCGAATGGAACGTATCCCAGAAGATGCAGGGCGCGTGCGATTCGCCCCTGACCGAGCTGGGGGTGCGCCAGGCGGAACAGCTCCAGAAGCGGCTGGAGCTGCTGCCGGTGGACAAGGCGTATGTGAGCCCGTTGAAGCGCGCCATGGACACGGCCCGGCTGCTGGTGGGCGGACGGGGGCTGGAATTGATTGCGGATAAGCGGTTGAGCGAGGCCTCGCTGGGCGCCTTTGAGGGCCTGACCATCGAACAGGCCCAGGCGCGCTATCCGGAGCAGGCCTTAAACTTCCGCCGCCATCCCGAGCGCTTCCGCCCGGTGGGAGACGGGGAGGATTTTCATCAGGTTCAGGCCCGGGTGGAGGATTTTTTGAGCGATCTGGCCCGGCGGGAGCGGGGCAACGTGCTGGTGGTGGCCCACGCCCTGGTGCTGCGCATCGCCCGGCTGGCGCTGATGGGCCTTCCCCTGGATCAGCTGATGGATATCTCGGTGCCCAGCTGCTGCTTTTGCGAGGCGGAGTATGAAGACGGGGCCTGGCATCTGATTGCCTTTGGGGAATGCTGGCATCATGCCCGGGATTTTGACCGGGGCGTCTGGTATTACGGGGCACCGGGCCATGCGGAGGCGATCAGGCCCGGCGCGCTGATTACCCCGTTTCCCAATTTGGCCCGGGCCCTGGGCGCCTGCCCCAGCGCGCTGAGCCTGTCTTTGGACGGCCATATCGATCATAACGGCCTGAAGCTCAGCCGGCTCTACCGGGTGCAGGGGGTGGAGATGGGCGAGCTGGAACCCTGTGAAAGCCCGGAAATTCCCCTGGGCCGGGTGTGGCGCGCCCCAAAGGCCTACCGGCTGGAGGCCTATAATAAGTCCCTGGGCAGTTTGCCCACCGGGAATTGGATATAGGGGGGAAGGTCATGACCTTTGAGGCCGTTTATGAGATTACCGAGCGCTTTTACGCCCATTTCTGCGGGGAAAAGCCGTCGCGGCTGGGCCCGGGCGTCCATTTTATCGAGGATCCCCGGCGGGAACAGGTTTTAAAGGGGTTTGGGTGCAAGTATCCGCTGTATATTCTGGAGCGGGATGGGCAATGCGTGGTGAGCTATGCGCCCCGGCACCGGGCTTTTGCGGACTCGGTGCGGGCATGCGGCATGGGGGAAATCGTGTCCCGCGCCCGGCGCGCCTTTGCGCTCAAAGAAATGCATCTGATGGTTTTTGCCCGCAACAGGGTGGAGCAGTACGGCCAGGCCAGG
Source organism: Candidatus Faecaligallichristensenella faecipullorum (assembly GCA_018716505.1). Lineage (GTDB taxonomy): Bacteria > Bacillota > Clostridia > Christensenellales > Aristaeellaceae > Faecaligallichristensenella > Faecaligallichristensenella faecipullorum. Next base: position 100 of record DVJW01000208.1, on the reverse strand, counting down.
GTTTTGCGGCCCGGCGACTATCCCCTTTATCAGGCGTTTTTCCGGGAAGCCCATCCCGGCGCCAGGCCCGAGGGCTGGTTGGAAGAATACTTTTTGGAAA
>DVJW01000207.1 GCA_018716505.1 Candidatus Faecaligallichristensenella faecipullorum | reverse complement strand
CCCGCCTATTACCCCACCATGGCCCGAACCCTGTTTCAGGTGGCCGTGGAGCTTCATCAGGAAACCGGCGCGGAGATTTTTATGGTCAACCTGTCCGGCGGCATCGGTATTCCCTACCTGCCCGACCAGCCGGCCGCGGATCTGTACGCCATTGGCGAAGGGGTGCGCCAGGCTTATGAGGAGATCATTGTGCCCGCGGGCCTCGCGCCCATCCGGGTGGTCACTGAACTGGGCCGCTACATGACCGGCCCGGCGGGCTATCTGGTGAGCAAGGTATTGCACGAAAAAGATACCTACAAGCATTACCTTGGACTGGATGCGTGCGCGGCCAACTTGATGCGTCCGGCCATGTATGGGGCGTATCATCACATCACCATCCCGGGCAAGGAACACTTGCCCCACGACCACATCTATGATGTGACCGGCTCGCTCTGCGAAAACAACGATAAATTCGCCGTTGACCGGGCGTTGCCCAAGGTGGATATCGGGGATTTTGTGGTCATCCACGACACCGGCGCCCACGGCTTCTCCATGGGCTATAACTACAACGGAAAGCTGCGCTCGGCCGAAGTGCTGTTGCATCCGGACGGAAGCTTTACCCGGATTCGCCGCGCCGAGACCCCGGCGGACTATTTCGCCACCTTGATGGATTTCCCCGGTCTCAAAGAAGTTATAGAAGAACAAGAGGGCAAGTAAGCCCTCCATCCTTGACCGGCGCGAACCTTATGGTTTTCGCGCCGGTTTTATAATTTTCCCGCCGGCTCCATCGGCTAACCGTTCGCCCCCCTCTTTCGCAAATGGCCAAGTTGGTGTATAATAAAAATGGGTTGAGAATGGGGTTTTATTCCGGCTTTTTGATGCTTTTCTTTGAAGCATCCCGAGCTTTTGAGCCATCGTTGCCAGCATTTAAACCGACTTTGGTTTTAATTGGCCTTTGTACCATGTTCAGGAAGGTAGGCGATTTTTCTCATGAAATATGCCATAGACGGTCGCGTTTCCCAAACGGCGCCGCGCTTTGGACATTTAAACCTGAGCGGTCAGTCCCCATCAGGCGACCGGTTGCAGGTAAACAGCCGGTATTTGCTGTTTAACCAGCGTCCCTGGCTGCCCGTCATGGGCGAATTCCATTTTTCCCGTTATGATGCGGATGAATGGGAAACTGAACTCAGAAAAATCAAGAGCTGCGGCGTTTCCATTGTGGCCAGCTATCTTTTTTGGAATCATCATGAGGCCCGGGAGGGCGAATTTAATTTCGAAGGCCGGCGCAATTTGCGCCAGTTTGTGGAGCTTTGCGCCAAAGTTGGACTATGGTCTGTTATACGCCTGGGCCCTTGGGCTCATGGAGAAAGCCGGTATGGCGGCTTTCCTGATTGGCTGATGGAAAAGAACATTCCGCTGCGCGGGGATTACCCCGAGTATATGAGTTATGTGGATCGGTTGTATGCCACCTATGCCCACGAGCTAAAGGGACTTTTCTTTAAAGATGGCGGCCCCATTATCGCGCTTCAGGTGGAGAATGAGTTGACCGGCGACAGTGATTATCTGTTAAAACTGAAAAAGATGGCGTTGGATCACGGCATGGAAGCGCCCTTTTATACGGTCACCGGATGGGGTGCGGATGGCGTCGCCCAGTTCCCGGAAAATGAAGTATTGCCTCTGTTCGGCGGCTACCCCGAGGCGCCTTGGGAGCAACATACCCATCCGCTGCCCCCCAATCCACACTTTTTCTTTACCCCGGTTCGCAATGACAGCAGCATTGGCAGCGATCAGATCGCCGGCGGCTCGGCCCCAGGTAACGACGAACTGGAAACCTACCCCTTTTTGACCTGTGAATTGGGGCCGGGCAATCAGGTTACCTATCACAGGCGGCCCATCATCCAGCCCATGGATGCGTACGCCATGTCGCTCTGCCTGTTGGGTAGCGGCAGCAATCTGCCCGGATACTACATGTTCCACGGCGGATACAACCCGACCAACGGTTTGTTTCAGGAGAGCCGAGACACCGGCTATCCCAACGACGTGCCGGTTTCCAGCTACGACTTCCAGGCGCCCGTGGGCGAGTATGGGGATTTAAAACCCAGTTATTTTGACCTCAAGCGGCTTCATCATCTGCTCATGAGCTATGGAGAAAATCTGGCCGCCATGCAACCCGTTTTCCCCGGCGAAAAGCCCAAGGATTTGCAGGACACCACTACTCCGCGCTACGCCATCCGCAGCAACGGAAAGAGCGGATTCGTATTCTTCAACAGCTATCAGCGGCTTGCCCAGCTGAGCGATCAGCCGGATTTTCAATTGGAAATTGCCTTGGAAGAAGAAACGGTGTGTGTGCCGCCCCGCCCGGTGAACCTGCCCGCCGGGGTCAGCCTGATCTTCCCCTTTAATCTGACCGAAGGCGAACTCTGCATCAAAAGCGCCAGCGTTCAACCGCTGTATCGGATGAAGCGAGCCGAGGGCGTAACCCTGTTCATGTTTGCTCCAGATGGCGTCGAGCCGTTGTTGCTCATGAACCGCAATCCTGACCGGCTGCCCGAAGGCGTGCAAAGCGACCAGGGTTTGATTGATGGCCTGATGCCGGGCACGGATTGCTGTTTGGAATTCAACGCCGAACAGGGTCTTGTTCGAATCGTCATTTTGACTGAAGATCAATCCAAGGCCTTCTTCGTCAACGAAGAACAAAAACAGACTACTGTCTGCATTGCGCCCAATGGCGCCATTGTAACACCCGCGGGCTTTAAAATGCTGGGAACCCCTGGCGCCGAATGGCTGCTCTATCCGCCGCTCACCCCATGCGCAGGCGGCACCTACAGCGGACGTTCCGGTATATTCTCCATCTATCGGGAAGAACGGGCAAACCCGCCGATGACGGTGGGCATTTCCCCGGCCTTGGCCTTAATTGAGTCGGATAATCCCTATGCCAAATACCTGTTTGCGCCTGTTCAGGATTGCCCTGAGTATCTGCTCCAGGTTTCTTCCGATTTGTTCGATCACTTTGAGGATATGCGGCTGGATTTTGAGACCAATGCCAATGTGATTCAGATTTACTGCGGCGACGAGCTGGTGGCTGATTCCTTCCAGTATGAACGGCGGTTTACCATGGGGCTAAAGCGGTTCCGAAGCGCCATAGAAAGCGCCACTCCGCTGCGATTTAAGTGTTCGCCCTTCACCCCTGAACAGGATATCTACATGGAAGCGCCCAGGGAAAACGGAAGGCCTTGGATCAAGCTCATCCGAGCCACTCCCCTAACCATTATCAACGTTCCCCTAAACTGAGCGCAAGGCCCGGACGCACCCATATCGTCCGGGCCTTACTTTTAAAATGGGGTCATTTCCTATTTATTTCCGGCTTCCGCGGCCAGCGCCGGAACATGGCGCGGCTCGGCCAGTTCGGCCCCGCGCACGCCCAAGGCCAATTCCAGAGCCTGATGCACGTCATCCACCGGAATAATTTCGGCTTCCAGTTCCCGATAGCGCTGTTGATCATTGGCCGCCGGAATCAGCACCCGCTTCAGCCCGGCCTTGATGGCGGCCTGCATCTTTTCGGGCACACCGCCCACCGGCAGCACCTTGCCCCGAACGGACAATTCTCCGGTCATGGCTACATCACAGGCCACCGGAATTTGGGTAATGGCTGAGTAAGCGGCCACTGCCATGGCCACGCCTGCCGAAGGCCCATCCACCGGCATGCCGCCCGGGAAATTGATGTGCAAATCATACTCATCCACCGGAATGTTCATATTTCTCAGCAAAGTCAATACATTATCCGCGGCAATACGCGCGGTTCCGGGCCGGCGCATGGTGTGGCCGCTTCCGGCGCCCAGCTCTTCCTGTTCCACAATGCCGGTGACCGATACCCGGCCCTTACCCGGACGAGCCACCGCCTCAATTTCCATAACCGCGCCCTGATGCGCGCCATGCACGGCCAGGCCGTTGACCACGCCTGGCTGGGGATCGCGCTTGCGCATCCCATCGGTTCGGGCGCTGTAATGGCCGGAATCCAGAACCCATTCCACATCCTGCTTGAGAATGGTATTCCTTTCCTCCATTTGAGCCAAGCCCGCGGCCATCTGGACGATATTCACTGCGTCGCGTCCGCTGGCCGAATAGCGGCCGACCAAATTGGCTGTTTCCCCATCCAGCTTAAACCCGGCCTTTTCGGCCGAATCCCGGGCGATTTTTCCCAATTCTTCGGGTTCCAGAGCTCTAAAAAACACCTCCATGCAGCGGGAACGCAGGGCGGGCGGAAGCTCCTCTGGCGAACGGGTGGTAGCGCCCACCAATCTGAAATCTGCGGGCAAGCCGTTTTCAAAAATATCATGGATATAGCGCGGCACATTGGAATCCTCGGGGTTATAATAGGCGCTCTCAAACCGCACCTTGCGGTCTTCCAGCACTTTTAGCAGCTTGTTCATCTGTATGGGATGAAGCTCGCCGATTTCATCCAAAAACAGCACCCCGCCATGGGCCCGGCTTACCGCGCCCTCTTTGGGCTGCGGAACGCCGTTTATACCCAGCTGGCCCGCGCCCTGGTAAATGGGATCGTGTACGCTGCCAATGAGCGGATCCGCGATGGCTCGCTCGTCAAAGCGCACACAAGTGGCATCCATCTCGATAAAGGGCGCGTTCGCGGCAAAAGGGCTCCCCTCGCTGTGTTTGGCCGCTTCCAACACCAATCGCGCCGCGCAGGTCTTGCCCACCCCGGGCGGGCCATAGATGATCACATGCTGGGGATTGGGACCGCACAAGATGGCTTTAAGGGCCTGAATCCCCTGCTCCTGGCCCACGATATCCTCAAAGCGCATGGGCCTCACCCGCTCATTCAGCGGATCCGACAGATGGATCTGTTTCATTTTATTCAGCTTATCCAGCTCGCGCCGTCCGCTGTAGCGGTTGCCTCCGGGCTGGCTATTTTGCGCCTTGACCTGGCGATAAAAATAGATGCCCATGACCGTGGTTAAAAACAACTGAAGAATCACTAAAATTGCCGCAAACATTTTTTCCCCTCCTGTTGAGCCTTAGTATGGGCAAAAATGTGCGGTTTATAAGGGGCTTTCAAGAAAAATTCCCGATAAAATGAAAAAAATCCCTCCACGATCTTTCGATATGGAGGGATTTAAAAATCCATACTTTAAGAGACCGAAGGCTCCTGCACCGGAGGCAACTCTTCAGGCGCAATGGAAACCTGCCGCTCCCCGCTAATCAATTCGGGTTTGCACTCCCCACGGGCCGCCTTTTCCGTGATGATGCACCGGGTAACGGCACCTTGGCTGGGCAGTTCATACATGGTATCCATCATAATATCCTCGATAATCGCCCGAAGGCCGCGCGCGCCGGATTTGCGCTGAATTGCCAGATTGGCGATTACCTTAAGCGCCTCTTCGGTAAACTCCAACTCCACGCCGTCCATTTCCAGCAGACGGCGATACTGTTTGACCAAGGCGTTCTTGGGCTCTGTAAGGATGTTGACCAGAGCCTGCTCATCCAGCTGTTGCAAGGTAATCATCACCGGCAACCGGCCCACAAATTCGGGAATCAAGCCGAATTTCAAGAGATCTTCCGGCCTGAGCTGACTCATAACCTCGTCGCTGCTGCGATCGGCCTTTCCATGAATCTCGGCTCCAAAGCCCATGGTCTTTTTGCCAATTCGGTTTTCCACGATTTTCTCAATACCATCAAAGGCACCGCCGCAGATAAACAGAATATTGGTGGTGTCTATCTGAATAAATTCCTGATGGGGATGCTTGCGCCCACCCTGAGGCGGAACGCTGGCCACAGTGCCCTCAAGAATTTTCAAAAGCGCCTGCTGCACGCCCTCGCCCGAAACATCCCGGGTAATGGAGGGATTTTCGCTCTTTCGGGCAATCTTATCGATTTCGTCGATATAGATGATACCCCGCTGTGCAGCCTCAATATCATAATCCGCGTTCTGAATCAGGCGAAGCAGGATATTCTCCACATCCTCGCCCACATAGCCGGCCTCGGTCAGGCTGGTGGCGTCGCCAATGGCAAAGGGAACGTTCAGGATTTTTGCCAACGTTTGGGCAAGATAGGTCTTACCGCAACCGGTGGGGCCCAGCATCACAATATTGGATTTCTGAAGCTCCACATCGCCCTGCTTCGGCGGGTTTTGAATGCGCTTATAGTGGTTATATACCGCCACGGAAAGCGCTTTCTTGGCCGCCTCCTGACCGACTACATACTGATCCAGTACTTCTTTAATCTCTTTGGGACGCAGCAGATTGCCTCCGCTCACCGAAGGGGCCGGGGCCAGGTCGTCCGCCACGATCTCCTGACAAAGCAGGATGCATTCGTCGCAGATATAAACGCCCGGTCCGGCGACGATCCGCCTAACCTGATCCTGTGTCTTCCCGCAGAAAGAGCACTTCACCAGCTTGTTCATACGATCTTCTTGTTTGGCCATGTTTCACCTCAAACCTTTACATTCCAATTTTGCTTACCGGCGCGGCGCGATGATCTCATCGATCAAGCCATAGTTCCTGGCTTCCTCGGCGGTCATATAGTGATCGCGCTCCACATCTTTTTCAACCTCAGAGAGCGGCTTGCCGGTATTCTGGGATAGCAGCTCATTCATCTTACGCTTGATGCGAAGGATTTGTTCGGCCTGGATGGCGATATCCGTGGCCTGTCCCTTTGCGCCGCCCAAGGGCTGATGGATCATAATTTCGGCGTTGGGCAAGGCTTTGCGCTTGCCCTTTGCGCCGGCCGCCAGCAAAAACGCGCCCATGGACGCCGCCAATCCAACGCACAGGGTGGATACTTCGCATTTCAAATAGCGCATGGTGTCGTAAATCGCCATGCCCGCGGAAATCGATCCGCCAGGGCTGTTGATATACAACATGATGTCCGCATCCGGGTCTTCCATTTCCAGGAACAGCATCTGAGCCACCACCAGGTTGGCGGTATTGTCGTCGATTTCACCGCCCAGGAAAATGATGCGATCCTTCAGCAGGCGCGAAAAAATATCGTAGGACCGTTCGCCTCGGTTGGTCTGCTCGATTACATAAGGCACCAAATTCATCAGAAACGCACCTCCATGCTTCCAGTTTTCTGATTTGCCCACGGGTCCAATATACCCATATCCCGTAAAGCTTAAACGCCTGCTCTCAATAAATTATTCACAGTCGCAGGGTTTTACCACGGCTTCCGCCTTCAGGAAGTCCACGGTCTTCTGCACCTTGACCATGGCCGCGAGATATTCCATATCCTGGCTGGACAGGCCCTTCTTGAAGTCTTCCACCGACTTTTTGGACTGCTCAGCGTACTTGGCGATCTCCTTGTCCATGGATTCCTCATCCGCCTCGATGGACTCGGCCTGAGCAATGGCGTCCAGCACCAACTGGGTGCGCACCCGGCGCTCAGCCTCTTCCTTCTGGGTCTCGCGCATCTGTTCCATGGTCTGGCCGGTATACTTCAGATAATCCTCCATGCGCAGGCCCTGATACATCATGCGCATTTCCATATCGCGCAGCATGCTGGTCACCTGGCTTTCCACCATGGGCTCGGGGATATCCATCTGGGCGTTCTCCACCGCCTGCTCGACCACCGCGTTTTCGAATTCCACATCCGCGCGCTCATCGGCCTGCTTCTGGAGCTTTTCCTTGGTCTGGGCACGATATTCCTCCAAGGTATCGCAGTCAGAGACATCCTTGGCGAACTCGTCGTCCAGCTCGGGCACTTCCTTCTCCTGGATCTCGGTCACGGTTACCTTAAAGGTGGCAGGCTTGCCGGCCAGATTTTCAGCGTGATACTTCTCGGGGAAAGTTACATTCACTTCCACTTCCTTGCCCACTTCGGCGCCCACCAGCTGATCTTCGAAACCGGGGATAAAGTTGCCGCTGCCGATGACCAACTTCTGGCCCTCGGCGGTGCCGCCCTCAAACTGCTCGCCCTCGCAGAAGCCGGCGTAATTGATGGTCACCTGGTCATCCAACTTGACCGGGCGGTCCTCCACCTCAATGTAACGGGAAACGCGCTCACGGGCACGCTCGATCTCAGCCTTGACCGCCTCGTCGTCCACAGCGTGCTGATGTTTCTCGGCCTCAATACCCTTATACTGGCCCAGAGTTACTTCCGGCTTCACGAACACTTCCACCGTGAACTCCAGATCCTTGCCCGAACCGATCTGCTGCACCTCCAGCGAGGGGCGATCCACCGGTTCCAGCTTGTTTTCGGAAATGGCCTGATCGTACAGCTCAGGGAAAATCGCGTCAACCGCATCCTCATAGAAGATGGCCTCGCCATACTGCGCCTCAATCACCTTGCGGGGCGCCTTGCCCTTGCGGAACCCCGGGATGCTGATGCGGCCCACGTTTTTGCGATAGGCGCTCTGCATACCCTTTTCGAACTGCTCGGCCTCTACCACGAAGCTGATCTTCACTTTGTTCGACGAGATCTTTTCCACTGTTGTTTTCATGAATCGATCCTCCTGATTGCGGGGAGATAAACTCCCACGTCACACTTCTCCAAAATAGACTATTTGAGTTTAGCACATCCTTTTATTAAATGCAAGCACAACCGCATGATTTCTTGTTGCAGCGAGCCAATTTGTATGTTATTATTTAGTGTAAGCGTAATCTTACCCTCAGTAAATAAGGGGTGAAATCAAATTTGAAGCAATTCGATGAAAAAATCCGGGAGACAGTTTTGTTGTTTGATGGCAGTATGGGCGCACTTTTGAGTTCCATGGGCCATGCCTCCGAATGTCCCGAGCTGTTTAATGTGGAAGATCCCAAACTCATTCAATCCATCCATCAACAGTATATGGAAGCCGGGGCCAAGGTTCTGATTACCAATAGTTTGGGTTCCAATCCGATCAAGTTGGGCCGTGTCGGCCTTTCCGGACGGAGCAAAGAGCTCACCCAGGCCGCGGTTCAAAACGCCCGCGCCGTGGCCCAAGACCAGGCCTATGTAGCCCTGGACGTGGGACCCACAGGCGAATTTCTCGCCCCCTTGGGTACTATGACCTTGGAGGATATGATTGAGGCCTTTTCTATCGTCTGTCAGGCCGGACGGGAGGCGGGCGCAGATTTGATCCTGCTGGAAACCATGACCGATATTGCTGAAGCCCGGGCCGCTTGCCTGGCTGCCCGGGAAACGGGTTTGCCCATTTGTGCCTCCTTTACCTTTGAACCCAATGGACATACCTTGACCGGCGGGAGCCCGGAATGCGCGGCGCTCTGCCTTCAGGCCGTGGGTGCGCGGGTTATGGGCATCAATTGCTCCGGCGGCCCGGTGGAAATGCTCGCGCCCTTGGACGCCATGCGGCGGGTATGTGCGCTGCCAATTGTGGTTCAACCCAACGCTGGTCTTCCCCAGGTGGATGCCGAAGGGAACGCTCATTATCGCTTCAGCGCCCAGGACATGGCTCCTTTGATGCAGGATATCCTAAGTCACGGCGCGTCGGCCATTGGCGGCTGCTGCGGCACTACGCCCGAACATATCCGCCTGATGGCGCCCCTGACGGGCGGGCCCGTGCCCTTGCCTGCCTGTGAGGGAAAGCCCTTTGTCTGTTCAACCCGCATCGCGCTGGAATTCAGCGCGGCGCTTAAATCCGCGGTTCAGGTGGATGAGGTGGACGATCTGTATGACCTGGAAGAGGAGGACAGCGCGGCCATCCTTTCCTTGAATGGGCTCAGTCCCGAACAGGCCGCTCAGCTTATGGACGACGCCCAAGCCGCCACCAAGAAGCCGCTGCTGCTTCAGGCGGATCAGCCTGAGACCTTGAGACAAGCCCTCCGCCACTACGCGGGCGTGGCCGGTGTGTTCGGCGGGGATGAGCTTCTGCCGGTCATGGCCGAATATGGAGCGCATAGGATTGGGTAACCTAGGTTGTCACATAGAGAAAGTCCCCCTCCGCTTTCAATGATATGCGGAGGGGGACTTTCTATGGCTCAGCGATTACGACGCTTCCCCATATGGAATCTTATCATTCATCTCATCCGTGCCGTCATCATTTAATTTATACACCGTGACGTTATCCACATTGGTCAATACTGTGTAGTGATTCGGTATGGCGTCATTGAAAAGGAAATTTATGATTTCCCGCTGCTTTAAAGGTTTCCCCTCTCGAAATACTTCCTCGTGTGTTTCAATACATCCCGGAATATCTTCCCAAATAATGATATCCGGCAAATTTTCTTTTAATAACGTCAATTCTTTCTCAACATATACATCCGCGCATACGTCATAGAAAAGTACAGGGACAAAGGTATCCATATTATAGTTATCCATCAAAATATTAAATAATTTTATATGAGGATAACCATAAATGACCGAATCCTCATCCGTGTTTTCTTTGAGCACTTTTGTGACGGTTTCATACAACTCCTTTTGATCCGCCGAGACCTTTATCCCTCTCATCGCCGGGACATCATCCACGGTA
>DVJW01000206.1 GCA_018716505.1 Candidatus Faecaligallichristensenella faecipullorum | reverse complement strand
TTTGATGCAAAATGACCAGAATATCCGATATGCCCAGGTAATCTCCACTTATGTGTACGAAATCGGTCTTTTGAAGAACCAGCCCAGCTATTCGGCGGCCATTGGATTGTTTAACTCCGTTATTTCGCTGGTTCTGTTGTTTACGGTGAACAAGATCAGCGGCCGGTTGGGCGAAACCAGCCTTTGGTAGAAAGGAGGAATGGGAACGATGGGCAAGAGGGAAGGACTCTCTGAACCGTGCAGCGATAAAATCTTTAACGCCATCAACAACCTGTTCCTTCTGGTGGTGTTTTTGATCATCGCCTATCCGCTCTACTTTGTGGTGATCGCCTCGTTCAGCGACCCCACGGCGGTTTCATCCGGCGAGGTGGTCTGGAAGCCGGCGGGCTTTACTTTGGCCGGCTATGAGCGGATATTAAAGTTCAATCAAATTTGGTTGGGTTATCGCAACACCATTTTTTACGCGGTGTTGGGCACCGCAATCTCCCTGGTTTTAACCATAACCTTGGCCTATCCCCTTTCGAGGAAGGATTTTAAACTGCGCAATCCTCTGATGATGATGGTGGCGTTCACCATGTTTTTCAGCGGCGGCATGATCCCCACTTATCTTTGCATCAGCGAGATGGGGCTGCTCAACACCATCTGGGCCGTGGTTTTGCCCGGGGCGATTACGGCCAACCATGTCATTATCGTGCGCACCTTTTTCCAGGGGATTCCCCGGGAGCTCACCGAGGCCGCGGCCATCGACGGATGCACCAACTTCAAGGCGTTTGCCCATATCGTGTTGCCCCTTTCCAAGGCGGTTGTGGCGGTCATTGCCCTGTATGTGGCCAGCAGCCTTTGGAACGGCTATTTCGGGCCCATGATCTATTTTAACGATCAGGATCTCTACCCCCTTCAACTGTTCTTGCGCCAGATTTTGCTTCAGAACGACATGCAGGGCGCGGATATCTCTGCCTCCTCCGTACAGGAAGAGCAATACATCGCCCAGTTGATTCGGTACGGCGTGATGATCGTGTCCACGGTGCCCATGATGATTTTGTATCCCTTTATTCAGAAATATTTTGTCAAAGGGGTTATGATCGGCTCTGTAAAGGGCTGATGGAACATTAAAAGGAGGAATAGCAAGTGAAAAAATGGTTCGCAATGGTTCTCTGTCTCTGCCTGTTGATTCCGTCCGTGGCTTTTGCCGATGTGCTGGGCGAGTATCCGGTAAGCGACGAAGTCATCACCCTGACCGGTTGGGGCGTGTTGCCCACCAGCAGCATGGTGGACGATTTTAACGAGAACCCCGCCTTTCAGGAGCTGGAGAAGATTACCGGTGTTCATGTGGATTGGGAATGTGTAACCGAGGACGGAAGCGCCGAAAAGCGCGCGCTGCGCCTGGCCCAGGGCGACCTGCCGGATATCTTTTTCCGGGGCGCGCTGACCGACGAAGAGGTGACCTCTCTGGCGGGCACCGGCCAATTGATCGATCTTTCCGGCATGATCGAAGAGTACGCGCCCAATTTCAACGCCCTCATGGAGCGTGATGAGACCATCCGTCTGGCCATCAGCGATTCCACCGGCGCCATCTACGCGCTGCCCCAGGTGACCACTTCCTCGCTCACCGAGCATATGATTATCAATACCCGCTGGCTGGATAATCTGGGTCTGGAAATTCCCCAGACCGTGGACGAACTCTATGAGGTGCTCAAGGCCTTCAAAGAGCAGGACGCCAACGGAAACGGCGATCCCAACGACGAGATCCCCATGTCGGCCTGCGGCCTGAATCAGCTGAATTATCTGATGCATGCCTTTAAGGTTTATCCGGACAATTACTATGGCATGTTCGTTTATCCCGGGACCTCTGAGGTGCAGTGCTCCTATATTGCCGACGGCATGAAGGATGCCATGAAGTATCTGAAAAAGCTGTACGACGAGGGCCTGCTGGATCCGGAGAGCTTTTCTCAGAATCAGGACACCTATACCGCCAAGGGCACGGCGGACACCTTGGGCTATCTGACCGTGGCCGGCGCCTTTGTCAACGTGGGCAATGAATTGCATTGGGATTATCAGGGCCTGGCGCCCTTCCCGGACAGCGAGGGCAATCGCCTGACCAATAAGCGCGCTTCCTGCGGCGGCAACCAGTTTGCCATCACTTCGAACTGCGAGAATCCCGAGGCCGCGCTGCGCTATGTGGACTATCTCTACAGCGAAGAGGGGACCACCTTGGCCTGGATGGGCGTGGAAGGCGTCTCCTGGGAATGGATGGATGAGGAAAAGACCACCTGGCATTGGCTCAAGCCCGACGATCTGACCATGAATCAGTTCCGCCACAGCTATGCCATCCAGGGCGGCGTGGGCTATCCCTCCGCGCACCCCATCTACTTCGAAAGCAGCATGTGGGATCGCCAGGAGGATCCCATTGAGGCCAGCCTGGATACCGAACAATTCCGCAAGCCGGCCACCGACTGCGGGGTGCTGCTCTGGCCCACCATCAAATGGTCGGTGGAGGACAGCGAGACCCTGAGCTTTATCCTGCCCGATTGCCAGACCTATTACACGGCCAGCGCGGTGGACTTCATCACCGGTGTGCGCGATATCGACGCGGATTGGGATGAGTATATCAATACCCTGAAATCCATGGGCATTGAGGAAGCCATCGCCATGTGCCAGACGGCCTACGACAACTATATGGTGCAGATCAACGAAGCCTAATTTTTCAAAAATTTCGGGCGGCACGGTATTTCGCTGCGCCGCCTGATTTGGTTATTTCCAGATTGAGGCGGGGGTTGCCCGCCAAGAGGAGGAAGCAGATGTTTACCCAATCCAAGCCGGTCTGGGCGAAGGGCCGGTCCGAGGAACTCAACTTGTTTTTGGAATTTACGATTCCGCTTTCGGAAGGAAGCGAAACCGTGCGCATGACCGCTTCCACCGCCTATCATCTGTATGGCGATGGGCAATTCATGGCGTATGGTCCCGCCCGGGCCGGAGACGGGCATTTCCGGGTGGACGAATGGCCGGTGCGCCATCTAAAGACGCTGCGCGTCCTGGTGGCCGGTTATTACACCAGTTGTTTTCAATATACCTTGCATCCGTCCTTTTTAAATCTGGAGGTGTTGGGCGGGCGGGGCAATGTGCTTCTGGCCACCGGACGGGATGAAATCGCCTGCCGGGAATATGGAGCGCGGGTGCGCCATACCGACAAGATGGCCCGCCAGCGGGTGTATACCGAGGTCTATGATTTTGGCCGCCCCCAGGGCGCAGCGCAAACCTTGGAAGTTCTGCCGGATCCCATCTATCTTCCCCGCCGGGTGGCCCCCTTCAGCAATGGGGAATTCTTGCCGGAGCAGGCGCTGAAGGACTTTGTTGTGGTCTCCAAGGCGGTTCCTCCGGAGCTTACGCCTTTTGGCAGGTCCCCCTTTAACAACAACATCCATTACCTCAAGCCCGGCTATGGGAAGTACTTTGAGGACAACGAATGCCTGCTGTTTGGCGAGGTTCATGCCCTGGGCTTTGAACAACCTGCGTCCGCGGAACAGGGCCCGATTGAGGAAGGTAAGGCGCGGCTTTTTGCCTTTGACCGGGCCCGGGCAGGCCTGATCCGCCTGGATTGCCGGGCGCTTCGGGATACCCGGCTCTATTTGATCTATGATGAGCTGCTTACCGGCGGCGATGTGGTGCCCAGGCGCATGAATGTGTTGAACGCCATGCGGCTGGATTTGCCCCAGGGGGAACACCGCTTCCTGTCCTTTGAACCCAACTGCTTTCAATATGTGAAGTTGTGCGTGACCAAGGGCGCGCTGGAGGTGGAACGGCTCGCCCTGATCGAGCAGGGCGGGGAGGAAGTTGTCCAAACGGCGTTTTCTGACCCTCAGCTTCAAATGATCTACGACGCGGCGGCCAACACCTACCGGCAGAACGCCACCGATATCTTTATGGATTGTCCCTCCAGGGAGCGCGCCGGCTGGCTTTGCGATTCCTTCTTTACCGGGAGATGCGAAGCGGCCTTTACCGGCGAAAACCGGGTGGAGACCAACTTTTTGGAGAATTTTTACCGGCAGACCGGATTTCGCATGAATCCCGAGGCGCCCAAGGGCATTTTGCCCATGCTCTACCCCGGGGATACCGACTTTATCGGGGGCCGCGAATATATCGTCAATTGGAACTTCTGGCTGATTATTGAGCTGGCCGAGTATGCGATGCTGCGCAAAGGCCGGCCCGAAATCGTGGAGGGCTTGAAGCCCTCGGTGTATGGCATCTTTGAGGCCATGAGGTCTTACGAAAACGAGTCCGGCCTGATTGAGAACATGCCGGGCTGGGTGTTTGTGGAATGGTCCCGGGCCAATGACAAGGATGTGGTTTGCGGGGTGAACTATCCCTCCAACATGCTCTATGCCGGGGCGCTGGAGGCCGCGGGCCGGATGTATCGGGATGAAGCGTTGATTCAAAAGGCGGAACAGGTGCGCGAGACCGTGCGAAATCAGAGCTATAACGGCGTCTTTTTTGTGGACAACGCCATCCGGCAGGAAGGGAAGCTTCTTTTGACCGGGAATACCACGGAAACCTGCCAATACTATGCCTTTGCGCTGCGGGTGGCCACGCCCGAAAGCCATCCCGAGCTTTGGAAAAAGCTGATCACCGATTTTGGGCCGGGGCGAAAACAGCGCAATCCGTGGCCAGATGTGGCGTTTTCAAACGCGTTTATCGGGAATTACCTGCGATTGGAAGCGCTGATGATAAACGGATGCCATGAGCAGACTTTGGCGGAAATCCGCGGGTACTTTGGATTTATGGCCGAACAGAACGGCGCGCTGTGGGAATATGATTCGCCCCGGGGCAGCTGCTGCCATGGCTTTGCGGCCTATGCGGGCGTGCTGCTGATGAAGTTAAAGGAAAAGCTGGGCCTGGATTGAGAAAGAGCGGAGGATGGATATGAAACATGCAGAGCGGAACTTAGCCAAGCGCTTCGACAGCCCGGATCGAAACGCCCGCTTCACCGACCTGGTTTATGGTTATGACGGAAGGGCGCCCGAGGCGGTGCGGCGCGAGATGCGGCAGTCGGTGGAGGCCTTTTATCCGGAAGCCAACCGTTACCGGCTTTTGTTCGGGGATTTGCACGGGCACACCAGCCTGTCAGACGGCCGGGTGGATGTGGACACCTTTTTCCGGAACCTCCGGGATTTGGCCAAGGTGGATTTCTGCGCCCTGTCGGATCATGATCATGGCGGGGTGGGCCGGGCGCCCCTTTGGGCAATCGATCCGGACACCGGATTGAGCAAGTGGGATATCACCCTCAAAAAGGCGGACGAATACAATGTGCCCGGGCGGTTTACCACTTTGCCCGCCTACGAGCGGGATTCCTATCCCTGGTTTTCCAACATGGTGATCTACTACCGCTCCACCCGGAATGCCCGGATGTTCCGCGGGGCGCGCGATGGGGAGATCACGGCCCGGGAATTGGAGCGGCTTTATGAGCGGGAGGACGTGCTCTATGGGCCGCACACCTGTGGCATGGTCAGCCCGGGCTGCGACCTGAACGGCCGCGAGGCCGCCCACATGCCCAAGACCTTTGAGATCTTTTCCCGGGGCGGCGCGTATGAATACTACGACAATCCGTTCCCCGCGCCCAGCGGCATACGCGGATGCGGTTACATTGACGCCCTGGAAAACGGCGCGCATCCGGCCTGCATCGCCTGTTCCGACGATCATGAGGGTTGCGGCGGACGGGATATCCCGGGCCGGGAATGGGGATACACCGGCATGACCGGGGTGTATGCCGAAGACAACACCCGGACGGCCATTTTTGACGCACTAAAGGCGCGCCGGTGTTATGCGTTTATGGGAGAAAAGCGGGTCGTCATCGATTTCCGGATCAACGGACGCTATATGGGCGAGATCTTCCGGGAGGACGGCGATAAGCGCTCAATCTATTTCTCCATTGGCGGCGAGACGCCCGCCGCCCGGGTGGATATCATCAAAAACGGCCGAAGCGTGGCGTTTTTCCGGGATTGTCAAAGGGAGCTGCTCTTTGATTACACCCAAGAGCGGGCTGAGGATTACTATTATTTGCGGGTGTTGCTGAAAGATGGGCGCTATGCCTGGACCAGCCCCATCTGGGTGCAAAGATAAACGGATAAAATAGCGCCCCATGACCGGCATCGCCGGGTGCATGGGGCGCGTCTTTGATTTTTAGCCCTTTTGATCGGCCTGAATCCAGCCTTCCCAGACCTCGGGGGCATAGCCCACGGTGGCCGCGCGGCCGTTGCGCACGATGGGGGTCTTCAAAAACTGGGGATTTGCGCAAAGCGCCTCCAGAATCGGGCCTTCGCCCATGAGGCGGCTGAGGTAATGGCCGGAATAATCCTTATTTTGGGTGTCGATCATGGCCCGAAGCCCGACCCCGGCTTTGACGGCCTGAAGCTCGCGCAACCCGGGCGGCTGCTTTTTCATATCCACCAATTGATAGCGAATGCGGCGCTCCTTAAAAAAGCGCTCGGCCTTTTGAACATCAAAGTTTTTCTTGAACATGTAGATTTGCAGGTTCATGCGCATGCCTCCCTTTTGTGCCGTTTTTTAAGATAGCCCCTGAATTCGTCCAGCGCCGCCTGACCCTCGGGGGTAACGGGTTTGAGCCATTTTCCCCTTAAGGTAAAGAAGGTTTCCAGAAAGACCTTGATGATCTCTTCCAGGTACATGGAGCCGAATACCAACAGGAAAGGCCAATGCAGATAGAGCCCGGTCAGATTGACGATGGGCGCGCTGATCAGCAAAATGCCGCCGATTTCAAAGATGGCGCCCAGAAGCGTCTCGCCCCCGGCCCGAAAATTGTTGACCTGGATGTAGTTGCAGGTGCGCAGCGGCGCCGCCACCATGTAAATCAGCAGCATGGCGCGCACATACTCCGCGGTGGCCGGGGTGGGGGAGAACAGGCCCAGAATGGGTTCCCGCAGGCAGACCACCAGGACGCACACCACCAGGGTAATCATCGGACACAGCAGACTCAGCCGCTTGGCGTCCCCATAGGCTTCCTTGAGATGGCCCGCGCCCGCCTGTTTGCCGATCATGACGCTGCTGGCGTTGGCCAACCCGCCGAAAAAGGCGAAGATCAGGCCCTCAATGGAGCGGAAGATGGCCACCGCGGCCAGGGCGTCTGCGCCCTGACGGCCCAAAACCCGGTTGATCAACAGCACCCCGATGCCATACAGCAATTCATTGGCGATAATGGGCGCGCATTTGACGTAATATTCCTTGATGAGCGCCCGGGTCCAGCGGAATTGATCGCGCAGGCGGCGAATATAGCCCTTCCGATCCCGCAGGGCAAACCAGAGCAAAATGATGAGATTCACCCCGGCGGCGGTCAGCGAGGCGATGGCCGCACCGGAAACGCCCAGGGCGGGCGCGCCGAAATGGCCGCCAATGAGCAGGTAGTTCAACCCGGTGTTGGTCAACACGCTGCCGATGGAGGCGTACAAAGGCACCTTGACGTTTTCCGTGGAGCGGAGCAGGCAGCTTATGGCCATGGCCAACACCTGAAGGGGATAGGACAGGCCGATAATGCGCAGGTATTGGGCGCCGATTTGCTGCACCTCAGGGTCGTTGGTGTACACGCCCATGACCGCCTGGGGAAAGATTACGGCCAGAATCATGAACACAAAACCCACCAACATCATGCTGGCCATGGTCAGGCCATAGGAACGGCAGAGGCCCTCGTCGTCTTTGGATCCCCAGTATTGAGCAAAGAACATGGTGCCGCCCGAGGCCAGGCCCCAATAGGAGGCATACAGCAGGCTGGAAAATTGGCCGGCCAGGCCCACGGCGCCCAGCGCATAGCTGCCCAGACCGCCCACCATCAGCGAATCCACCAAAGAGAGCGTCGAGGTCAACAGATTTTGCAGCGCCACCGGCAGGCCAATCCGGCCGATATCCATAAAGAATTCCCTATGCTCCGATAGATAGCGTTTCAGCTTCATATTTCCCCAATCGAGCCGCCTTTCAGGCAAGGCACTCCGCGCCTCAGCGAGTATTTTCAGCACAAAATCAATCATATCATAAGCGGTGCGTCTTGCCAAGATAGCGTTGAAGCTCAGAGCAGATAAATTTGAGTCCGGATTCAACCGTAAAATTAAAGATGGAAAAAAACAGGCTTGTGGTGTACAATAGAATCGTTGCAGGATACAAACAAGCGGGAGGGGTCGGGCATGAGGCAAATACTGGCGGCGTTGATTGCCATGATATGCATTTGGAGTGGCTATTCCGGCGACGGCGTGGAATGGATAGGCGGAAGCGGTTCGGAGGTTGCGCTCCAGGCCAATGGCGAAAGTGATTTTCCGGGCGATTATCAGGTTCCGGACGGCTGGGTAAAGAGCGAGACGAATTCCACGGAACAGAAAATATTTTATGTTCAGGAGGGCCATGAGGCGGATGAACGGCCGGACAATATCTCCATCAGTGTGGGGGAAAACCGGTATGCGGCGGAAGACCATCTCCAATTTCGGGATGCCATTTTCAGACAGCTTGCCTTTCAAACCCAAGGCTTGGACGCTGAATTGACAGGTGAGGGGAGTTTTACCGAGCAAGGCTATCCGATTTATATATTTACCATCGAAGAAAAGGCGGATGGAGTGATTACCAGGCAGTATTATGTTGTGGGAGAGCAGCGATATTGTCTGATTCATCTGACCAGCTTTGCTGGAGACAAGGGAACGTATCAAGCGGCTCAGGACATGGCGGACAGTTTCGTTTGGAAGGACGAACTTTGAAATAATGGATAATGAGGTGAGCGCATGAGTCAAGCCAAGCGGCCCAACGTGCTGCTTCTGGTGGCCGACCAGTGGCGGGGCGATTGTTTGGGCATAGCCGGACATCCCGAAGTCAAGACGCCATATTTGGATGCCCTGGCCATACAGGGCGCCCGGTTCAGCCGGGCATACAGCGCGGTGCCCAGCTGCATCGCGGCGCGCGCCGCCCTGTTCACCGGCATGCGGCCCGAACACCACGGCCGGGTGGGGTATGAGGACGGGGTTCGATGGGATTACCCCAACACATTGGCCGGATGTTTTACCCGGGCGGGCTACCAGACCCAGTGCGTGGGCAAAATGCATGTGCATCCGCTCAGATCCCGGCAGGGGTTTGAGGCGGTGGAGCTGCACGACGGCTATCTGCACTTCAACCGAAGCGCCCGGATTCCTCGGGTGTATCATCAGCACATCGCGGATGATTACTTTTACTGGATGCAGGGCATGGGCCATAAGGATGTCACCGACACCGGCCTGCAGTGCAACAGCTATCCCGCCCGGCCCTGGGTGTATGAAGAGGCTTTGCACCCCACCAATTGGGTCACCGACCGGGCCATCGACTTCCTGCGCCGGCGCGACCGGAGCCAGCCCTTCTTTTTGATGGCCTCCTATGTAAGGCCGCATCCGCCGTATGATCCGCCGGAATGCTATATGCGGCCCTACATGACCGGGGCGCTCAGCATGCCGCCGGTGGGGGAATGGGCCCCGGAAATCGGGCTTTCCACCCACAGCGGGGTGCACGGAGTGGCCGACCGGACTTTGCTTCAGCAGGCCATGGCCGGGTACTACGGCTGCATGACCCATGTGGATCATCAGATGGGCCGGCTGATGGAGGTGTTGGGCACTGAAGGGGATTTACAGAACACCATCGTGATGTTTGTGTCCGATCATGGGGAGATGATGGGCGACCATCACTATATGCGCAAGAGCCTGCCCTATGAGGGCAGCGCCCATGTGCCCATGATCCTGTCGGGCCCGGGCATTCCCCAGGGATTGGTTTTGGATCAGGTCATGGAGCTGTCGGACGTGATGCCCACCTTGCTTCAGGCGGCCGGGTTGGAAATCCCGGACAGCGTGGATGGTCAAAGCGCCATGGGACTTTTGAACGGTCAGGGCAAATGGCGGGAATTTGTGCATGGCGAACACAGCTATGGCCAACTTTCCAACCACTATATTGTCAGCAGCCGCGACAAATACGTCTGGTTTTCCCAGACCGGGGAAGAGCAGTATTTTGACCTGGTGGCCGATCCCCAGGAGCTGCGCAACCTGGCCGGGCGCCCCGAGACGGCGGAACGGGTGGCCATCATGCGCCAGGCGCTCATTGAGGCGCTCTCCGGCCGGGAGGAGGGCTATGTGCGGGACGGCAGGCTGATGGTGGGCGCGCAGCCCAAGGCGATATTGAGTTTTTTGGAGGATCGGAAGGGGTTTTAAGGTTTCATGGAGCAGGAGCATGGTCAGGCGCGCCTGGATACCGCGCTGTTTAGCCGGGGATTGGCCCCCTCCAGGGCCAAGGCCAGGGTTTTGATCGAACGGGGATGGGTGAAGGTCAACGGCGCGCCTTGCCTGAAGCCCAGCCGTTTGGTGGAGGCGGCGGATGAAATTCAGATCGCCGAAAACGACGAGCTCAAATATGTTTCCCGGGGCGGGTTTAAGCTGGAGAAGGCGATACAGGTTTTTGAACTGGACCTTCGGGGCAAGACCGTGCTGGACATCGGCTCTTCCACCGGCGGGTTCACGGACTGCGCGCTGCAGCACGGGGCGAGCCGGGTGATTGCGGTGGATGTGGGCAGCGATATTATGGACGCGCGCCTGCGTCAGGATGCGCGGGTGGAGCTGCACGAGCGCACCGACATCCGGAGTTTCCCGGTGGATCAGGCCGGGGCGGTGGATGTTTTGACCATGGACGTTTCTTTTATATCGGTTCAGCGCATCGTGGAGGTTTTCAAGGGAATTCCAGGGGATTTTTCCGTGGTTTGCCTGATCAAGCCCCAGTTTGAGGTGGGCCGGGTTCAGGCCCGCAAACACAAGGGGGTCATTCGGGACGGAAAGCTGCACCGGCGCGCCATTGAGGACGTGGTAAACGCCTTTGCGATTCAGGGATTTTGTCTGAACGGACTCAGCTATTCGCCCATTACCGGCGGGGATGGAAACATCGAGTATTTGGCGCTGTTTCGGAAGCGTCCGGCGGGCCTGCCCCCGGATGTGGACGAAGTTATACGCCTTGCCCACGGCGCCGTGGGCAAGGCATAAGGCGCTGGTAAATACACAACATGCCCTCAGGGAAGCGAAACGCGAGCGCCTCCCTGAGGGCATGTTGTGCTTTTTGTTCAATAAATTCAGGGCGTAAAGACGACCTCAAATTCTTCGCAAACGACCTTCATACCGGGGCTAAACTCGAGATTGGCCTCTTTCATGGCCTCGGAAAAGAACTTTTCATGAACGGTTTTCCAGAATTTCAGGGAGCGGTCTCCCTCGCCTTCCCGATAGGCATGGGCTTCCGTTATTTTGTCAAACGGCACAATGCTCACTTTGGTGGTGCGGATGACACAGACCGCTTCGTTCCTGGAGTTCAAGATGACGGAATACGTTCCTTCCTGGGGCAAAGGTTCGTTATCCAATGCGTAGAGCGGATAGGCCGAAGAAGTTGCGGTCTTTTTGCCCTCCACCACCAAAGCGGCGAGCAGATCGGCATCCCCGCCAAAACACCACGCATCATATTCGCAGTTCTGCAAATGGTTTTCTTCCATAAATTTTAACCAGAGCGCTTCTCCCGTCATCCATGCGTCCTCCTGCAATGACAGTATTGATCACTTTGCTTTTGCTCAGAAAGCCAATACCAGGACTCCGGCGGTGATCAGGCCGCCCGCGATCAGGGATTTGGCGGTCAGCGGTTCCTTCAGGAACACAAAGGCCATGATCAAGGTCAGCACGATGGATAGCTTATCGATGGGCGCCACCTGAGACACGTTGCCCAGTTGAAGGGCGCGGTAGTAGCATAGCCAAGAGGCCCCGGTGGCCAATCCGGATAAAATCAGGAACAGAATATGGGTTCGGGTCAGGCTCTGGATTCCCCTTTGGGCGCCGGTTAAAAAGACCATGCCCCAGCTCATGACCAGCACCACCGCGGTGCGAATGGCGGTGGCCAAATTGCTGTTGACCCCATCCATGCCCACCTTGGCCAGAATCGTGGTCAGCGCGGCAAAAAAAGCGGAGAGCAGCGCAAAGACAAACCACATCATCAATCGCCTCTTATTTAATAGGATTCTTATTTAATAGGATTCTTATATTATTATACGCTTGGGCGGCATATGTGCAAGAGCGAATCCATGCTGAGTTTTGAAATACTTAACTTTCGAACGTATAAAATGAGCTTGAAAATCGAATATTTTCGCTAAAAGTTGCCGAAAGGGATCCGTCAGACGGGAAATCAGAAAATATAGCCGTAGTGCTTTGGATAAATGCGCCATATACTTGTAAATTCGTTGGATAATCTGTCGAAATTTGCGGAAGGATAACGCGATGTAGAATTAACAGATGGAAATGCCGGGAAACGATTGACAGAAAGGACTATCCGTGGTTTAATATAAAGCGTTTCTGCGTTTAGTGAAATTAAACTCAAAAGACAAAAAACGCGGAACAGGCGCAGGGGAGGCGTAAGCCAATGGAAATCGGTGAAAAAATCAAGCGGCTTCGGCTGCGGCACGGATTGACCCAGGAAGAGCTGGCCGACCGATGCGAGTTGTCCAAGGGGTTTATTTCCCTCTTGGAACGGGACCTGACCTCGCCGTCGATCGCCACGCTGATGGACATATTGGAATGCCTGGGCAGCGATCTGACCACCTTTTTCAGCGAACGCGGACAGGAAAAGCTGGTCTTTGGGGAAGAGGATATCTACGTAAAGAGCGATGAGGAGCTTTTAAAGGGCAGCATCCGCTGGCTGGTGCCCAACGCGCAGAAGAATAAGATGGAACCGATCCTGGTGGAAATGGCCGCGGGGGGCGAAAGCGAGGCTCATCAGCCCCATGAGGGCGAGGAGTTTGGCTATGTGCTCAGCGGATCCATACAAATTCAGCTGGGCGATAGGGTGGTGCGCGCGCGCAAGGGCGAGAGCTTCTATTTCCGCTCCGATGAGCCCCACAGGATCATAAATCCCGGAAAAAACACCGCCAAATTTATCTGGGTGGCCACTCCGCCCAGCTTCTAAAGCGGGTTTCCAATTTCAGAAGGGCGCTCTTCTGAAACTTGGAACCCAACAGAAATAGAAAAACAGGAGGAAGCGCACATGGTGGAAGATATGCGGCTGATCGAGCTCAAGAATATTCGAAAGAGCTTTGATGATACCGAGGTTTTAAAGGATATTAACCTGTATATCCGAAAAAAAGAGTTTATCACGCTGCTGGGGCCCAGTGGATGCGGGAAGACCACCATGCTGCGCATCATTGGCGGCTTTGAGGCGCCCACATCGGGCCAGGTCCTGTTTGAGGGCAAGGATATGGTGCCCGTTCCGCCGTACAAGCGCCGGGTCAACACGGTGTTTCAGAAATATGCGTTGTTCCCCCACCTGAACGTATTTGACAACATCGCCTTTGGCCTCAAGCTCAAAAAGATGAACAAGGCCGAAATTGCCAGCCGGGTGGAGCGGATGCTCAAACTGGTGAAAATGGAAGACTATGGCAAGCGCTCGGTGGACGCCCTTTCCGGCGGCCAGCAGCAGCGCATCGCCATCGCCCGGGCCTTGGTCAACGAGCCTGAGGTGCTGCTTCTGGACGAGCCCTTGGGCGCGCTGGATCTGAAGCTCAGAAAAGAAATGCAGCTGGAGCTCAAGAGCATGCAGCAGCAGCTGGGCATCACCTTTGTGTATGTGACCCACGACCAGGAAGAGGCGCTTACCATGTCCGACACCATCGTGGTCATGAAGGACGGGGTCATTCAGCAGATCGGCGATCCCAAGCACATTTACGACGAGCCCAAAAACGCCTTTGTGGCCGACTTTATCGGCGAGAGCAATATTCTTCCCGCCACCATGATCAAGGATGAATTGGTGGAGGCCGCGGGTTGCCGTTTTTCCTGTGTGGACGGCGGGTTTGGCGAGATGGCGCCGGTGGATATGGTGGTGCGCCCCGAGGATATCATGGTGGTGGGCGAAGATGTGGGCATGCTCACCGGAGAGGTCAAGAGCGTGCTGTTTAAGGGCGTTCATTACGAGATGATGGTGGATACCGGCACCTTTGTCTGGAAAATCCATTCCACCACCATGCAGCCGGTGGGCACAAAGGTGGGGTTGAGCATCGTGCCCTTTAATATTCACATCATGAAAAAGGAGGCGTAGCGGGTGAAGCGCAGCTGGTATGCGTCGCCATACGCGGTATGGATGGTGCTGTTTACGGTGGTGCCCGTGTTGCTGGTGCTGTACTACGCCTTTACCGGCCCGGACGGCCAGCCTACTTTGGAAAACTTTGGGGACTTTTTGCAGCCCGTATATTTGAACGTACTGTGGAATTCCATTTGGATGGCCGCGGTGTGTACGGTGATCTGCCTGTTGTTGGGGTATCCGGCGGCCATGTTTCTGGCCAGCAAGGATTTTTCAAAATATCAGTCGCTGCTGGTGCTGTTTATATTGCCCATGTGGATGAACTTCCTGCTGCGCACCTACGCCTGGATGTCTCTCCTGGAGGATACCGGACTGATCAATCAGTTTTTAAGCTGGCTGGGGCTGCCCAAGATGCAAATGCTCTACACCGAGGGCGCGGTCATGCTGGGCATGGTATACAACTTTATTCCTTTCATGATCCTTCCGGTGTATTCGGTGATGAAGAAGATGGATACCCGGATTGTGGAGGCCGCCGAGGATTTGGGGGCTGATCCCGTTCGGGTGTTTACCAGAGTGACGTTGCCTTTGTCGCTGCCGGGCATTATTTCGGGTATCACCATGGTCTTCATGCCCGCGGCCACCACCTTTGCCATTCCCAAGCTCATGGGCGGCGGAAAATACATGCTGTTTGGCGACCTGATTGAGCAACAGTTTTTGGTCAGCTACAATTGGAACTTTGGCTCCTCGCTGTCGCTGATCATGATGGTGCTGATTATGATCTCCATCGGGCTGATGAAGCATTGGGATCCCGATGGCCAAGGAGGCGGTCTGTTTTGAAAAAAACTTTGAAGGGCGTCTACCTGTCGCTGATGCTGATCTTCCTGTACGCGCCCATTGTGGTCATGATCGTGTATTCCTTCAATGCCTCCAAGACCAGGGCGCGCTGGGGCGGGTTCAGCCTGAGGTGGTATGAGGAACTGTTCCGCTCCAGGCAAATTATGGATGCGCTGAGCACCACGGTATCCATCGCCGTGTTCGCGGCGCTGGTGGCCACGGTGTTGGGCACATTGGCCGCCATCGGCATTCATGCCATGAAATCCAAGCCGGCCAAGGTGCTGATTAATATCTCGTACCTGCCCATGACCATGCCGGATATTGTAACCGGTGTGTCGCTGATGCTGCTGTTTGTGTTTTCGCGCTTTCCCCTGGGCTATTGGTCCATGCTCATGGCGCACATCACCTTTGACACGCCCTATGTGCTGTTTTCGGTGTTGCCAAAGCTCAAACAGATGAATGTCAACCTGTATGAGGCCGCGCTGGATTTGGGATGTACCCCCATGCAGGCGGTGCGCAAGGTGATTTTGCCCCAGATCATGCCCGGGGTGTTTACCGGCGCGCTGTTGGCCTTTACCATGTCGCTGGACGACTTCGTGATTTCCTATTTTACCACTGCCACCGAGTCCAACCTTTCCATTTTGGTGTACTCCATGGCGCGCAGGGGCATCAAGCCCACCATCAACGCGCTTTCCGCGCTGATGTTTGTGGTGGTGCTGGTGTTGCTCTTGCTCATCAACAGGCGCTCCAAGTTGGAGAACGTCTGATGAGATAGGTCTGCCCACTTTATCAACACCCGAGAGGAGAAGAAGAGAAGAAATGAAGAAACTGGTGTGTGGACTGTCTATGGTGCTGGTTCTGGTTCTGATGGCCGGCACCGCGTTGGCTGCGGATTCGATTACGGTGTTCAACTGCTACGACTACATTGATGAAAATCTGCTGTATGAATTCACCGACGAGACCGGCATCGACGTTCAGTACGTCAACTATACCACCAACGAAGAGATGTATGTAAAGCTCATGGCTGGAGCCACCTCTTACGATGTCATTTTCCCTTCGGATTATATGATTGAGCGCATGGTCAAGCAGGACCTGCTGGCCGAGCTCAATTTCGAGAACATCCCCAACGCGGATGGGATCATGGATTGGCTGAAGGATCCCAGCTATGACGAGGGCAGCGCCCATTCGGTGCCCTATATGTGGGGAACCCTGGGCATCATCTATAACCCGGCCATGGTGGAAGAGCCCATCGACAGCTGGGAGCAGATGTTCTCCGATACCTATAAGAACAACGTGATTATGATGGACTCCATCCGCGATACCCTGGGCGTTACCCTGAAGATGTTGGGTTACAGCATGAACACCCGGGACGAGGCCCAGCTGGAAGAGGCCAAACAGAAGCTCATCGACCAGAAGCAGCGCGGCATTGTGAAGGCCTACTACCTGGATGAAACCAAGGACAAGATGATCGCGGGCGAAGCGGCCATGGCCATGATCTATTCGGGCGACGCCATGTATGCCATGAGCGAGAACCCGGATCTGGTGTATGTGGTGCCCAAGGAGGGCTCCAATGTGTGGATTGACTGCATGGTGGTGCCCAAGACCAGCCAGAAGCAGGAGCAGGCCGAGCAGTTCATCAACTACCTCTGCCGTCCGGATGTGGCCGCCCGCAATGTGGAATGGATCGGCTACTGCACCCCCATTCAGCAGGTGGTGGACGAGATGAGCGAGGAAGACAAGGCCAACACCACCCTGAATCCTCCGCAGGACGTCATTGACAACTGCGAATTCTTCAACGATATCCTGGATGTCAGCGAGATGTATGACGAGATGTGGACCGAAATCCGCGGCGCCTGATCATCAATGCCTCAAGGCCGCCTTTCCCCAAGCGGGAAGGGCGGCCTTGCTGTTTATCCGGGCCATGGAAAGAGGCGTGGACTTTATGGCTCGAGGCGGCCGTTTTCCATCAATCGAGGTTCGGGCGCGTGAATCTGGCGGTATTGTCCGGGCGTAATGCCCTCAAAGGCCTTGAATTTCCGAATAAAGCTGCCGGAGTCCATGCAGCCCACCTGCGCCGATATTTCTTTTATGGTGCAATTTGTTTCACACAGAAGCATGCGTGCCCGGTCCATGCGCAAGGTCCAAATCAAGTCCAGAAAGTTGGCGTCCATCTTTTCCTTAAAGAAGCGGCTCCAATAGGTGGTTGAATAGCCGAAATGGCTGGCCACGCTTTCCAAGGAGAGGGAGGAATCGCCAAAGTTTTGCTGGATAAAGGCCATAACCTGACCGCATAGTTCGTCCTGACGTCTGGAAGCGCCTGCGTTGGCCGTCGCGCAGATGGCCCGGGCGCATTCAATGGCTGATTCGGTAAAAGCCTTTCCGTCGCCGATGGAAATGGCGCAGCTCAGCGCCTCGGAGGCCCGGCCCAATTCAGGATCATCGGGAAAGCGCTCGGTCAGGGAATTCAAGGTGTCCAAAAGCCGATCCGCAATTTTGTACCTCACGACCCGGCCCGCAATGAAAGAGCTCGCATTTTCGCTGTTCATCAGCTCTTCTATGAGCTCGGCCGCCAGCTCGCCGTCGCCCAGTTTCAGACAGTGGCTTAGCCGGGATTCTGCGGTCCAGTTGAAGAGGGCGTTGACCGATGGGGGCTTGAGCGACCCGAAGCATTGTATTCCATGGGGGGCGCGCAAGGTCTCCAGGGCGGTGTGCGCCTCAATATAACTCCTATCCAAAGAGTTTAGCTTTTGAACGCTTCTGCCGATGCCGGTGCGCAGTCGAACGTCTCCCAATTTTTCCAAATGGAGAATCAGGCGCTCCGTCTGCGTCTCATCTCCGGCGCAGATCAAAATCACCATTGCGTCCACCGGGGTGTAGGCGGCGTACAAGGCGGGATAAAGCGTCCCGGCCTGGTGGCAAAGCGCCTCGCAGGCCTGGGGCCCACAAGGGGAGGTGGGCTGGGCCAGCGCTACGGTATGGATTTCGGATTTCATTTGTATCTCGCAGGCCGTGCATAACGCCAGGATTTCATCTTCATCCTTTAATCCCCCGGAGACCAGACGCAGTATCAGATTTCCTCGAAGCAGCCGCTTTTGATTGTCCAAGGTTCTGGAAAGCTGGCTGGTCTTGTTGAGCGCATGTTGAATTCGGGCAAATTCATCCTCTCGTCCCCAGTCTTCTGTCTGCCCCTGTTGGGCCAGGGCGGATAGGCGGCGAATGGGCTGATAGTTGCGTGCGGCCAGCGATAGAGCCAGAATGAGCCCGGCTCCGGACACCAAAAGAGAGAGGATGACCAGGTTGCGCTGCATAATCAGGCTTGCGCCCAACACCCGCGCCTCGGGCAAAACCGCCGTTAAAGTCAAATCGCCGGGCATGTTCATGTACATGCCCAAATAGTGCCCATCTTCCAGCGTACAGGCCCAAAGCGTTCCGGATCCAGCCGATGGCAGCGCGGTCAGCAATTGCTCCCGGGCCTCATATCCCAAGGTGCCGCCGGTATAAAGAGGGGTTCCTTGACCGTCAAGCAGAAGAAATCCCCCGCTCTCGCCGCCGAAACAGAGGGCAAAGAGCTGATCCAGGGCGGTTGAATCGATGGTCAGAAGCACATACTGGTTGACATGCGCCAAATCGCTGTTCAGGGGGAGGGGCAGGATGTACTGGGTTTTTCCGGTGGAACCCAGGGGATATAAAGTGGGAGAGGCCATCTGGGAGAGCGCTTTTTGATAATCCTCAATTTCCAAGTCGTCCAGATTGAAGCGGTATTTCAGATTGGCCATGATGCTCATAAGACCCTTGGCGGTGTATAGGGTATCGTTGCCCGGGAAGAGAATCCCGATATCGCTGATAAATTGGTTCGTGCCCAGCAAACTGTTCAGACTTTGAATTCCTTCGTATCCATAATAATCATGGCGCAACCGGCTTTGGCTCAGCGCGGAATTTTGCTGAATGGTCAAGGCCAGCGCGGCGCATTCTCGAAACTGTGTATTCAGGCTTTCGGCCAGCACAGTCAGCTGCCCGTGCATATTGGATTCGCCCAACCGGCGCTGCTCGGCGATGCTGACCTGGTAGGTATACAATACATAGACCAGGCTGATGGTCAGCGCCAGCAGGATAAACGAACCCAATATTCGATAAAATACCCGGCTACCCATTGGGCGGAGATGAGCCAACCATGAACCGCGCGTCATGAATTTCCCTCCAAATAAATCGTAATTTATAAACAAATTATACCATTATTTAAAATTGTTATCTATATTTTATGGGAGATGATTGGGGTATTCGCAAGAATTGGTTATGCCGTCAGGAATTGCACAGCGCCGCACAACGCTTTTGCTTATGAAATCAGCAATGGCTGATTGCCCCTGCGCAGGGGGAATGCTATACTGGGTCCATTCCCGGCCGGACCAGCAATGAACAAAGGGGGAGGGCCTTATGAACCAAGCCGCGCTTTCAAAAAGGACGCGCCGCCAATCCACGCGCCGGGCGCTCCGGCGCATGGGCAGAGATTACGAGTTATACCTGTTTCTGTTGCCCGCACTGATCTACTATATTGTCTTCCACTTTTGGCCCATGTACGGGGTGCAGATCGCCTTCAAGGACTTTATTGCCATTAAAGGCATCGAGGGCAGTCCATGGGTGGGGTTGAAGCATTTTATCCGCTTTGTGAACGCGCCCAGCTTTTGGAACCTGATACGCAATACCCTGGGCATCAGTCTGTACTCTTTGGCTGCAGGCTTTCCGATTCCCATATTGCTGGCGCTGGTGCTCAATGAGTTGCGGTATCCGCGCTTCAAGCGCTTGGTTCAGACGGTAAGCTATGCGCCCCACTTTATTTCCACTGTGGTTATGGTGAGCATGCTTACGATTTTTCTCAACAAGAATTATGGCATTGTCAATCAGCTGCGATGTTAGCACCAAACGGAGCGTAAATGCGGGGTGTTTGCACTAAAAGTAAATGTTAGCTTTTTCTCGCTTTCGATAAGATCGCCTT
>DVJW01000205.1 GCA_018716505.1 Candidatus Faecaligallichristensenella faecipullorum | reverse complement strand
GGAGCCATTTTTTATATTGCTCGAAATCAAAGGGCGGACGTCCCATGAGGTAATGGTTGACGCCTTTTACGCCCTGGCTTTCCCATTCCATGAGCAAAAGCCGCCTCTGTCCATGGCTCACCCGCAAAGAATCAATGATCACGCTCTCGTTGGCCGGTGCTTCAAATGCTCCGGACAACAACGTCTCACCGCTGTCTGCATCCCAAACCCGATAATTTCCCGAACGCGGTTTCAGGGTGTCGTTGGAGGCGTAGAGCCGGATATGCCATCCATCGATCTCATCAAACATCAGGCACAAATCCTGCTGGACGCGCTTGATATAGTAATAGGCCAGTTTCTTGATGAAGTCGTAGCTCACCACCGCGTCCGAAAACTGGGGCCAACCGTCGATCATGTTCCACCAGATTACCCCGCTCCTGCGCCATTTCTTATATCGGGTAAGCTCAATAAAGAACTTCTTGGCCTCGGCCTGGGAAATTTGGGAAGCCAGGATAAAGTCCTCCAAAGTCTCGGGCTGGCTGCCGAACATCTCCACCGTCTGATCGGCCATCAGCTTGATCCGGTAGGCATACGGGCCTTCCGGGCCAATGGGCTCATACGCATGGGCCAACCACTCAGGGTTATCCTGCCACGGCCAAAGCTTGTCCGGGCTGATAAAGCCCTTGATGGAGCTCAGGCTGTTGCATCCATGATACCCGGTCTCGCTGACAAAATGCGCCGGGGACTCGGTATAAAAACTGCTCTTGTAGTAATCCCGCGGTCCCCAGAGGTGGTTTTCAGGCAACAGCCGCTCGTTTTTGGTATCCCATACCGCCTGCGAAACATAGGGCGAAGAAGCCAGGTAGGGCCGGTAGGGATCCAGGCGGTGCACCACCTGGGGCAGAATTTCCCGGGTCAGGCGGTTCTTTCCCGGATCAATGTCAAAATTGTTCATGGCAAACTGATCGCATTCATTGTCCCCGCTCCACAGAATCAGGCTGGGGTGCTGGCGCAGTTTGGCCACCACGCTTTCGGCTTCCTGGCGCATGACGCTTAAAAATTCCTCATCCAGCGGATAGGTGGCGCAGGCCATGGCGAAATCCTGCCAGACCATGATGCCCTTGCGGTCGCAGAGATCAAAGAAAGCATGATCCTCATACACATTGCCGCCCCAGGCGCGCAGGATATTGCAATTGGTATCGCTGAACAAATCCAGCATTCGCTCATAGCGCGCCTGATCCCGGCTGTGGAAGGCATCCGCCGGCACCCAGTTGGAGCCTTTGCAGAACACCTTGACGCCGTTAATCAAGAAATGGAATTCGCCTCCATGGGCATCGGTGATTTCGCTGCGCACCAGCTCCACCGTGCGGATGCCCAGCGTGGTTTTGTATTCATCCACCGCCTGACCATCGATCATCAGCTGGGCGCGGATTTCATACAGGTTTTGCGCCCCATACCCCTTTGGCCACCACAGGGCGGGACGTTGGACTTCAAAGTCCAGCCTGCCCGCCGGAAAGCGTATGGGCTTTTCCACCTCAAAGCCCAGTTTCCCCTCCAAAAATCCCTGGATTTTCAGGGACATACCCTCATAATTATGGGCGTTGGTGTGCGCCTTGAACGCGGCCATGATGCGCGCGGATTTTTCATCCGCCCGGGGCGTCATGAGGAACAGCGACTCAATCTGATTCGGCCCCTCGATCTCCAGGTTCACCTCCCGCCAGAGTCCGGCGGACAGGCACCTGGGCATGATATCCCATCCATAGCAGGCGGGCGCCTTGCGAATCTTCAGGGACTCATAATTGACCGCCATGGCGCTGCTCAGCGCTTCATAATCCTGATCCGCGGCATACAGGAGCGGAGAATGAATCTGGATTTTCAACTGGTTGAGGCCCGGATTGAGCAATCCGGTCACATCAAACCGGTGGTCTATGAGCGCGTTTTCCGTATATCCAAAGGGCTGGCCATTGAGCTCATAGTCGGCCACGCAATCCACTCCGCCGAAATGCAGATAGGCCCGTTCGCCCGTCTCCAATTCCGGGGCTTCAAATTCCCGCTCATAGATCCAGGTATAAAATTCCAGCGGTCTCAAGAGCCGTATATTTTCCCCAAAGAATACATCAGGAAGCAGCCCGGCGCGCATCATATCCAGCTCCACGTTGCCCGGAACCTGGGCGGTAATGGTCTGCATGGGCGCATCCGCGCGCTGCTCATCTCCAAAGCTCAACCGGTATTCACCGTTTAACGATATCCGCTTCATGCTGGTTCCTCCCCATCGCCTATGTTAAAAGTTAAAATTCCATGTAAAAGTAAAGTAACACAGGCTGAAACGACTGTCAAGCATGGATTTCAGGATTTTCTCATTCTTGGCTGGTTTCGAATCGGATAATGTAAAATGTCTGTGCGGACAGACAATCCTATACAAAAAGAGCCCAGCGTTCAAGCGCCGGACTCCTTTGTCTCAAACAGGATTTGTTTTGAGCTGCGGTGATTTCAAATTTACTTGGCCGCGGGCTCCCACTTGCAGCGCACCGGAGACACGATGGCCTCCTCCTTCTTGAGCTCCTTGAAGGCCTTATCGATTTCCTTGCGATCCAAACCCGAGAGCTTCTCCACCTCGCCGGCGGACAGCGGCTTTCCGGCCTCCCGCATGACTTCCAATACCTTTTCCTTGGTCTCCATATGAAAAATCCTCCTTGTTTGTGCTTAAATTCAGGCTTAGTATAGCATATCTTACTCGGCGCTACAAGCCTGTTTCCGTTATATTTGCGGAAATTCCCGCGCTTATTCGCCGGAAAGATCGCCCCCGTCCGCTTCGTCGAACGGAACCATCTCCCCTTCGCCTTCCTCTTGCGCGTTGCACGCCTGCAAAATCTGCTCCATGAGCTGAAGCAGCGGTTCCTTTCCGGTCCCGTCCTGGGCGGAAAAGGGGATGACCTCCCAGGGCTGCACCTGAAGCGAGCGGCAGATTACCGGGATGCTGCGGCTGCGTTCGGCTTTGGAAAGCTTGTCCGCCTTGGTGGCGATTACGGTAAAGGGAATATCGTAATGGCGCAGATAGCGCACCATGGTTTGATCGTCCTCGGTGGGCGCGTGGCGCATATCCACCAATTGCAGCACATACCTCAGATTTTCGCTCTGGCCCAGATATCCTTCGATCATATTGGCCCAGCGCTGCTTTTCCTCCTTGGAAACCTTGGCAAATCCATAGCCCGGAAGGTCGGTCAGGATCAACTCGCCGTTTATCCGATACAGGTTGATGAGCCGGGTCTTGCCCGGCTCCGCCGAGGTGCGCGCCAACTTTTTATTGGAAGCCAAACGGTTGATGAGCGAGGACTTACCCACGTTGGACTTCCCGGCCATGGCGATTTCGGGCAAGCCGCCCCCGGCGCCCGGAAGATACCGGCTCATGGAGGTCAAAAACTCCGCGCGCCTGATGTTCATTGGACGCCTCCCTGTTGATTCAAAATAATCTTCAGCGCCTGATCCGCGCGTCCGATGAACTGTATATCCAGCTTATCGCGCACCACCTGAGGAATCTCCTCAATATCCTTGGCGTTTTCCCGGGGCAGCAGCACGGTGTGGATGCCCATGCGCTGGGCGGCCATCACCTTTTCCTTGACCCCGCCAATGGGCAAAACCCGTCCCAACAGCGTAACCTCCCCGGTCATGGCCACATCCTGGCGCGCGGGTTTGCCTGTCATGGCCGAAACCATGGCGCAGGTCATGGCCACCCCCGCCGACGGGCCATCCTTGGGCACCGCGCCCTCGGGCACGTGGATATGCAGATCATGGGTTTTCACAAAGTCTTCGGACAGGCTCAACCGCTTGCTCTGGGTGCGAATATAGCTGAGGGCGGTGCGCGCCGATTCCTTCATAACATTGCCCAATTGACCGGTGAGCTGCACATCTCCGGCGCCGGGCATCACAGCCACCTCAATGGGCAAGGTCTCTCCACCCACCGCGGTCCAGGCCAATCCATTGACCACGCCCACCTCGGGCTTTTTCAGGATCTCATCCCGCAAATAGCGCTTGGCTCCCAGATATTCGGACAAATCCTGGGGCTTGACGGTCACGCACTGATCGCCGTCCAGCACGCCCTCGGCGAACTTGACCGCCACCTTGCGGCAAATGGTGCCCAACAGCCGCTCCAACGTGCGCACGCCGGCCTCGCGGGTATAGTATTCCACAATGTCAAAAATCGTCTTTTCCGAAAGCTTGAGCTGGCTTTTGTTCAGACCGTGCTGTTTCATCTGTTTGGCCAGCAAATGGCGCCTGGCAATCTGAACCTTCTCCTCCTGGGTGTAGCTGTTGATTTCAATGATCTCCATGCGGTCCCGGAGGGCAGGCGGAATGGTGTCCAGGGTGTTGGCCGTGGTCAAAAACAATACTTTGGATAAATCCAGCGCCACATCCAGGTAGTGATCCCGGAAGCTGTTATTCTGCTCCGGATCCAACACTTCCAACATGGCTGAGGCCGGATCTCCCTTGTAATCGCTGGCCATTTTGTCAATCTCGTCCAGCAAAAAGACCGGATCCATGCATCCACACTGCTTCAGCGCCGTGGCCACCCGGCCGGGAATCGCGCCGATATAGGTGCGGCGATGGCCGCGAATCTCGGCCTCATCCCGAACGCCGCCCAAAGACATACGGGTGAATTCACGCCCCAAGGCCCGGGCCACCGAGCGCGCAATGGAGGTCTTGCCCACCCCGGGCGGGCCCACCAGGCAGAGGATCGGCCCCTTCATATCGCCTTTCAGCGACCGCACCGCCAGGAACTCCAGGATTCGTTCCTTGACCTCAGCCAGTCCATAATGATCCGCGTCCAATATCTTGCGCGCCTTGGGAATATTGATACTCTTGGCCGAAAATTTCCCCCAGGGCATATCCAGCAGCCATTCCACATAGGTCCGGCTGACGTTGATCTCCGGAGTTCCGGGCGCCATGTGGGAAAGGCGCTTGAGTTCCTTGTCCGCCCGTTCGCGCACCTCTTCCGGAAGCTCGGCCTCGCTCATCCTCGCGCGAAGTTCCTCCTCGTCGCTCAGATCGCTTTCGCCCAGCTCCTGCTGAATGGTCTTGATCTTTTCCCTGAGAAAATATTCTTTCTGGTTCTGCTCCATGTGGCGAACCGTGGTTTCCTGAATCTGCCTTTCGATATTTTGCACCTCAAGCTCGCGGGAGAGCAGATTGGTCACCATCATAATGCGCATGGAAACATCCCGGCATTCCAATATCGCCTGGCGGTCTTCCAACTCGCTCAACAGTTGCCAGGCAATCATATCCGCAAGCAGGCCGGGCTGTTTTTCGCTTTGAATGACTTCTTCGGCCTCATTGACCGGACCGTTGGCCTGCCTGAGGCGCAACAGGTTCTTGGATAGCCGCTTGGCCGTGCGCATATAGGCGATATCCTTGGCCCGGTTCTCCTCCGTTTCCCTGGAA
>DVJW01000204.1 GCA_018716505.1 Candidatus Faecaligallichristensenella faecipullorum | reverse complement strand
CCCTGGTGGCCACCTTGCCCGCCTACCTGAATGCTCTGACCGGAAACGGCGTGCATATCGTGACCGTGAACGATTACCTGGCCCGCTACCACAGCGAGTGGATGGGCAAGGTATACCGCTTCCTGGGGCTGAGCGTGGGCCTGGTGCTGCATGATATGGACAGCGAGGCCCGAAAGGCCGCCTATAACGCGGATATTACCTACGCCACCAACAACGAGTTGGGCTTCGATTACCTGCGCGACAACATGGTCACCTACCGTGAGCGCATGGTGCAGCGCCCCTTGAACTTCGCCATCGTGGACGAGGTGGACTCGATTTTGATCGACGAGGCCAGAACGCCCCTCATCATTTCGGGCCAGGGCGAAAAGTCCACCGAGATGTATGGCCGCGCCGATCATTTTGTGCGCCGCCTCAAGGCCGAGGAGGACTATGTAACCGACGAGAAGCTCAAGACCGTCAACCTCACCGAGGAGGGCGCGCGCAAGGCCGAGCAGGCCTTCGGGGTGGAAAACCTGGCCGATATCGCCAACACCGACCTCAACCACTACATCCTTCAGGCGCTCAAGGCCAACGTGATGATGAAGCGCGACGTGGATTATGTGGTGCAGAACGGCCAGGTGGTCATTGTGGACGAATTCACCGGCCGCCTGATGACCGGCCGCCGCTACAGCGACGGGCTGCATCAGGCCATCGAGGCCAAGGAGGGCGTCAAGGTGGAGCGCGAGAGCCGCACCTTGGCCACCATCACCTTCCAGAATTACTTCAGAATGTATAAAAAGCTCTCGGGCATGACCGGCACGGCCAAGACCGAGGAAGAGGAATTCAGGGGCATCTACAAGCTGGACGTGGTGACCATTCCCACCAACAAGCCCATGATCCGCAAGGACATGAACGACGCGGTGTACTCCACGGTGCGCGGAAAGTACAACGCGGTGGTGGAAGAGGTGGCCAAGCGCCACGCCACCGGCCAGCCCGTGCTGGTGGGCACGGTGTCGGTGGAAAAATCCGAAACCCTTTCCCGCATGCTCAGCCAGCGGGGCATCAAGCATGTGGTTCTGAACGCCAAGTTCCATGAAAAGGAAGCCGAAATCGTGGCCCAGGCCGGCAAAAAGAACGCCGTGACCATCGCCACCAACATGGCCGGCCGCGGCACCGACATTTTGCTGGGCGGCAACGCCGAATTCCTGGCCCGGGAAAAGATGCGCAAGATGGGCTATGAGGACGAGGTGATCGAGGAGGCCCTGGGCCATTCCGAAGAGGTCTCCGACGAGATCAAAGAGGCGCGCAAGGTCTTCCAAAAGCTGTACGACGAGCACAAGGCCGAAATCGAGGCCGAGCATCAGGAGGTCGTCAAGCTGGGCGGGTTGCACATCATCGGCACCGAGCGGCACGAATCCCGCCGCATCGACAACCAGCTGCGCGGCCGCGCCGGACGCCAGGGCGACCCGGGCTCCAGCCAGTTCTTTATCTCCCTTGAGGACGACCTCATGCGCCTGTTCGGCTCGGACCGCATCCAGCCCATCGTGGAAAAGCTGGGCCTGGAGGAAGATCAGGCCATCGAATACGGCATCCTGTCCAAGCAGATTGAAAACGCCCAGAAGCGGGTGGAAAGCCGCAACTTTGATATCCGCAAGAGCGTGTTGCAGTTTGACGATGTGATGAATCAGCAGCGCGAGATCATCTATGCCCAGCGCCGCTCGGTGCTGGAGGGCAACGACGTGCGCGCTTCCATCGGCGATATGCGCGAGGCCATTATTCAGGGCGCCCTCAAGGCCCATGCGGCCCAGGAGAACGATCCGGACACCTGGGAGATGGCCGGGCTCACCGAATATCTGGAGCACATCTGCCTGGCTCCGGGCGGGGTTAAGAAGGCCTTTGACAGCCTGACCCGCATTACCCGCGACGACTTTGCCGAGGCCCTCAAGGCCGAGAGCGAGGCCCTGTATGAAAGCCGCGAGCGCATGCTCACCCAGGACGGCTTTGACATGCGCGAGTTCGAGCGGGTGGCCCTGCTCAACTCGGTGGACCGCCGCTGGATGAACCACATCGACGCCATGGACCAGCTGCGCGACGGCATTGGCCTGCGCGCTTATGGCCACCGCGATCCCATCGTGGAATACAAGCTGGAAGGCTATGAAATGTTCGAGGAAATGGTGCGCATGATTCAGGAGGACACCCTGCGGGTGCTGAATTTTGCCACCCTGGTGCGCCCGCCGGAGCGCAAGGAAGTGGCCAAGCCGGTGGCCGCCACCCATGGCGAGAGCGAAGCCCAGGTCAAAAAGCCGGCCCGCGCCCAGGCCAAGGTGGGACGCAATGATCCCTGCCCCTGCGGAAGCGGAAAGAAGTATAAGGAATGCTGCGGCCGCAACGGATAGCGGACGCGGATTCGGGGAATTTCCATATTTTATTTGAAAGGAAGATGAGCATGATCGAAACCGAAGCGTTTCAGCAGGATTTGGCTGCTGTGCGCCAGATGATCGCAGAGGCAGGTGACTCACTTTGACCTGGCTCACTTGAAGGAGCAGCTCAGTGAGTATCAGGAAGAAATGGCCTCCGCCGGATTTTGGGACGATATGGAGCACGCCCAGAAGATTACCTCCAGGGCGCGCGCCACGGAAAACCGGATTCAACATTATGACAAGCTGGTGGAGCGGGCCGACGATTTGGAAGTTCTGGTGGAACTGGCCGAAGAGGCCGACGACCGCACCCAGATTCCGGAAATTCAGGCCGAGTTTGCCTCGCTGAAGGAGGACCTGGAGGCCCTGCGCCTGACCACCCTGTTAAACGGCGAATACGACGGCTGCGACGCCATACTGTCGCTGCACGCGGGCGCGGGCGGAACCGAGGCTCAGGATTGGACCAGCATGCTGTACCGCATGTACACCCGCTTTGCCGAGCGCATGGGCTTTGCGGTCAAGGAGCTGGACTTTTTGGAGGGCGACGAGGCCGGCATCAAGTCGGTGACCTTTGAGGTGTCCGGCGACCATGCCTATGGCTTTTTGAAGGCCGAGCGTGGGGTGCACCGGCTGGTGCGCATTTCGCCCTTTGACGCCAACGCCCGCCGCCATACCTCCTTTGCGTCCTTGGACGTGGCGCCGGTGATCGAGGACGACAGCGCCATTGAAATCAAAAACGAGGATTTGCGCATCGATACCTACCGGGCCTCGGGCGCGGGCGGCCAGCACGTCAACCGCACCGATTCCGCGGTGCGCATTACCCACCTGCCCACCGGTATTGTGGTGCAGTGCCAAAATGAGCGCAGCCAGGTGCAGAACAAGGAAATGTGCTTCCGCATGCTGCGCGCCAAGCTGGCCGAAAAGCGCGAGCAGGAGAAGCGCGAGCTCATGGAGGACGTCAAGGGCGAGCTCAAGAAAATCGAATGGGGCAGCCAGATTCGCTCCTATGTGTTCCAGCCCTACACCATGGTCAAGGATCATCGCACCGGCTATGAAATGGGCGATATCAACTCGGTCATGGATGGCAACCTGGAGGGCTTTGTGACCGCCTATCTGCAAAAAATGTAATCCTTACAATGGGAGGTGCCGGCATGCCGGCGCCTCCGTTTCTGCAAAATCGAAAGGGACGGGAGGCGAGGGCAGATGCGCGGAACGGTTGTGCCCATGAGGGCGGAGTATGCCCGGGAAATCGCCTTGTGGCGCTATCCGGATGAGCTTTCGTTTTACGATGGATCGCAGGAAGATGTAAAAGAGCTGTGTGCGGGCGGCTATTTTGCCCTGGTGGACGGAACGGCGCTTCAGGGCTTTTATTGTTTTGGGCCGGGCGCCCGGGTGCCGGGTTATGCCTATGACGGCCGCTTTCTGGATATGGGCCTGGGCATGCGGCCCGACCTGGTTCGAAAGGGGCTGGGCCTGGAATTTGTGCGCCTGGGCATGGCGGCGGCCCGCGAACGGTTTGGCGAAAGGCCGCTCCGGCTCAGCGTGGCGGCCTTTAACCGGGGCGCCATGGCGGTGTATGGCCGGGCCGGGTTCGAGCTTTCCGACGCCTTCGTCTCCCCAACGGGCGTTTCGTTTTACGTCATGACCCAGGGGAAGACGGGCGCGTTGACCGATATCAGCCGGCCCTGGGCCGAGGGGATGCGCGTCTATCCCGGAGACCCGCCCTTTGAGGCCCGCGAGATTCAGCGCGTGGAGGAGCAGGGCTACCGGCTGAGTGAATTTCGGATGGGCTGCCATTGCGGCACCCATTTGGACGCGCCCGCCCATGTGTTTGCCCGGGGAGCGGGCGTGGATCAGGCCCCGCTGGAGGCCCTCAATGGGCCCGCCGCGCTGGTGGAACTGCCTTGTCTTCAAAGCGTTCCCCTTGGAATCCGGCGGGTGCTGATTCGGGATGATTCGGGCCGGGGCCTGGGCCTTGAACAGGCGAGGTTTTTGCTTCAAAGGGGCGTGCGCCTGGTGGGCATCGACGCCCTCAGCATTGGTTCCGGCGGCGAGGAGCTCGCGGTTCATCAAACGCTTCTGGAAGCCGGTTGTTGGATCCTGGAAAATCTGAGCCTGAACGGGCTGGAGCAGGGGCTGTATCCGCTGATATGCCTGCCCCTCTCCCTGAAGGGGCTGGAGGCGGCCCCGGCCCGGGCAGCGCTGGGCGAAAGGTGGGGTCGTTTGGAATGAAAAAATGGATGGCGCGCCTGGCGCTGACCTTGGGGCTCATGTGTCTGGGGTTGGGCATTATGCTGTCGGGCTTTGAATGGGCCACGGCCAGCGGAGACGCCTATTGGAATCTGCAAAAAAGGCTGGAGACTCCGCTGGTGAGCGAGTTTCCGGAGGCGGTGCGCGCGGCCGATTGGGTGTGCGCGGATTATTTGTTTGCCCGCAGGGACGATCTGGCCCTGGATGGGGAGACCCAGGCCGCCCTGGGCGGTTTTACCCAGCGGGAAATCGATCATATGGTGGATGTGCGCGCGCTCTTTGCCCTGGAAAGACAGGTCTGCCGCTGGGCCATGGCCGGGGCCGTGGCGCTGATTGTGGTGGGCTGGGCGCTGGCCCGGGGCAGAAGGGGCGAGGAGGCGGTTCGGGCCTGCCGGCGCTGCGCGTTTCTGTGGGCCGGATTGCTGGCGGTGGGCGCCCTGGCCGTGGCGGTGGATTTTGAAAGCGCGTTTTTGACCTTCCATCACCTGCTGTTCACCAACGATCTTTGGCTGCTCAGCGCCCAGGATCTGCTGATCCGGCTGTATCCCGAATCCTTTTTCGCGGGCATGGCCCTGAGAATCGGCGTGTTTATGCTGGGCGGATTGGTGCTGGTCTACCTGGCCGTGGGCCTGTTGGCGCGCAAAATTGCCAGACGATTTGACAGGGGAGGAAACCCGAATGCGGTATGAAGAACGAATGAAGCAGCGCCTGGAGGCGCTCAGGGCAAGGGGCAAGGCGCGCATTTTGGCCATTGAGTCGTCCTGTGACGAGACCGCGGCCGCGGTGGTGGAGGATGGGCGGGTCATGCGCTCCAACGCCATTTCCTCCCAGATCGCGCTGCACGCCCTGTACGGCGGGGTGGTGCCCGAGATTGCCTCGCGCATGCATGTGGAAGCCGTGGATCCCATGATCGAACAGGCGCTTTCCCAGGCCCAAATGGGCTTTGACGATATCGACGCCATTGCCGTGACCTATGGGCCCGGTTTGGTGGGCGCGCTGCTCACCGGGGTGGCCTCGGCCAAGGCGCTGGCCTATGCCCTGGATAAGCCGCTGATCCCGGTGAATCATATCGAGGGCCATGTGAGCGCCAACTATATCGCCCATCCGGATTTGGAGCCGCCCATGGTGTGCCTGGTGGCCTCGGGGGGGCATAGCCATCTGGTGCGGGTGGACCATTATGGCGAATACACCTTGCTGGGTCAAACCATGGACGACGCGGCGGGCGAGGCCTTTGACAAGGTGGCCCGGGTGCTGGATATTCCCTATCCCGGCGGCCCGCTGCTGGACAAGCTGGCCGAGGAGGGCGACGATCATGCCTACCGCTTCCCCAAGGTGACCACCGAGGGCAAATACGATTTTTCCTTCAGCGGGCTCAAGACCGCAGTTATCAACCAGGCCCATAAGCTGCGCCAGCAGGGCCATAAGATCAACGCCCAGGATTTTGCCGCCTCCTTCAGGCGGGCGGTGGTGGACGTGCTGGCCGGAAAGGCCGTGGCCGCGGCGCAGGAGAGCGGCTGCGGGAACCTGGCCCTGGCGGGCGGGGTGGCCGCCAACCGGCTGCTCAGGCGGGAAATTCAGCGGCGGGGCGAGGCGGCCGGGCTCAAGGTGTTTATGCCCCCGGCCATCCTGTGCACCGACAACGCGGCCATGATTGCCAGCGCGGCCTTTTACCGGATGATGCGGGGCGAGCTGGCCGGCCTGGACTTGAACGCCCAGCCCTCCCTGCGGCTGATCGAGGGATAAATTTTTGCGCGGACAGCGGCTCTGTGTGGCTGCATCCGCGCTTTTTTTCTGGGCAATTTTCCTCGGAAAAGCGCAAACAGGTTGGGAAATAATTGCATAAAAATTCATGAAATGCAAGATTATGTGAGCGCGAAAGCCAAAATGGAAGGCGAATTTTCCGGATTCAAGGGTGGGTTATGCACAAATATGGCCATACAGTGGAAAAACTGTGCACAAGCCCCATTATGTGCGGAATATCCAGGCAAAACTCCGTATAATTGTGGGGAAAATATGAAAATAATCGGTAATTGTGTCATTTTTTGGGGAAATCACGGGAATTTTGGCGGCAGAATTTCGGAAATCATCCAGGTAAATCCACAGGCCCAGCCCAAATTCCTGTGGGGAATCGTTGAAACTGTGGATAACTCTGTGGAAAAAGAACCTGAATTGTGGATAACCTGGTGTTTTTGCTTATTTATCTCAATTTCTCGTGTGGATAATCCGGTGGACGGGCTGGGAAATCGGGGGAAAAATCGCGCTGCATAATTTGAATAAGGCCAGGGGGCGCTTCCGAGTTAAAAAACAGTTGAGAATGGCCGGGCGAATTGGTATACTATAGGTAAAGAATACATGGCCCGCGTGGGGGCCATTGAGTTTGG
Organism: Candidatus Faecaligallichristensenella faecipullorum; assembly: GCA_018716505.1. Classification (GTDB taxonomy): domain Bacteria; phylum Bacillota; class Clostridia; order Christensenellales; family Aristaeellaceae; genus Faecaligallichristensenella; species Faecaligallichristensenella faecipullorum. The sequence goes on along the minus strand of DVJW01000204.1, from coordinate 6,560 downwards.
AGGCATTTCTGTGGCAAAATTGAATCTTATGGCCTATGACCTGGGCGCGTCCAGCGGCCGGGCCATGTTGGGCGAATTTGACGGCAAAAAGATTGAAATCAGCGAGCTGCACCGGTTTTTGAACGAGCCGGTTCAACTGTGCCGGCGCTTCTGCTGGGATATACAGCGCGAGTTCTTTGAGATGAAGGCCGGCCTGCTCAAGGCCCAGCGCGCGGGCCTCAAGATCGACGGCATCGGCATCGACACCTGGGGCGTGGACTTTGGGCTGCTCAACAAAAACGGCGACCTGATGGGCATTCCGGTGCACTACCGGGACAGCCGCACCGAGGGCGTCATGGAAAAGGCCTTTGAAATCGTGCCCAAGGACAAGATCTTTGAGGAAACCGGCCTGGCCTTTATGAACTTCAATACCCTGTACCAGCTGCTCGCCATGCGCCTGGAGGGCGACCCAGCCTTGGACGCGGCCAAGACCATGCTGTTTGTGCCCGACCTGTTGGCCTATTTCTTCACCGGCGAGATGGCCACCGAGTACACCATCGCCTCCACCTCCCAGATGATCAACCCGCGCACCCGCGATTGGGCCAAGGATCTGCTGGAAAAGCTGAACATCCCCACCGGCATGCTCACCGGTATCCAGCCCGCGGGCACGGTGCGCGGCCATCTGCTGGGCCAGATTCAGGAAGAGCTGGGCGTGGGCGCGATTCCGGTGATCGCGGTGGGCTCCCATGACACCGCCTCGGCCGTGGCCTCGGTGCCCGCCCAAAAGGACGCCACCTTCGCCTACCTGAGCTCGGGCACCTGGTCGCTGTTGGGCGCGGAAATGCCCCATCCGGTGATCTCCCCCGAGGTCATGGCCGCCAACTACACCAACGAGGGCGGCATTTCCGGCACCACCCGGCTGCTCAAGAACATCATGGGCCTTTGGATCATCCAGGAATGCAAGCGCGAATGGGACCGCCGCGCCGACGCAGTGGACTTCGCGGGCCTGGTGAAGATGGCCGAGGGCGCCAAGCCCTTCATGGCCCAGATCGATGTGGACGACCCGCGCTTCATGGCCCCGGGCAACATGCCGGCGCGCATCCAGGAATATTGCCGCGAGACCCATCAGGAAGTGCCCCAGAGCCGGGGCGAGATTTCCCGGGTTGTCTACGAGAGCCTGGCCCTCAAGTACCGCTGGGGCGTGGAGCGGCTGGAAAAGGATCTGTTGGGCAAGCATGTGGATGTGCTGCACATCGTGGGCGGCGGCAGCAAGAACGAAATGCTCAACAAGTTCACCGCCTCGGCCATCGGACGCCCGGTGGTGGCCGGCCCCTCGGAGGGCACGGCCATCGGCAACCTGCTGGTGCAGGCCATGGCCCTGGGCGAGATTTCCGGCTTGGATCAGCTGCGCGAGGTGGTGCGCGTTTCCTTCCCCACTCAGGAATATCTGCCTGAGCGCCAGGAGGGCTGGGACGACGCCTACGCCAACCTGCTGAAACTGATGGGCGAATAAATTAAAGAGGATATGCGGCGTCCGCTGGGGCATGGAGCCCGGGCGGGCGCCGGATTTTTTTAAGAATGGCGCTTCATATAGACTCGGCATGGAATCCCCAAGGCATGACAGTTGCGTATTACAAAAGCAGTACCACGGGAAGTTCCGTCCCAAAAGGCGAGCACCAAATCAGAGTTTTTAATAATCTGTAGATTTCTTTTCAGTGGGGCAGATCGCCCATACCTTGTATAATCGGGCAAAAATTCCCTTAAAGGTAAGTTATTTTGAAGTGCATAGAATCGAGCGCAGGCATCGATTCCGCTCGCGCCACCAGATATAATTTCCCTGGTATCTGGTGGTAGATAATCCTTTAAATTTGGCACCGTAAGTCCTCGCGATCCGATGACGGCCACACGCATATTTGTCTCCCCTCTACAAAGAATTTTATGAACCTAAAATGGGTTCACAATCGCATAATACCACATTTTGAACCTAAAATAAATGTATATTAGGTTCGAGGTGAGGCGGCGCGTGAAGGAGAGCAAAAAGATAAAGCATTTATCATTGAGAATTGATGAGGATCTGCTGCGCCGTTTCGATTATGTGGCCAAGAGCGACGACCGTTCGATGAATGGGCTATTGCTTTCCTTAATCAAAAAGTGTATTGACGAATATGAGCGGAAACACGGAAAAATCGAATGGACGGACGAATGAAACAGGATGGGATTTCCAACCCGATTCACGAAGTTGAGTCGGGGCGAATATCCGCCATAGCGCGGGGCACTAAAGGTCAGGGCCTTAGCCTTTATCTTGCCGTGCCTGGCACGGCAAACTTCGATAGCCAATAGCGGAGCGAACGTTGCCCCAAAACCGCTGGAGGGGGTAGGGGTGGTAAGGGAGAGCCGAAAGGCTCGACTAGGGCTGAGGACAGCCCGAAGGGCTCCGCAAGCCCGTACCCGCGACAGACCAACGTCTGGCGCGGGCGGTTAATTGGAGGGGCCTAGGGGGAGCAGATTGAGGGAGGGCGTTAGCCCGACTAGGGGCACTAAAATCGTAGATTTGCGCCCCGTACCCGCGACGTATCAAACGTCGCGGGCGAAAAAACGGAAACCTCCCCCTGGCCCCTCCATAAAAAAACCGCTCCCCCGCCAGGGGGAGTTTCGCTTCCCTTTGCAAAGGGAAAATACATCCCATTCAAAAGGCATATCTTTTCCCATAAACGAAGCTGAAACAGGCTTCTTTTTTAATTTCTTCTCCGGTAAACTTTTCCCGCATAACATGGCCTGATTTGACGCCATGCGAAAAAACAGATATAATATGATGACGGAAAATTATTTACACTGCCCTTGGCAGGCGGGAGGCTATCGTCTTTGGAAATTGCGCTGGAGGCCGGGAAGGGCCAGGCCATGCCGGGCTCGCTGGAGCTGGCCTATTTGGGGGACGCGGTGTTTGAAATCTACGTGCGGGAAAGTCTGGTTCGCCGGGGCGGACGCATGAAGACGCTGCACCGCGCCGCGGTGGACAAGGTGTGCGCCCATGCCCAGGCCGGCCACCTTCAAAGGATTTCAGGCCTGCTCACCGAGGAGGAGGCCGCGGTGGTGCGCCGGGCGCGCAACGCCAAGCAGACCCCGTCCCGCCACGCCGACCGGGCCGAGTACCATTCGGCCACCGGGTTTGAGGCGCTGATCGGCTATTTATATTACAACGGACGCAGCCAGCGGCTTAACGAGCTCATGGCCGTCGTTTTGAACGCACAGGAGGAACCGCAATGCCCCAGGTAAAGCCCAAGGTAAAACTGCTGCAATATACCCCGGTCCCGGAAAATTTGGTGTCCATGGCCGCCAGGCTGTGCTATTCACAGTCGGATCTGGAGGCGCTGGAGGCCAGGGTGGAACAGCGGGATCAGACCGCCTTTATCAAAAAGGTGACCGGCATGGGCCATCTTTCGGTGATCGAGCACGCCGCCTTTACCTTCGGCATCGAAGGGGTGTCCAGAAGCTTTCTGGCCCAGATTACCCGCCACCGCATCGCCAGCTTTTCGGTTCAGTCCCAGCGGTATGTGGCCCAGGGCGGGGAGCAGGGCTTCGGCTATGTGATTCCCCCGGCCATTGAGGCCCTGGGCGAAGAGGCGGTCCGGGAATTTGAAAGCCAGATGCAGGCCATGAGCGGCTGGTATGAGGCCTGGCGCGCGCGCCTGGGCAAGGGCGAAAAATCCAACGAGGACGCCCGGTTTGTGCTGCCCAACGCCTGCGCCACCCGCATGATGGTGACCATGAACGCCCGGGAGCTTTTGCATTTTTTGAATTTGCGCTGCTGCGGCCGGGCCCAGTGGGAAATCCGGGAGGTGGCCTGGCAGATGCTGGATCTGGCCTACAAGGCCGCGCCCGCGCTGTTTGAAAACGCCGGGCCCGGGTGCCTGGGCGGGACCTGTCCGGAGGGCGAAAAAAGCTGCGGCCGGGCCGATGAAATGCGTGAACGTTTTGAGCGAATCAAGGGTCTAAAGTAGTACCCCGTGTAACGACAGAGGCGCCCTGGGCGCCGTGGAGGAATGAGGTATGGCTTACAATAACCGCAATGGCGGCAGGGATACCCGCGACAAGGGCGGGTACGGAAAGGCTCCGAGGCGCGAGGGCGGCTTTGAGCGCAAGTATGACAACCGGCGCGAGCGGCCCATGGGCCGCGACGAGCGCTTTAAGGCGCAAAAATCCTGGACGCCGGGGCCCAGGGTGGCTCCGCCCAGGCGCAAGGTGCCCCCGGCCGCCCAGGACGACGCGGCAAGGTTCGAGCCCCCCGCCTTTGGGCGCGAGGAGGCCATGCCCGAAAATATCCTGGCCGGGCGCAACCCCATCCGGGAGGCCATCAAGGCCGGGCGCACCATGGAAAAAATCCTGGTGGCCAAGGGCGAGCTCAGCGGCTCGGCCCGGGAAATCGTGGCCAAGGCCAGGGAGGCCGGCATCGTGGTGCAGGAGGTGGAGCGCGCCCGGCTGGACGCCATCTATCCCAGCCATCAGGGCATGTTGGCCTTTACCTCGGCGGCCAGCTACTCCACGGTGGAGGAAATCCTGGATTTGGCTGAGGAGCGGGGGGAGGATCCCTTTGTGGTGCTGCTGGACGGCATCACCGACCCCCACAACTTGGGCGCGGTAATCCGCACCGCCGAGTGCTGCGGGGTGCATGGGGTGATCGTGCCCGAGCGCAGGTCGGTGGGCCTGACCCCGGCCGCGGTCAAGGCGGCCGCCGGAGCCACCGAGTATATGAAGGTGGCCAAGGTGACCAACCTCAACCGCACCCTGGAGCTTTTAAAAGAGCGCGGCCTGTGGGTAACCGGGGCGGACATGGCCGGCGAACCCTATGACAAGGCCGATCTGACCGGGCCCATGGCGCTGGTCATCGGGGCCGAGGGCGAGGGCATCTCCAGCCTGGTGCTCAAAAATTGCGACCGCACGGTCTCTCTGCCCATGAAGGGCAAGATCGAATCCCTGAACGCTTCGGTGGCCGCGGGCGTTCTGATGTACGCGGTTATGTCCGCGCGCGGCGTGTAACGTGGCTACAAAAGAACGGTTGCTGGTGGTGGATGGCTACAATGTGCTGGGCGCCTGGCCTCAATTGACCCAGGGCAAGAGCCTGGACGAGGCCCGGGACGCGCTGATTCACCGGCTGCACGATTACGCCGGCTATTCGGGTCAAAAAATCGTGGTGGTGTTCGACGCCTGGCAGTCGGACCGCAGAATGCGCACCGTGGAAAAACAGGGCGCGCTCACCGTGGTGTTTACCCAGCGGGCCGAAACCGCGGATCATTATATCGAGCGGCTGTGCGACGAGGCCGCGCCCAGGGTAAACGCCGGCCGCATGGAGCTCAGGGTGGCCACCTCCGACGGGGTGGAGCAGACCGTGGTCATGGGCCGGGGGGCGGTGCGGCTGTCCTCCAGGGAGCTGATGTACGAGATGAACCAGGCCCGCGCGGGCGCAAACGTGGCCGCGCCCAAAACCAGAGCCGCGCGCAGCACCATCATGGACAGCCTGCCCGAGCAGGTTCGCGCCCGGCTGGAAAAGATGCGGCGCGGTGAATGAAATATAGGAAAGGAGGCGGGCCCTTTTGCAGGGAGAAGAACGCTTTCGGGATATGACGGATGAGCAGATCGTCAAACTCGCCCAGGAAGCCGACGGCATGGCGTTGGAATTTCTGCTCAATAAATATAAAAACTTTGTCCGCTCAAAGGCCCGAAGCTATTTCCTGATCGGCGCGGATCATGAGGATATCGTTCAGGAGGGCATGATCGGCCTGTATAAGGCCATACGGGATTTCAAGGAGGATAAGCTTTCCTCCTTCCGCGCCTTTGCCGAATTGTGCATCACCCGCCAGATCATCACCGCCATCAAGACCGCCACCCGCCAAAAACATATTCCCCTCAACAGCTATGTTTCCCTCAACAAGCCCATTTACGAGGAGGAATCGGACCGAACGCTGCTGGATGTGATCACCGAGGGCTGGGTCACCAATCCGGAGGATCTGCTCATCAGCAAGGAAGACCTCTCCTCCATAGAGGGGCGGATCGGGGAAATGCTCTCCGGCCTGGAAAAGCAGGTGCTGTTTTACTACCTGGACGGCAAGAGCTATCAGGAAATCTCCGAGGATTTGGGGCGGCATGTCAAGAGCATTGACAACGCGCTTCAGCGGGTCAAGCGCAAGCTGCAAAAATATCTGGAGGAGAAATAGCGCGTTTAAAAATTTTTTCGGTTTTTTCGCCAAAATCGCGATTTGGGGTGTTGACAAAATCCCCGCTGTCTATTACAATATTTGCCGTATGATAGCGGGCGTGCGGGTGTAGCTCAATGGCAGAGCTTCAGCTTCCCAAGCTGACTACGTGGGTTCGATTCCCATCACCCGCTCCATACAGATTTTTCAAGTCCGCAACGGACGGCGGCATAGACCGCGAAGACTTAAGGAGGGTAAAAGGGAAATGGCGAAGGCAAAATTTGAGCGAAACAAGCCTCACGTAAACGTGGGAACGATTGGACACGTAGACCACGGCAAGACCACGCTGACGGCTGCGATCACCATGGTGCTGGCGCAGTTCGGCGAAGCGGA
>DVJW01000203.1 GCA_018716505.1 Candidatus Faecaligallichristensenella faecipullorum | reverse complement strand
GGGCTTCCAAGTCGCCAAAGGCGACCGCGGACGGCAAAATCGAAGATTTTGACGCCGCGCCGTCGGAGCGGCCCAGGTGGCCGCTTCCTCTATCATTTCCTTCTCGCCCCAACCTCGGCTTCGCCGGGTTGGGGTTCCGGTTCTGCGGGGCCCTTTGGGCCGTCCTCGAACCTCCAGCGGCGTAAACGCGGCCTCCGACCGGCCGTCGCCAAAGGCGACAGGAAAATGATGCAACTCGAAAAAATGAAAATTTCATTTTTTCGAAGGGTGTTGACTTTGTCAACACCCTAGAGCGTCCCGAAAGGACGCCCCCTTTTCCGTAGAATTTTATGGGGAGGATAGACCGATGGAAAAGGTTGAAAGCGTGCTGTTTGACGTGGGCAATGTGCTGATCCGGTTTGACCCGGATTATATCCTGGAAAATTTGTTTGAAGATGCGGCAGTGCGGAAAGGCGTCAAGCGCACGCTGTTTTTGGATCCGCTCTGGCTGGCCCTGGATCGGGGCACCGAACAGCCCGGCCATGTGGCCCGGATTTTGGGCGAAAGATATCCGGATTTGGCCTGGGCCTATGAAAAGTTGATGGAAGAGTGGATCGACTTTGCCCCGGCCATGGACGAGAGCGTGAAGCGCCTGGAGCGGCTGAAGGGCGAGGGCTACCGGCTGTATGTGCTGTCCAACTTCGCGCGGCAGGCCTTTTACAGCGTGGCCGGACGCAATCCGTTCTTTAAGCTGTTTGACGGAATCATGATTTCCGCGGAACAGCATCTGCTCAAGCCGGATCTGGAAATTTTCCGGCGGGCCGCGAAGGATTTTCAGCTGACCCCATCCCGCACTCTGTTTATCGATGACAGCGCGGGCAATGTGGAGGCCGCGGGCTTTTTGGGCTTTCGGACCTTGCTGTTCCGCAAGGCGGAGCAGATTGACCAGGTGTTGCCGGCGAAAAACGCATAAATCAAAAGATCCGGAGCGGCTGTTGCAGCTGCTCCGGATTCTGTTTATGGGGAAATGGATTATCTGCCCAACATGGCCGCGCCCACGATGCCCGCGTCGTTGCCCATGGTGGCCAACTCAATGCGCGCGTAGGGCATGCCCTTGTAGAAGATCATCTCATTGACCTCATTGCGCACCGCGTTCAGCAGGAAATCGCCCGCGGCCGAAACGCCGCCGCCCAGGGCGATGATCTCCGGATCCAGGCTGTTGATGATGGAAACGATGCCCACAGCCAGGTAGTAGGCATAGCGCTTGAACACGGTGGAAGCCACCGGATCGCCCGCCTTGGCGCAGTCGATGACGGTTTTGGCCGAAATGCGGTCCAGATTGCCGTTCACATGGCGGTAGATCATGCACTCGGGATGGCTCTCGGCGGCCTCCTTGCCCATGCGAATCAGGGCGGTGGCGCTGGCATAGCGCTCCCAACAGCCGTGGTTGCCGCAATTGCACAACTCGCCGTCAAACTCCACGATGGTATGGCCCAACTCAGAGCCCACTCCATGGGCGCCGCTGTAGACCTTGCCGTTGATGACGATGCCGCCGCCGACTCCGGTGCCCAAGGTCAAAAATACGCTGCTCTGGCTGCCCTTGCTGATGCCGGCCACGGATTCGGCCAGACCGGCCACCGTGGCGTCGTTGTCGATGAAGACCGGCTTGTCGATATGGCTGCGCATCAGCTCGCGCAGCGGCACATTGTGCCAGCCCAGGTTAACACAGAAGGGGACCACGCCGGTCTTGGGATCCAAAATGCCGGGCACCCCGATGCCGATGCATTTGACATCATCCATGGTCAGGCCGGCCTTTTCCACGGCCTTGCGCGCCAGCGCCGCCATGTCGGCGATAACCGCCTCATGCCCCCGCTCCACCTTGCTGGGGCAATCCACCTTGCACAGGATCTTGCCCTGCTCATCCACGATGCCCGCTTTGATGTTGGTGCCGCCCAAGTCAATGCCGATGTATACCATTGGAATGCCTCCTTAAATTACACCGCCGGAGCGGTTGGTAACGAAAGTAAAAGATTGTATAAGGGCAGGGGATTAAAGATCGCCGTCTTCCCCGGCCGCGCCTCGGGCCAGCCGCTCGGTGAGCCGCTTATCCAGCTCCCGGGCCGCGTTGTAACCCTGTTCCTTCAGTCTCAGATTGCGCGCCGCCACCTCCAGCACGATGGCCACGTTCCGGCCCGGCCGGATGGGCAACACCAGCTTGCGCACCCGAACGCCCAAAATATCGGTGTATTCGTCGTTCAGGCCCAGCCGGTCGTATTCTTTTCCCTCCTGCCAGAGCTCCAAATGAACCACCATGTCAATGGATTTGCTGCGAATCACCGCGCCGATTCCGTACATGGTGGAAATGTCGATGATGCCGATGCCGCGGATCTCCATGAAATGGCGCACCATTTCCGGGGATTCCCCCACCAGGCGCACGTCGCTCACCCGGCGGATGTCCACCACGTCGTCCGCCACCAGCCGGTGGCCCCGCTTGACCAGCTCCAGGGCGGCCTCGCTCTTGCCGACGCCGCTCTCGCCGGTGATCATGATGCCCACGCCGTAAACGTCCACCAACACCCCGTGGCGGGTGGCCCGGGGGGCCAGGTAGTTGTTCAGGAAGGTGATCATATCCAGCACCACCTTGGTGGTTACAAAGGTGGAACGGAACACCGGGATGCCCCGGGCTGCGGCCAGCTCCTCCATTTCCGGGAAACAGCGGATGTTGCGGCAGATGATCACGCAGGGCACGTCAAAGCTGAAAAAGCGGCTCAACCGCTCATAGCGGGTCTTGGCGTCCAACATTTCCAGATAAGTCATTTCCACCTTGCCCAGGACCTGGGGCCGCTCAAAGGCGAAATAATCCCAAAAGCCGGTAAACTGAAGCCCGGGCCGGTTGATATCGCTGCTCTCAATGGGCAGCTTGTTGCTTCTGGCGGGCACAATGGTTTCCAATTGGAGCGCTTCCACCAGATCCTTTACCTTTACCATACGCTATCCCTCCCAGGGCGGCCTAAGCTCCTGTCGTGCCCAGCCGGTTTTCCTGAAGCAGCGCCTCCACAAAGGCAGCCACCCCGTCCTCGTTGTTGGATTTTGTGCTATGGGCCACCTGGGCGCGGATGTTTTCCCGCGCGTTGGCCACGCATACCCCCATGCCCGCCCATTTCAGCATGGTGAGATCGTTTTGGCTGTCCCCAAAGCAGGCCGCGGCCTGGGGCGATATGCCCATTTGATCCGCAAGGAAGCGCAGGGCATTGGCCTTGTCGGCCTCGGGATGGGTGAATTCCAGATAAAATGCCTTGGAGATATAGGCGTTCAGCCGCCCCGCAAACAGGCGGGCCATTTCGTCCCTCAGCCCGGGCATGTTCTCTTGCTCCCCAAAGATCAAAAGCTTGACCGTGGGCTGGTGGATGAATTGGCTCAGCGGTTGATGCACGCATTCGCCCCGCATGCCGGTGGAGGCCATGTAGCGCCGCGCGTAGTCGCATTCATAGGGATAGTAAAATCGGTCGCCGTAATAGACCTGGATATACTGATTGCGGGCCTCGGCCGCGCGGCAGACCTCCTTGGCCAGACCGGCGGAAAAGGTGATTTCCTGGAGCATGCGCCGGGTTTGGGGATCATAGATTTGAGCGCCGTTGGAGGCGATGATGGGCTCTGCCAACTGCAGCTGATCCACATAGCGCATCATGGCCGGGATCATCCGGCCAGAGGCCAAAATAACCCGCGCCCCTGCGTCCCGGGCTCTGGACAGCACGTCCTGGGTGAAATCGGATATGGTCAGATCATCCCTGAGCAAGGTATCGTCCAGATCCGTGGCGATGAGCTGAATATTCTGTTTGCACATACATGTTCTCCATAGAAATTGGTTTCATTCCACATTATAATACAGAAATCCAGCCGCCGCAACCGCGGGGGCGAGAAAAAATGGAAGCGCTTCAACGCGGAGCGCTTCCATGCCCATATCAAGGGGTAAAACCCAATCAGGCCTTGCCGATGGAACCGAAGAGCTCCATCTTTTCCTTCACGCAGTCCTTGATGGCCTGGGTGCCCGGGGCCAGCAGCTTGCGGGGATCAAAGCCCTTGCCCTGCAGGTCCTTGCCCTCTTCGATGTACTTGCGGGTGGCTTCCTGGAAGGCCAGCTGGCACTCGGTGTTCACGTTGATCTTGGCCACGCCCAGGGAAATGGCGCGCTTGATCATGTCCGCCGGGATGCCGGTGCCGCCGTGCAGCACCAGGGGCTTGCCGTTGGTCACATCGTGAATCTGGGAGAGCACCTCAAAGTTCAGGCCCTTCCAGTTGGCCGGGTACTTGCCGTGGATGTTGCCGATGCCCGCGGCCAGCATGGTCACGCCCAGGTCGGAGATCATCTTGCACTCCGCCGGGTCGGCCACCTCGCCGCTGCCGATCACGCCGTCCTCTTCGCCGCCGATGGCGCCCACCTCGGCCTCCAGCGACAGGCCCAGCTGGTCGCAGATGCCCTTGAGCTCGGTGGTCTTGGCGATGTTTTCGTCGATGGGATAATGGGATCCGTCGAACATGATGGAGCTGAAGCCGGCCTCAATGCAGGCCTTGGCGCCCTCATAGGAACCGTGATCCAGGTGCAGGGCCACCGGTACCGTGATGCCCAGCGACTCCACCATGGCCTTTACCATGGCCGCCACCGTCTTGAATCCGCACATATACTTGCCCGCGCCCTCGGAAACGCCCAGAATCACCGGGGAATTCTGCTCCTGCGCGGTCTGAAGAATCGCCTTGGTCCATTCCAGATTGTTGATGTTGAACTGGCCCACGGCGTATCCACCCGCGGCGGCCTTGTTCAGCATATCTTTTGCCGAAACCAATGCCATAGGGAAAACCTCCTTTAATATCATACAAATCAGCACTTATTAGTATACACCAATTTTCCCCGCAAGGAAAGCGTGCAGCAGGCTTTCTGG
>DVJW01000202.1 GCA_018716505.1 Candidatus Faecaligallichristensenella faecipullorum | reverse complement strand
GAAATATATCTACGACCACAACATACGATATTCCAGAATTTATGATTACCAATTTAAAAAGGGCATGGGCATTCGGGATATACGGGTATCCAGCCTGATCCACGAAAAATCCTTTCGCTCGCTGGTTGAGTTGCCCGAATTTGAGCCCAAGACCTACGACCGGCTGCTGAAGCGCATTCAGGGCATTCAGGTGGGTCACCTTTACGGCAAAGACGCCCGAATGCTCAAAGTGCGCAAACTGCCCAAAAATTTCAAATCCTGGCTGGAGTATCGGGATTTCCTGCTGGCCACCTATCCGGATGCCGAAAAAAAGCAGATTTTTGAAAAGCGATTTGCCCGCCAGATGGAGAATAACTATGTGGCCCGCCAGCAGTGCCGCCAATTGATCCTCAACGACTATGAAAACAACCTTCCGGTGGAAAACGCTGAGGATCCCAGGGAATTGGCCATTGAGAAGTGGAAGCGCCTTCTTTAGCGCGCTTTGCCCTTGGCGCCCCAAGGGCCTATTTGTGCAAAACCACTTTTATTCTTATACTATACTCATGCGCAATACTTCCGGCAAACAGGAGGAACTCACTGCGCATTATAAAATTGGGAGGAATCGAATGATTCACCAGATTCAAACCAAGATGGGAACGGTAAAACTGCCCTGCATGGAGCCGGTGTTGGTGCCCATCGAGAAGGTTCAAGCAAACAATTACAATCCCAACAATGTGTCCTCGGACAATATGCGACTGCTTTTACAGTCTATACTGGACAACGGCTTTTGTTTTCCGGTGGTAACCATATACGACGATCTGATGGACAAGTATGTGATCATCGACGGCTTTCACCGCTATCAGATCTTTCGGGACTATTTGGGTGCCAAGGAAATTCCGGTGGTGGTCCTTCAGCACGATATGAAAAAGCGGATGGCCGCCACGGTTCAATTTAACCGGGCCCGGGGCGTGCATCAGGTGGAGCTCATGGGCGATCTGGTTCAGGCTTTGGTGGAACAAGGCGCCGGAGACGAAGAAATCGCGCGCCATTTGGGCATGGATCCGGAAGAAGTCTACCGGCTTAAGCAGGTTACGGGCATTGCCGCGCTGTTTAAAAACCAGACTTACAGCCGGTCATGGGAGGTTCAGGAGGTGCCGGATGATCTCTAACTGGAATTATGGGGATGCCTACCTTCGCCATCCCTGCGATCAGGGGGAAATCGCCTTTGCCGACGGCTCCATGGCCAAATCCTGCGATTTGACCCGGGAAATGCCGGATTTTATGAAGCGGGCCGACCTGCTGTTCATCGATCCGCCGTGGACGCAGAGCAACCTTTCGGCCTTCTACGCCAAAGCCGGCCTGATTTGCGAAATTGAGTATCCGGCCTTTCTGGAGGCACTGTTTGAGCGCATTGCCCAAATCGCCCCCAATACCTGCTATGTGGAAATCGGAAAGGAGTACCTGCCCGAAACCGTAATCAGCATGCGAAAGCTGTTTCATCAGGTCACCTTTTACAACAGCTATTACTACCATCGTTCCCATAACCTCTGCTATGTGGTTCGAGGGGGAAAAAAGCGGCCCCGTGCCCGGCTGGACGGTTTGGATGAGGAGGAGATTATCGAGTGGATCTGCAAAAACGAAACCTATAGCTGTATCGGGGATCTTTGCATGGGGCGTGGATTGGTGGGGGTCAACGCTTTTAAAAACAACAAGCCCTTTGTGGCCACCGAACTCAATCACCGCAGGCTCAGCGTGCTTTTGGAACAAATTATCAAGCTGGGCGGAGCGTATAAAAAGGTCTGAGTCCACAAAAATGGCGGCTCTCCATTTGGAAGAGCCGCCACAGTTTTACTTCTTTTTAACCAACTGCCTCGATGCCCACCAGGTCGACCAATTTTTCGCCTTCCCGAACCGCCTTGACGTCGATTTCCCCTTGCTCGTCGTAATTTTGCACGCTGATGGTGCGCCATCCCGAGGTGTAGGTGTCGTCAAAGTTGCGCACCCGCTTGCCCTGGAAATACAGCGCGCCGTCGGAAATCTCAAGGCCAAAGCTCAGGTATTCCTGAAAAACTTCGGGATCAATCGTGCCATCGCCCGCCGTTTCCACATTGTCCGCCGTTCCTTCCGTGGCGCCTGCCGTCTCGGTGGAGCCCGCGGTTTCCACAAGGTCCGCGCTTCTTTCCATGGCGTCCACCGTCTCGGCGGAGTTCACGGCTTCCACGGCGTCCGCTGTCCCTTCCATGGAGTATACGTAGACGGTCTCTTCCTGGCTGCGTTCCTGTTGCTCGCGGGTGCGCTGGTCAAACTCCTGCCGGGAAAGGGCCTCCAATCCCACAAGGCGTCCGCTGGGATCAAAAGAGCCGTCTGGATTGCGCTTGATCGGATCGTTCAACTCGCGGATAGCGCGCACATCCACCTCGCCGTCGGGCATTTGATATACCGTTCCCGTCGAGCTGTTCGTGTCAATGGGATAAAGATCTTCAAAGTTGCGCACCTTTTTGCCCTGATAATAGAGCCGCCCATCGCTTTCGTTATAGCTCAGCCCAAAGGGCTCGTACTGGGCATAGGTCTGTTGATACTCCAGGGGATCCAACATGGCGTTTCCTTCCCCTTCCACCGCCTCGGCGGCAGGGACCGACACCTCCACCTGGGGAGCCGAAGTGGCAAAGGCCGCGCCCGCTCCCAACATCAGGGCCAGGGCCAGCACCATGGCCATAACCGACTTATTTTTCATCTTCATAACCGCAACAATCCTTTCTTCCAGAGCATTTTTGCTGAAATTGCTGCAAAAGGGAGCAAATCCGCTCTTGCGCTCTTCCATTTGAATTAAGGTATACAGATACGCCTTGCGTTCTTCCACATCCAGCGCACGCACCACCCGCTCATCGGCGCTCAGCTCAATATCCCGATTCGCCAGCGCGATCATGACCCAAACCAGCGGATTAAACCAATGGATACACCCGCAGACCGCCAGAATCACCTTATACAGCGCATCCAGCCGCTGAATATGCGTCCATTCGTGCTCCAGGATATAGCCGATCTGATGCGCCTCCATCCTCTCCATATTCCGGGGCAGCAGGATGACCGGCGCCCATAGCCCGTAGGTCAATGGGGCTGCAATGCGGTCGCTGACCCGAACCTGAACTTTGCGGCGCAGCCGGTGCGCGCCCATCCACCGTTCCACCGCCGGCGATTCCACGGGCAAAGATTCCCGAAACCGTTTCCTGCTTTTTATGAAAGCCGCTCCAAACCACAGCGCGCAGCCCAAGGCCCCCGCCAGATAGATCAGCGTCCAAACGGAAATCGGGAAGGCCGCCGTACCCCCGGCGCTTACAGTGGCCGGATTCAGACCCGCCTGGGCTCCTTCAACCACCGTCCACGTTGGCCCCGCCCCGGCCGCCACCCGCGCCTTTGAAGCGGAAAACAGTCCATAAAGGCTCCACTTCGATGTCCAAACAAAGGGAATCAGCAGCCGCGCACAGGCCACCCCCCACAGGGCAGCCATAACCCCCTTGGGCAGGCGGTGAACCGCCAGCGCCCGAATGACGATGGTCACAAGAATGAGCAACCCGCCGGACAGGCTCATTTGAATCAGGCTCATGCGCCCACCTCATTTACAGCTTATCAATCATTTCTTTGAGCCGCTGAATCTCATCAGCACTCAATTTCTTTGCGCTCAGCAGCGAGGCAAACAACTTGTCCGCCGCGCCGTCAAACATCCGGTCGGTCAGCTCCCCGACCTCGGCCTGCTGAGCCTCGCTTTTGCCCAGCAAAGCATGACACACGAAATTAGGTTCTCGCCGTTCAATCACCCCCTTTCCGATCAGGCGCTTGATGACCGTGTAGGTGGTATTCATATTCCATCCGATTTGCTGCTTCAATTGGTCTGAAATATGCTTGGCCGTGCAATCCCCCTCCGCCCACAACACCTCCATGATCTTGATCTCGGAATCAAACAACTTCATTGGACACCTGCTCCTTTCAAACTACCATAGTAGTTTCTACACTCATATACTACCACAGTAGTTTCGATGTGTCAACCCCTTCAACCCTTTTTCATAAAAAAGGCCCGCTTCCGGTCAGAAGCAGGGACTTTCAGCCTGGTCCCCATCAGGACAAACAAAAAACGACCTCCTCAAGGCATGCTTGCCCTTGGGAGGCCATCATTCAGGCTTCATGCCGCCTGAGCGCGGGACGCAACATTTCCCCCATGCTGGCGGGATCATCCCGCATGAGCGCCTTTAAGATTTCGCGTTCCTCCACCATGCCCACCACCTGCATGGCCGCGTTCACGACCAGGAAGCGATAGACCCGGCCCGGGCGCATCATGGCCGCGGCCTGGCGTGGGCTCAAACCCTCCAAGATACACAAGGTGGTCACTGGGAGCGCCTTTTGTCTCTCGATTTCCGAATAGCGATCGGCCAGGCTGCGCATGGCCGCGCCTGAAGCCTGAAATTTCTCGCGGTTTGCGCTCACGCATAGATACAGCGCGCCAAAGACCAAAGTCAGGTTCAACGTGCCCCGGGTCAATCCCCAGGCGGCGGCCAGGGCCATAACTCCGGCCAACGCGCGGCTCATCCATATGCCCACGCGCACCGCGCGTTCGGTTCCCAGCCTGGGACTGAGCAGGGCGCAGAGCACCCTTCCCCCATCCAAGGGCAGCGCGGGCAGCAAGTTAAACAACATGAGCGCCAGGTTGATCTTCATAAACTCGCCCACCTGTACCGGCCGCATCAGGCCCCAGAAACCCAGAGCCGCGCCCGCGCTCATGAGCAACAGATTGCAAACCGGTCCGGCCAAGGCCACCAAAATCTGTTGGGACGGACGCAAGGTCCAAAGCTGTTTGAGCCGCGCCGCGCCCCCAAAGGGCAGAAGTTCAATTTCCTCCACCGGGGTATTCATCAACCGCGCGGCCAGGGCATGGGCCACCTCATGCAACAGCACGGCCAGGCTGAGCATGAGCATCGCTTGACCCTGGCCCAAGGCCACGGACAAAAGCGCCATCATGGGCAACAGCGCGTGTACCCTGATGGGCACGCCTGCCACCTTGCCCATCATCATGTGCCGCCGCTTCCCATGCGCTCAGCGGGGTCCACCGAGACCCCGTTTTCCCTGAGCTCAAAATACAGCCGTGCGTTTTCTCCATCCCCGGCCACGCCCAACTGCGCGCCTGCGGGCAGCTCCTGCCCCTTTTCCACCAGCACCTGCCCCAGATAGCCATACACGCTCTGCAGCCCATCCTCATGCTGAAGCATCAAAATCCAATCGCCCCGGGCGCTTTGACCCACGCTGACCACTTCGCCCTTGGCCGCCGCATAGACCGCCGCGCCGGCCTCACATTGATATTCGGTCCAGGGCTGCTGTTCGTCAAAGGCATGGCTCAGGCTGCCTTTAACCGGTTGAATCATGCTGCCCTGGCCCCCGGCATTCCAGAACACCAACACGGATTCGGGCATCATATCCTTGACAAATTGCAGCTTTCCCAAGGTCTCGTCCAGATTCAGATCCATGGTCAGCACGCTTTGAAGCCCCTGGGTGGCCGACCGGCTCCAGGGCTGGTCAATGCGCTGAAGCGCCATCACCGTGAGCACCAGCGCGCAGGCCACCGCGCCGTTTCGCATGAGCTTTTCTCCCAGGGTGAGCGGGGTCTTTTTCCTGGCTCCGGCGGCGCGCCGGAACGCCTTGGTTTTCCAGGCGCGCCGCCTTTTCGCGGCCTTTGGATGGGGCAAGACCTTCCATTCAACGGAACCGGAGGCCTCGCTTTTGGGCTCGGCCTTTTGCTCAGACTCCGGCGGAATCAGCGCGGTATGCAGCTTCAAACGGCTGTTGGAATTTTGCACGTTTTTCTCCCTCCCCTCGCTCCCATTGTATGCAGGGGACAGCGCAAATAAGCGTGCAAAGCCAAAGGAGGCCGCCGTATAACGGCGGCCTCAGAGCATTGACAAACCTATTTCCCCCGTTTGGGGATGCATGAAGGGGCCGCAGCCCCTTCATATTCAATCCGCAGCGGCGGCATGTACGCCGCGAGGAGCGGCCCAGGTGGCCGCTTCCTTTATCATTTTCTGGCCGCTGCCGAAGGCAGCAAGAA
>DVJW01000019.1 GCA_018716505.1 Candidatus Faecaligallichristensenella faecipullorum | reverse complement strand
TCTTCGATTTTGCCGTCCGCGGTCGCCTTTGGCGACTTGGAAGCCCAAAGGGCTTCCAACCTTGCTGCGTACATGCCGCCGCTGCGGATTGAATATGAAGGGGCTGCGGCCCCTTCATGCATCCCCAAACGGGAAAAATAGGTTTGTCAATGCTCAGGGGCGCGGCCCCAAAGGAAGCCGCGCCCTCTCAAGATTATTTCAAGCCGTCCTTGTTTCCGATATCGGTTCTAAAATGCATGCCTTCAAAGCGAATGGGTTTCAGCGCCGCATAGGCCGCCTGAACCGCCTGGGGCAGGGTATCCGCCACACAACTCACGTTCAACACCCGGCCGCCCGCGGTCACCAGTTGGCCGTTTTCCATTTTTGTGCCCGCATGGAACACAATGGCTCCGTTTTCCTCGGCCTGTTCAATGCCGGTGATGGGCTTTCCGGTTTCATATTTCACCGGATAGCCGCCGCTGGCCAGCACCACGCAGGCCGCGGCTCCGCTGCCGAAGCGCACATCCGCCCGATCCAGGGTGCCCTCCCGGCAGGCCATAAAGGCCTCCAGCAGGTCGCTTTCCATCAAGGGCAGCACCACCTGGGTCTCCGGGTCGCCGAAGCGCGCGTTGTATTCCACCACCTTGGGGCCGGCCTCGGTCAGCATGAGCCCCACATACAGCACGCCCTTAAAGCAAATGCCCTCGCCCTTCAGCGCGGCCAGCGTGGGTTCCAGGATGGTTTTGCGCACGGTCTCCATGAGCTCCGGGCTCATCAGCGGGCTGGGGGCAAAGGCGCCCATGCCGCCGGTGTTGGGGCCCAAATCCCCGTCAAAGGCGCGCTTATGGTCCTGGGAGGCGGGCATGGGCAAAATGGTGTTGCCATCGGTAAAGCACAGGCAGGTCACCTCGCGGCCCACCATGCACTCCTCGATCACCACCCGGCTTCCGCTCTCCTTGAACACCTTGTCCAGCATCATGGATTTTATGGCCTGCTCGGCCTCCTCCACGCTCTGGGCCACCACCACGCCCTTGCCCAGGGCCAGGCCATCGGCCTTGACCACGATGGGCGCGCCCTGCTGCCTTACATAGTCCATGGCGGCCTGGGCGTCGGTGAACACCTGGTATTTCGCGGTGGGAATGTTGTACTTCTTCATCAGGCCCTTGGAGAACACCTTGGAGGCCTCCAGCTGGGCCGCGGCCGCCACCGGGCCAAAGGCCGGTATACCGGCCGCCTCCAGCCGGTCCACCATGCCCAAAGCCAGCGGATCATCCGGGGCCACCACCACGAAATCCACCTTTTCCCGCCGGGCCAGATCCAACATGCCGTCCAGATCGGTGGCCTTTACCTCAGGAAAGCATCGGGCAATCTGGCCGATGCCCGCATTGCCCGGAGCGCACAGCAGCTCGTCCACCTTGGGGGACTGATTCAGCTTCCAGGCGATGGCGTGCTCGCGCCCGCCGCCGCCCACGATCAATACCTTCATGGAAAAATGCCTCCTCAGCAAGTTGGATTAGTGCTTAAAATGGCGCATGCCGGTGAACACCATGGCGATGCCGTGCTTGTTGCAGGCGTCGATGGAATCCTGATCGCGAATGCTTCCGCCGGGCTGAATGATGGCGGTGATGCCGGCCTTGGCGCAGGCCTCCACGCAATCGTCGAAGGGGAAGAAGGCGTCCGAGCCCAGCGCCGCGCCCTTGACCTTTTCGCCCGAGCGCTCGATGGCCATCTGGGTGGACCAGATGCGGTTGACCTGTCCGGGCCCGATGCCCAAAGACTGGTTGTCCTTGGCAATGGCGATGCCGTTGGACTTGGTGTGCTTGACGATCTTCCAGGCCAGGATCATATCCTGGATCTCCTTTTCGGTGGGCGCGCGGTCGGTGACCACCTTCCACTTTTCGCCCTCTTTAAACAGCTTGTCGTTGATCTGCTGAACCAGCAGGCCGCCGGCCACCTTGCGCATCTCCATGGCGCCCTCGGGGTAGGCGCGGTGGGTGGTGTCCAGCTTCAGGACCCGCAGGTTCTTTTTCTTCTTCAGAATTTCCAGGGCCTCGGCGGTGTAATCCGGGGCCACGATGATCTCCAGGAAAATTTTGGCCATCTCTTTGGCGGTATCCGCGTCGATGACCGCGTTGGTCACCACAATGCCGCCAAAGATGGAGACCGGGTCGGCCTCATAGGCCTTTTGATAGGCCTCCAGCACGGTGTCGGCCACGCCCACGCCGCAGGGATTGGCATGCTTCACCGCCACCACCGCGGTGGTATCGAATTCGCGCAGCAGATCCAGCGCGCCGTTGGTGTCGTTGATGTTGTTATAGGAGAGCTCTTTGCCGTTGAGCTGCTCGGCTTCGGTGAGGCAGCCGGGCGCGGGCATGAGCTCCTGATAGAAGGCGGCCTTCTGATGGGGATTCTCGCCGTAGCGCATGGACTGCTTCTTTTCAAAGCTGACCGTCAGGCTATCCGGGAACAGCTCATCGCCGGGCAGTTTCTTGAACAGATAGTTGGAAATCATGGAATCATACTGGGCGGTATGGGCAAACACCTTATAGCACAGCCTGAGCTTGGTATCGCGGCTGACCTCGCCGTTTTGTTCCAGCTCGCTCAAAACGCCCTCATAGTCCGCCGGATCCACGATCACGGCCACATCCTGCCAGTTCTTGGCCGCGGCGCGGATCATGGTGGGGCCGCCGATATCGATGTTTTCGATGCACTCCTCAAAGCTCACGCCGGGTTTGGAAATGGTGGCCCGGAAGGGATAGAGGTTGATGATCACCACATCAATGGGCTCGATGCCCAGCTCCTTGATCTGGCGCATGTGCTCGGGATTGGACCGCATGGCCAAAAGTCCCCCGTGAATGGCGGGGTGCAGCGTCTTGACCCGGCCATCCAGACACTCCGGAAAACCGGTCACATCCGAAACGCTCTTCACCTTCACGCCCGCGCCCGAAAGCGTTTTCATGGTTCCGCCGGTGGACAAAATTTCAAAGCCCAGCTTTTGAAGCCTCTGGGCCACCTCCACCACGCCCGTCTTATCCGATACGCTAATCAACGCCCGTCTCGCCATGATGCTCATCCTTCCTTAAATGCTTGTATAATGCTTGGGTCTGTCTTGGCCCTTTTAAACGGTTATGCCCGGGAATTTCACCAGCAACCGCTCCACCCGATAGCCGCAATAAGCCGCGGCGCGCATGGCGCCCTCCTGAGAGCGGCAAAGATCCATGGCCGATTGCTCAACCCCGCGGGACAGATACTCCAACCGGGCCGCCTCCAACAGGTGGCTGGCCACCTTGCGCCTGCGCCACCTGGGCTCGGTAAACAGATAGATCACCTTGGCCACGCCCTCTTTTTCCTGGCTCAACAGCTCGCCCACCAGGCCCTGGCTGTCCACCATCAAAAGCCGCATAATCCGGCCCCGGGCCTTCAAATTTCTCAGGAACGAATCGTCCTTGTCCTGGCCCATGACCTGATTAAACCGGTCCAGAAAATAGCGCCGCTCGGCCTCGTCCTCCAAGTCGTCCATGACCACCGTGCATCCCCTGGGCACCGGAATGCCCACCGGGCCGGGTTTGAGCACGCGAACCAGTCGCAGCATGGCGTCGTCGTCCTCAAAGCCCAGGGCCTTGAGGCTTTCCATCTTTTCGGAATCCTCCGGCGCACAGGCCGTGAAGATGCGCGCCCGGCTCTTGCCCTCCTCGCGCATCAACATAAACGAGCGCGCCGTGGCCGCGCCCAGCAAGGTATCCAGCGCCTGAAGCGCGCCCTCGGTCCGGATATAAATGCGATAGGGTTGTTCCGGATAGAGCACAGGCTTATGCTGGGCGGATATGCTGCACGCGCCCACCGGGCGCTCATCCTCGTCATAGGCTATAAACGCGTTCTCGGGCGGCTGCCCGTGGAGCGCTTCCTTTGAATGGCGCACCCGCATGGGACCGCCCTCCTTTGTGCCTCAAAAACTATTTCTTCAGTATTCGGACCTTTCGGCCCTCAATTTTCAGGCGATCCGCGCAGAACAGGCTGACCGCCTGGGGCAAGAGCACATGCTCCACCGTAAGCACCCGGGCCGCCAGGCTGTCCGGGGTGTCGTCCTCCAGGACCTCCACGCTCCTTTGCAGGATCACCGGGCCGCCGTCCACCTCTTCGTTCACAAAATGAACGGTGGCCCCGGACAGCTTGGCCCCATAGGCCAAGACCGCCTCATGCACATGATGGCCGAACATGCCCTTTCCGCAAAAGGATGGGATCAGCGCCGGATGGATGTTGATGATCTTTCCGGAAAAGGCCTGAATGGTTTGGGGCGGCAAAATGCCCAGGAATCCGGCCAGCACGATCAAATCAGGCTTGGCCGCGCAAAGCGCCTGATGGCGCGCTTCGTTGAGCGCCTCCATGGTCTCATAATCGCTCTTATGGATCACCACCGAAGGGATTCCGGCGCGAGAGGCGCGCTCCAGGCAATAGCCCTTGCGCGCGGTGCTGATCATCTGGACGATCTGCCCATTGATCTCGCCCTTTTGACACCCGTCGATAATGGTCTGGAAATTGCTTCCGCCGCCTGAGCACATGACTACGATGCGCTTCATGCCAGCTCCACTCCTTCGCCCTCGACCACCTCGCCGATCACATAGGCCTTTTCGCCCGAGCCATTGGCCAGACAGACGATGGCGTCCGCGTCCTCAGGATCCACGGCCAACACCATGCCGATGCCCATATTAAAGGTATTGTAGATCGACCGCTGGGGAATCGAGCCCTTCTTCTGAAGAATATCAAAAATCGGCAGCACCGGCCAGGAGCCCAGATTGATGCGCGCGGCCAGGCCCTGGGGCAGGATCCGCGGGATGTTCTCGATAAACCCGCCGCCGGTGATGTGGGCGATGCCCTTGAGGGTAAAGCTGCGCATCAGCAGCTGAATGGTCTTTACATAGATGCGGGTGGGGCGCAAAAGCTCCTCGCCCAGGCCGCAGCCCAGTTCTTCCACCTTGGCCGAAAGATCGGTCTTGTCTTCCAGCAGCAGCTTGCGCACCAAGGAGAAGCCGTTGGAATGCACCCCGCTGGAGGCCAGGCCGATGAGCACATCGCCTTTTTCAATGTTCTTGCCATTGATGCTGTGATCCCGATCCACCAGGCCCACGCAGAAGCCGGCCAGGTCATACTCGCCCTCGGGGTAAAAACCGGGCATTTCCGCGGTCTCGCCCCCAATCAACGCGCAGCCGGCCTGCAGGCAGCCTTCGGCCACCCCGTGCACAATATCGGCCGCCTTGGCGGGCTCCAGCTTGCCGGTGGCCATATAATCCAGGAAGAACAGCGGGCTCGCGCCCTGACACACCACGTCGTTGGCGCACATGGCCACGCAGTCGATGCCCACGGTGTCGTGCTTGTCCATCAAAAACGCGATTTTGAGCTTGGTGCCCACCCCGTCGGTTCCGGCCACCAGCACCGGCTTTTTGACGCCGCTGTTTTCCAGGCTGTAGAAGCCACCGAAAGAGCCCAAATCGCCCAATACATTTTCGTCAAAGGTCTTTTTAACGTGTGCCTTCATCAGTCGAACCGCCTCATATCCGGCTTCGACATTAACCCCCGCGTCTTTATAGGTAATCATTCGGAAATGCCCCCGTTTCTTGAAAATCAGCGTTCCTCACTCGCCGGCTGCTCACAGCTTTTCGGCCATCTCCATGGCCTCTTTGTCGCGTTCAACGACTTCCTGGGTCTGCTGGGCGCGGTATTCCTTCATGGCCGCGCGCAGCTCGGGATATTTAATGGAAAGCATCTGAACCGCCAGAAGCGCCGCGTTGCCGCCCCCGTTGATGGCCACCGTGGCCACCGGAATGCCGGTGGGCATCTGCACCGTGGACAGGAGCGAATCCAAGCCGTCCATGGTGGACGAATTCATGGGAATGCCGATCACCGGCAGCGCGGTCATGGAGGCCAACACCCCGGCCAGATGCGCCGCCTTGCCCGCGGCGGCCAGGATCACTTCGATCCCCCGCTCCTCGGCGCTTTTGGCGAATTCAGCGGCCTGCTCCGGGGTCCGATGGGCGGAAATTACCCGAACCTCGGTCTCCACTTTAAACTTCTTCAGCAGCTTGATGCAGCCCTCCAGGCTTTTGAAATCCGACAGACTGCCCATTACCAACGCCACCTTCGGCATACGCACATCCTCCACTTCACTTGCCGTTGTAGTTTGAATTGAGTTGAGGCCACAAGCTCATATTGCAGCCTCAACTCCATGATATCAAATAGCGCGAAGGTTTTCAATCAAGTCAGAACTTTTAACCTATTCTACTTGAAAACGTTCGGATTTGCCCCGAAAAATCCGGCCACCGTTGGATCCGGGCCGCCGGCGAACCGTCTTTACCACCACTCTATGGCCGCGCTGGGGCAGCCGGTGATATCGTACACCACCCGGCCCACCCCGGGCACCTCGTTGGTGATGCGCCAAACCACCCGCTCCAACAGGTCGTAGGGCATGCGGACCGCGTTGGCATTGAGGCCGTCCGAGGAACTCACCGCCCGAATGACCATGGTATGCTCGCAGGTTTTCGCGCCATCCCGATAGCAGAGGGTCTTTTGTTCGGGCAAGACGGCGAAATATTGCCATATGCGCTTTTCCAGTCCGGCTTCCTCGATCTCCTGGCGCAAAATGGCGTCGGCCTCGCGCAGCATGTTCAACCGGGGTTCGCTCACCTCGCCCAGGCAGCGAACAGCCAGACCCGCGCCCGGGAAAGGCTGGCGCCAAACGATTTGCCGGGGCAGACCCAGAATTTCGCCCACCTGACGCACCTCGTCCTTAAACAGCGGGCGCACCGGCTCCAGAATGCCCAGTCCCCCGCCGCCGTCCTGGGGAATGCCCAAACCCGCCTCCTCCATGACATCCGAATAGGTGGTGCCGCGCACCAAATAGTCCACCCGTCCCAGTTTTTGGGCCTCCTCCCTGAGCACCTTTCTGATCTCCCGGCCGATGAGATAACGCTTCTCATCGGGCTCGGTGACCCCCTTGAGCAGGTTCATAAACCGTCCCCGGGCATTGACCACCATGAGGTCCATGCTCATGACATCGGAAAAAATCTGCTGGATCAGGGCGGGCTCGCCCTTGCGCATGAACCCGGTATCCACAAACACGCAGTGCAGCCTGCGTCCGATGGCCTTATGCAACAGCGCCGCGCAAACCGAGGAATCCACCCCGCCCGATATGGCCAGCAGCGCGCTGCCATCCTGAACCCGCTCCCGAATCTGAGCGAGCTGTTGATCCACATAAGCTTCCATGGACCACCAGGGGTCGCATTCGCAAATCTGCCGGGCAAAGTTATCCAAAATCCTCAGCCCGTCCGGGTCGTTCTGTTCCACCTCGAACTGAAGGGCATAAATGCGCTTTTCCTTATGGGCGAAGCCCGAAATGAGTCCGTTGCTCTGGGCGATGGGTTCAAATCCCTCGGGCAGTTCCACCACATCCAGCCGTCCAAAGTAGCGCTCGCTCTCGGAAATCTCGTCAAACAGCACATCCTCGCCAGGCTCAAAGGGGGCGGTGCGCTTTTCCATGGCCGCGCCCATCAGCCGGCCGCCCAACTGAACCGCCATGCGCCGGGCCGCATACCCCATGGCCAAAATGGGCACGCCCAGCTCATAGACCTCCCGGGCGCACTCCACAGCCTCCTTGCGCGAAGCGTCCTGAGCGCCGCCCGTCAGCAGAATGCCCTTGGGCGAACAGCTCCGAATCTCGGAAATGGGGGTATCGCAGGGCAAAATCTCGCAGTAAAATTGTTCGCCCCGCACCTTGCGCGCCACCGCGCGGCTCTGGGTGCCCCCAAAATCCAGAATGACCAGCTTATCTCTATCCATCCCTTTATCCTCCTGGTTTGGAATTTCCCGCTCATTGATCGCCGGCGCGCGGCGGCCGGTTGATTAGCGCGGCCATATAGCCCGCCCCAAATCCATTGTCAATATTGACCACCGAAACCCCGCTGGCGCAGCTGTTGATCATGGTCAGCAGCGCGGCCAGGCCCCCGAAGTTGGCCCCATAGCCCACGCTGGTGGGCACCGCGATCACCGGCCGGTCCACCAGCCCGGCCACCACCGAGGCCAGCGCGCCCTCCATGCCCGCCACCGCGATCAGCACATTGGCGCGCATGATGCGCTCGGATTGGCTGAGCAACCTATGAATCCCGGCCACGCCCACGTCGTAGACCCGCTCCACCTTGTTGCCCAACGTTTCCGCGGTCACCGCGGCCTCCTCGGCCACCGGCATATCGCTGGTTCCCCCGGTGAGCACCATAATCGTGCCCAGGCCGTACAAGGTGGAATCCCGATGGATCACGATGCACCGGGCCATCTCCCGAAATTCGGCGCGGTCATCCACCTTTCGGACCGCCTCGAAGTGAGCCGGGGTGGCCCGGGTGAGCAGCACATTGGCCTGGCTGCGCTTTAAAAGGGATTCGGTTATGCCCGCGGTCTGCTCCGGGGTCTTGCCCGCGCAATACACCACCTCGGGCACCCCCTGGCGGATGGCCCGATGATGATCCACCTTGGCGTAGCCCAAATCCTCAAAGGGTTCGATCCTCAGCCTTTCCATGGCCTGATCGACGCTCAAATTGCCCTGGCGCACCTGATCCAACAGGGCGCGCACCTCGCTGTTTTGATCCATTTTTATTTCTCCGTGTTCTCGTTGTATTTGCGCTTTTCCACGATACCGAGCTTGCGCTCCACATTGGCGGCCAGATCCACCTTGAGGGCATAGGAAAGTTGAAGCATATAGATCAACACGTCGGCCATTTCCTCTGCGATTTCCGCACGGCGCTCTTCATCCCCGCCCTCCATGAGCGCGCGGACATCCGCCTCGCTCAGCCATTGGAAGTGCTCCAGCACCTCGCTCATCTCCACCGTCATGGCCATGGCCACATGCTGGGGATTCTGCACGCCGTTTCCGTCGCCCCACCCCTTGCGTTTTACCAAGGCTATGCAGGCCGCCCTCATTTCATCCACAGTGGTCTTCTGATCGGAAAACATAGTAAATCCCCCTGTTTGTTCATTATT
Organism: Candidatus Faecaligallichristensenella faecipullorum; assembly: GCA_018716505.1. Taxonomy (GTDB): domain Bacteria; phylum Bacillota; class Clostridia; order Christensenellales; family Aristaeellaceae; genus Faecaligallichristensenella; species Faecaligallichristensenella faecipullorum. Next base: position 8,704 of record DVJW01000019.1, on the reverse strand, counting down.
GACCGCTTTGTCCGACGGTAAACGCGCCCATACTGTATGATTATGGTTTAGTATACCATATCCGGGTATTTTTGAAAAGCACCAGGCCAAACCGGCGCCAGGCAAATCTCCAAGGGAGCCTGGATTTGCACAGGAAAATCCCGGCGCTCTGAAAGCAGAACGCCGGGACAGAAAGCCTATATATCTATCAATCCTGATAATCGAATACCACATCCACGCCCTCGAACAAATCCTTGCTCAAGGTCAAACCCCACTGAAGCTCGCTGCCGCGATAGAGGATCTGTTCAAGTTCGGGGCAATCGCCCAGGGCCGACCCGTCCAGCAGAGAGGCCGGCCACACCACGCGCTTCAGGTGGCTCTGCTCCTGCTCATGGGTATAGAACATGCTGTCCAACGTTTTTAACCCTTCGGGCAAGACCAGTTCCTCCACCGAATAGCAATTGCCAAAGATATAAGACCGGGTCTCCTCCATATCCTTGGGGAAAATAACCGTCTTTAAATTGGGGCAGCCCGAAAAGGAGGTCTTAAAGACGGGCATGCTGACCTTGGAGAAATCCACAGAGGTCAAATTGGGCAAGGGATTGGAGTACGGGCCGCACATATCCCCCACCGCCGTCACAGTGGACGGATAGGCCAGCTCATGAAGGGCCGTGCCGCCAAAGGCGAACCCCTCAATCTCCTCAATGCCCTCATTGAGTTCCGCCTCTTCCAACGAAGCGCAGCCGTCAAAGGCGCACATGCCCACCACCTTGACCCATCCCGGGATGACGATGCGCTTGAGCGAGGTGCAGCCGGAGAGCATATAATCCGGAATATACTCCAGCCCCTGGGGAATTTCAAAGGTTTCCAGCGACACGCAGTTCTGGAATGCCCCGTTGTCGATATCGCTCACCGGGCCGAAGAAGCGCACCTCCTTCAGCGCTGGGCAGTCTTTGAAGGCATCCGCGCGGATCGTGGTGACTGTTGAGGGCAAATCGATCCGCTCCAGCTTGCTCTCGCCGCCGGGACAAAGGGGATCGCTGTCGCCCACCTGCTGAACCCCCTCGGCCACCACCAAGGTGCCGTACAAAGAATCCGCGATATACTTGAGCCGGCGTCCGCCTTCCTGATCCGCCACCACATAGCCGTTGTCCACCAGCTCATCCCAGGTCATGAGCCGCTCATCTCCCTGGTAGAGGCCCGGCTCCCGCCATCCGCACACGGTGCAGGCGCCGTTCTCATAGCTGTGCTCAAGCTTGGCGACGGTTTCCCCTTCCACGATCTCGCCGCATACCGAGCACTCACGGTCGCCGGTGTAGCCCTGCTGAAGGCAGCTGGCTTCCACCACGCCGGAAGGCTCGCCCAGGGTATGGCCCAAGGCCGGAATCTCTTCATCCTCCTCCAGCGTCTGGTAGCAACGCTCACAGTCTACCTCGCCGGTATAGCCCACCTGGGTGCAGGTGGGTTCCACCACATGATAGCGCTCGCCCGGCAGATGGCCCAAGGCCGGAATTTCCTCGCCGGAGGACAACTTCTCGCCGCAAACTGTGCAGTACACATCGCCCGTATAGCCGTTCTCGGTGCAGGTGGCCTGTTTTACCTCCTGCGGTTCCCCGGCGGTGTGCTCCAGCATGGGAATCGCCTCGCCCTTTTTCACCGTTTCCTTGCATTCCAGGCATACCGTGTCTCCGGTGTACCCTTCCTGGACGCAAGTGGCCTCCACCGCGCCGGTCAGCTCGGTCTGCTCATGCTTGCACGAACAACCGGCCAGCAAGAACGCCACGCAGATCAAAAGAACCGCCAAGATTCCCTTTTTCATCCAACCATTCCCCCTCACTCTTTTGCCCTCAATGATGCCAGGCGTTAAAAAACAGCGGACATTGCCGCTGATCTCACCTGCAACATAAACATTCCATTTAATTATTTTATCAAATAATTCTACCATTGTCAAATCCACGATACAAAATAATTCAAGGGGGGATATTGCATTGTGCCCCGGGCCGGTGAACGGCATACTATTGAAAATATCCCATCCAAGGAAGCCCTTTTCCAAATCATCGCCGGGGGCAGATAGGAAAGACGATCAGGATACCCAGGGCAGCGAATAACGCCCAAACCAAAACAGGCGGCTTTGTTTTGCCGCCTGTTTTTTATAAGAAGACCTAAGCCTGGGTCAGCGTGGGTCCCTGATGCAGATAGGCATCCTGGCTCGCCGGGGACGGAGCCGCCTCACTCTTAACATAAGCGCCGCTGTCCACCTTCTTTTGCAGGTTTTCCTTGGCCACCGCCAGCATTAGCTTAATGCGGTTTTCCTGATTGACCTTGGTGGCGCTGGGGTCGTAGTCAATGGCCACGATATTGGCGTTTTCGTTGATCTCGCGAATGCGCCGGATCATACCCTTGCCGTTGATGTGGTTGGGCAGGCAGCCAAAGGGCTGGGTGCAGACCACATTTTCATAGCCCTGCTCGCACAACTCCAGCATTTCCGCGGTGAGCAGCCAACCCTCGCCCATCTTGCTGCCATAGCCGATGACGTCCTTGACCAGCAGCTTGGTTTCCTGATACGGAGTGGGCTTGACAAACTGGGGAAAATCCTGAAGGATTTCCAGCATGGCGGTCTCCATATTGGTCAGGAAGCTCATCAGGGCGTTGACCACCCCATACTTGACCTTGTTGCCGCCGTAGAGCTTGATATCCTCCAGCCGGTTATCCACCTTAAACAGCATAAAGCCCATAAGTCCGGGCACCATGACCTCGCAATCCTGGGAAGAGAGGAAATCCTCCAGGTGGTTGTTGGCCAAAGCCGAATATTTCACATAGATCTCGCCCACCACGCCCACGCGCACCTTGGGCGTTTTATGGATGGGCACCCGGGCAAAGTCCTGGGCAATGGCGCGCAGGTTGACCTTCATTTCCTTCATGCTCAGCCCGCGGTTTTGGTTAAACTGATCGCTCAGCCGCTGGATCCAATGCTGAACCAGCTGTTCGCTTTCCCCTTTCTCCAGCTGATAGGCCTTGACCTGATTGTTTAAGAGCATCAGCATATCGCCGTATACCAGCGCCGCAATGGCCTTGCGCAGCATGGACAAAGTCAGCTTAAAGCCCGGATTTCTCTCCATGCCCGAGAGGTTCAGGGAAATGACCGGTATTTTTTCATAGCCCGCCTTTTTCAGGGCCTTGCGCAACAGGTGAATATAGTTCGAGGCCCGGCATCCGCCCCCGGTCTGGGTGATGATGAGCGCGGTTTTATTGAGGTCGTATTTGCCGCTGTTGAGCGCGTCGATCATCTGGCCGATGACCAACAGCGCCGGATAGCAGGTATCATTGTGGACGTATTTAAGGCCCTCCCGGACCACTCCGGGCCCGTCATTGGTGAGCAGCTCCATTTTGTAGCCCTCATTTTGGAACACCTTTTGCAAAAGGCCAAAGTGGATGGGCGCCATCATGGGAATCAGGATCGTGTAATCCTTGCGCATTTCGCGGGTAAACAGGATCCTGCCCTCACTGTTTCGGGTAGTTTCCGCCATCTTGCCTTCCCCCTTTTACGGTTCAATCGCGGCGAACAGGCTCCTCAGCCGAATTTTCACCGCGCCCAGATTGGTGATCTCGTCGATCTTGATCTGGGTGTAGATCTTCCCCTGGCTTTCCAGCAGCTCGCGCACCTCATCGGTGGTGATGGCGTCGATTCCGCATCCAAAGGAGACCAGCTGCACCAGGTTCATATCCTTTTGGTCCTTAATATAGCGTGCGGCCGCATACAGCCGGGCGTGATAGGTCCACTGGTTGAGCACCGAGACCTTCTGTTTTTCCACCCGGTCGCTGATGACATCCTCGGAAATAATGGCCGCGCCCAGCGAGGTAATCAGCCGGTCAATGCCGTGGTTGATCTCCGGGTCCACATGGTAGGGCCGTCCGGCCAACACGATAATAGGCTTGTTTTGCCGTCTGGCCTCCTCAATAATCTGTTCCCCCTTGGCCCGGATGTCGGCCAAATGGCGCTCGTGGGCCTGATAAGCGGCGTCTGAGGCCTGCTTAACCTCCTTTAAGGTCAGGCCGTCGAAATACCGGCTCAAGATTTCCAACATTTTTTTCGGGAAATCGTTGCGCCTGTGAACCCCCACATAGTCCTTGATAAAGGTGACCTTGGCCGCGTCGGGCATGTTGTTTTTCAGCACCTCGGGATAATAGGCCACCACCGGACAGTTGTAGTGATTGTCGCCCAGGCCCTCGTCAAAGTTATAGCTCATGCAGGGATAGAAGATGGTCTCCACCCCGCTGTCAATGAGCTTTTGCACATGGCCATGCATGAGCTTGGCCGGGAAGCACACGGTATCCGAGGGAATGGTGGCCTGTCCCAACAGATAGAGCTTGCGGCCGCTCTCGGGCGAAGTCACCACCTCAAAGCCCAGGCTGGTAAAGAAGGCATGCCAGAAGGGCAGCATTTCATAGAGGTTTAAGCCCATGGGCAGGCCGATGCGCCCCCGGGTTCCCTTAACCGGCTGAATGGCGCGCAGTTTTTGGTATTTATAGGCATAAATATTCAACCCGTCGTCCGGGGCCTTGTGGGTGATGGGCCGCTCGCAGCGGTTTCCGCTGATAAAGCGCCGGCCATCGCCGAACAGATTCACGGTCAACCGGCAATTGTTGGCGCAAAGGCCGCAGCGGGCATCCTTTACGGTGTGGCTAAAGGTTTCCAGCTCCTCCCGGGTGAGCAAGGCGGTTTTCTCTCCCCTGTGGGCCATGGCGTACAGGGCCGCGCCATACGCGCCCATGAGTCCGGCGATATCGGGCCGGACCACCGCGACGTTTAACTCCTGTTCAAAGGCGCGCAGCACCGCGTCGTTTAAAAAGGTGCCGCCCTGAACCACGATATGGCGGCCCAGCTGGTCGGGGCCGGTGGCCCGAATCACCTTATACAGCGCGTTTTTTACCACGCTTATGGAAAGCCCGGCCGAGATATTCTCAATGGACGCCCCGTCCTTTTGGGCCTGCTTCACCGAGGAGTTCATGAACACCGTACACCTTGAGCCCAAATCCACCGGCCGGTCGGCGAACAGACCCAATTTCGCGAACTCCTCGGTGGAATAGCCCAAGGCGCCCGCGAAGGTCTGCAAAAAGGATCCGCAGCCCGAGGAACAGGCCTCGTTCAGGAAGATGCTGTCAATGGCGTGGTTGGCGATTTTAAAACACTTGATATCCTGGCCGCCGATATCGATGATGAACTCCACCTCGGGCATGAAGCGCTGGGCCGCGGTGAAATGGGCCACGGTTTCCACAATCCCCCCATCCATGCGGAAGGCGTTTTTCACCAGTTCTTCGCCATAACCGGTGGCATAGGCGCCGCGGATTTTGAGGTTGGGATACTCGTCCATGGCGTGCATCAGGAAATCCCGGATAATCGGGATGGGGTTTCCGTTGTTTTGGCGGTACTCGGTCAAGAGCAGCCTGGCCTCCGGGTCCATGAGCACCATTTTCACCGTGGTGCTGCCCGCGTCCACCCCCAGGTAGGCCTCGCCCGCATAGCCCTTGGGATCGCGCCGCTCCACTTTGTCGCGCTCATGGCGCGCCTTGAATTCCTGATACTCATTCTCATTCCTGAACAGCGGCTCGATGGAGTTATACCGGCCGGTGGCGGTATAGTGGCCCAGCTTATCGATCAGCTCTGGAATTTGAATGACCTGATCTGCGGAAAAAGCCGCGCCCATGGCCACAAAATACAGCGAATTTTCCGGGCAGACGCCGGTGAGCTTCAGCGTTTTGTCAAAGCACGCCCTCAGCTCGCTCAAAAAGGTCAGCGGCCCGCCCAAATAGGCCACCTTGCCCTTTATGGGCCGGCCCTGAGCCAAGCCGGCGATGGTCTGGTTGACCACCGCGTAAAAGATGCTGCTGGAAATATCGCTCTTTTGGGCGCCCTGATTGAGCAGGGGTTGGATATCGGATTTGGCGAACACCCCGCACCGGGAGGCAATGGTATATTGGCGCTGGGCCTGTTGGGCCAATTCGTTCATCTCTTCCGGGGTGATGTCCAACAGGGTAGCCATCTGGTCGATAAAGGCCCCGGTACCGCCGGCGCAGGTGCCGTTCATGCGCACCTCCAGCCCACCGGTCAAAAACAGGATTTTGGCGTCTTCACCCCCCAGTTCAATGGCCACATCGGTTCCGGGCAATAGCTTTTGTATGGCTGTGCGGGTGGAAAACACCTCCTGAACAAAGGGAATATCCATGGCCTCGGCCATGCCCATGCCCGCGGAGCCCGAAATCGCCATTTTAACTGGCTCGTCCGGGGGCAGTTTCTGGGACACCGCTTCCAACAGCGCGCGCGTCTTATCGATAATTTGGGAGAAATGGCGCTCATAGGAGCTGTAGACCATTTCCCCCTGTTCAGTAAGCGCCACACATTTAATCGTGGTTGAACCCACATCAATACCAATTCTCATAACGAATCCACCGCCATACTTTCGGCCTGGGCGCACAATTTCGATCCAAACCGATAAAAAATCGTCCCCAAAATTGATTTGCGCCCATACTTTTATATGGTCATTATGCCATACACAGCGGCCAGCGTAAAGCCCCCTTTTTTTACATCCGTGTAAACTCAAAGTGACAATCCCATGACACACACCAAATGATACATAAATTAGAAGGTTTTCCCTTAAAGCAAGGCTTTTGGGCGCAAAAAGGCCCCCGCGAAATCCGGCGAAACCTGCCGAAACCGCGAGGGCATAAGGGCGGTCCATCACGCGCGTTCCGCGCTGATTTCCCCGGCCCGAGTCAGGGCTACCTTGGTAATCACCGGGCCCACCAACTCATAAATCAACGTGGCGCAGAGCACCACCGCGTTGATCTGAGGGCCATAGGCGGGCAGCACGGTGGACGACATATGCGCCATGCCGATGGCCACCCCGGCCTGAGGGAGCAGGGTAAGCCCCAGATATTTGCGCACATTGGGCTCGCATTTGGTGAGCGAGGCCCCGATGGAGGCGCCCGCCCACTTGCCCGCAGCGCGGCTGAGCAGATACACCGCGCCCAAAAGCCCGACTTGAGGCAAAATGGACAAATCCAGATTGGCCCCGGACAGCACAAAGAACAGCAAGAACAGCGGCGGGGTAAACCGGTCGCACTGTTCCACCAGCACCGAGCGGTCGCTGGCCAGATTAATCATCACCGCGCCGATCATCATGCACACCAGAAGTGAGGACAGGCCCCACATCTCGCAAAGCCCCACGCCCAGCATGACGCAGGCAATGCTCAGGGCCAGCTTATTGCCCCGGGAGCGGAAAAAGCGGCTGCAAATAATTTCCACAAAGCCGATGGCTGTGCCCAGGGCCAAAGCGCCCACGATTTCCAGCAAAGGCTTGCCCAGCATGACCCAGGCGCTCATCTCCTGACCGCTGGTGAGCGCGGCCGCGATGGCCGAGCAGATGCTGAAGCACATCAGGCACAGGGCGTCGTCCATGGCCACCACCGGCAACAGGGTTGCGCACACCGGGCCCTTGGCCTTGTATTGGCGCACCACCATCAAAGTGGCCGCAGGCGCGGTGGCCGTGGCAATGGCGCCCAGGGCCAAACAGAGCGCCAGATCAAAGCCCAGCGCCCACATCACCCCAAACACCGCCACCGCGGCGGTAAGCCCTTCAAACAGGGTAATGACAATGGGGCGAACGCCGATTTCCTTGAGGTAGGAGAGCTTGAATTCTCCGCCGATGGAATAGGCGATAAAGCCCAGGGCAACCGTGGTAAAGGAATCCAGGGCAAGGGTGGCCTCTTCGGTCAATATTCCCAGCACACTGGGTCCAATCAACAAGCCCGCGATCAAAAACGCGGTCACATTGGGCAGATGAATCAATCGAATCAACCGGCTCACCGCCAGGCCGGCCGCCAGAGCAATGGCAATCGAAAGCAGAATATTCATTTGTTTTTCAACAACCCTTCCACAAACAACGTCGGCACAGAAAACGCGATGCCGGTATCCGGCTGATCCAGCCCGCCGGTCACCCGGTTGATCACCGCCATGGTGGTCTGGAGTTGTTCATCTTTTAGCACCATAAACATCGTCTTGCTGCCCTTTCGCTCGGGGTTGAGCAGCTTATGCAGCGAACCGAAAATGGGCAGATCCGGGTCATCCGCATCCAACACCCGCATCATTCCGGTGCTGTCCAAGAGCGTGGCGCCGGTGATTCCCGCGTTGAGCAGTTCCTGGAGCAGCCGCTCAAGACATTCTACCTTATTCAGCACCAGCACGAACATCTGCATACGTCCATCCTCCTCCGTCTTTCCCGAGAAATTTCCTCAAAAATTTTACGCCTGTTTTTATAAAGTTTCAAGCTACATTTTGAAAAAACCGCCCGGATGGGCGGCTTTTGCGGAGGATTCCCAAAAATAAAGAGAGCCGGAGGGATTTCTCCGGCTCAGACCGTTGACAAACCTATTTTTCTCGTTTGGGGATGCATGAAGGGGCCGCAGCCCCTTCATATCTCCGCCCCGGCCTCGGCCTACGCCGGGCCGGGGTTTCGGTTCGCAAACAACGTTTGCGAACCTCCAGCCGCGCTAAGCGCGGCCTTCGAAATCCGCAGAACCGGCTTTGCCGGTTCGAGGAGCGGCCCAAGTGGCCGCTTCCGATATCATTTTCCTTCTCGCCCCAACCTCGGCTTCGCCGGGTTGGGGTTCCGGTTCTGCGGGGCCCTTTGGGCCGTCCTCGAACCTCCAGCCGCGTAAACGCGGCCTC
>DVJW01000201.1 GCA_018716505.1 Candidatus Faecaligallichristensenella faecipullorum | reverse complement strand
GTGCTGGATCGCACGCTGTTGCTGTTATTCCTGACCGCGTTGCTATGGATTATCTTTCAGCGAATCTACCAAAACTTACCCTTGTCTCTCTTGATGAGCGGGATAAGCATCGTTTTATTGCGGGCGCTCTTTTTGAGAATACAACACCGGCTATACCCTCACCGCGCCCAGCGCAGGGCCCAGAAAAAGCAGCTGGATCTGATCATGGAGCAGCTATCCCTGCTGCCCCTTCAACAGGCGGCACCCGAAGCCGCCCGTCTGTGGTGCCTGGGTGCCCGGCGTCCGTTGCCCGCGGACAGCAAATATGGCATCCTCTCCGAGCACGAGGGCCGGCTCACCCTTTACGAGCTGAACCAACGGCCCGCGGGCTCTGCTCCCATGGACGCGCCGGAGCTCTTGCGCCTCCATCATGCCGCCCAAGCCTCCGGCGCACACCTGGTGGTCGTTCTGAACACCGGACGTTATACCGCGGCTGCCCACGCCTTGGCCGGACGGCTCAATACACCCAGTCTGAAACTGGTGGACGGCGAAGCCTTGCGCCAGATGGTCCAGCCTGAATGTTGCCAACTGGAACTGCCCGAAGGCATCAAAACAGCGCCCGCCGCCTGGCGAACGCTGCCCAAAAAAGTTCTGTCCGTCTGCCGCCCCGGACGGGCGGCCCTGTACGGCGCGCTCATGTTGCCCCTCTATTTGATTCTGGGCAATCCCTTATATCTGATTTGCTCGCTCATCAGCCTGGCGTTGGCCGCGCTGTCGCTCCATCAGCGGCTCACAGCTCCTCCAGCTTGATCTTGGAATTTTCCCGAGCCTGGCGATAGATAACAAAGCGGTTGCCAATGCACTGTACCGGCTCGGCGTGAACCCGGGCGCACAGCTGCTCACAGGCCTCCCTGGCGTCCATGGGCGCGCCCTTTTGAAGCGTTACCTTAATCAGTTCCCGCGCCTCCAGCGCGTCCCAGGCCTGCTTGCAAAGGTTGTCGCTGATGCCCTCCTTGCCGATATGTAAGATTGCCTCCATGGTATTGGCCATGGAACGCAGCTTTGCCCGTTGTTTGGTGGTCATACCCTTAATTCCTCCGTCATCTTTCATTACTCAACAAAATCGAATTCCATATCCTCAATGGATACCGTATCGCCCTCGCCCGCGCCCGCCTCGCGCAACGCGTCGATAACACCCCAGCGCCTGAGGGTTCTGTGGAACCAGTTGAGGGATTGTTCATCGCCAAAGTTGACCGAATTTACCAGGTGCTCCATGCTGGGGCCGGAAACCACATACACGCCGCCCTCCTTGGTCACGGTAAAGGGCTCGCGCTCGGGCTCGGGCATGAAATCCTCTTCCTCAAAGGGTTCCATTTCCGGCAATTCCTTGAGCTTGGCCGCCACAGCGCGCATGAGCGGCTCAAACCCCTTGCGGGTAGCCGCCGAAACCTCGAAGATCGGAACATCGCTGTCCTTTAATTTTTCCTTCAGGCGCGAAAGGTTTTCCTCATAGCCGGGCAAATCGCACTTATTGGCCGCCACCACCATAGGGCGCCGGCTCAAATCTCCGTACTGCTCCAGCTCTTTCATGATGGCGTCAAAGTCCTCCAGAGGATCCCGCCCCTCGCTGCCCGCAATATCCAACACATGGATGAGCAGCCTGGTGCGCTCCACATGGCGCAAAAACGCATGGCCCAATCCAACGCCCTCGGCCGCGCCCTCCACCAGTCCCGGAATGTCGGCCATGACAAAGCTATATCCATCCTGGCGCACAATGCCCAGATTGGGCTGCAAGGTGGTAAAATGATAATTGGCAATCTTGGGTTTTGCCGCGGTAACCACCGAAAGGATGGTGGATTTGCCCACGTTCGGAAATCCCACCAGCCCCACATCCGCAATGGACTTAAGCTCCAGCTGCAATTCGCGCATTTCGGTCTTTTCCCCGGGCTTGGCGAAATTGGGGGCCTGCCGGGTGGGGGTGGCGAAGTGCATGTTGCCAAAGCCGCCCTTGCCGCCCCGGAGCAACACCTTTACTTCGTCATTTTTATAGAGATCCATCAGCACCCGGCCGGTTTCCTTGTCCTTGACCACGGTGCCCTGGGGCACCTCAATAACCAAGGTTTTTCCGCTCTTCCCGGTGCACCGGCCGCCCGAACCGTCCTCGCCGTTGTCAGCCATATAGCTGCGCCGGAATCTGAAATCCATCAGCGTATGCATGCGCTGAGTGGCCATGAACGCAATATCGCCGCCACGGCCGCCGTCGCCGCCATCCGGCCCGCCCGTTTGAACGAACTTTTCCCGATGGAAGGAAACGCATCCGTTTCCCCCGTCTCCGGCCTTGGCCTTAATGGTTACCATATCAACAAACAGTGCCATGTTTATCTCCTATTTCTATTTTTCGGATCCCTTTTCAAGCGATCCCTCTTCATTTTTGCGTAATAAATGCGGTTTTATCCATCAATGGCGTTGGAGGCGTAGCCTTGGCATTGCCCCTTTGAAAAGGGACAGCGCTCGCATTCAGGCTTGCGCGCATGGCAAATGCGCCGCCCGTGGAAAATCAGCAGATGATGGGCATGAGACCAGCGCTCCTTGGGCAACAGCGCGCGCAGTTGGCGCTCGGATTCATCCGCGGACTTGGAATGCGTAAGCCCAATTCGATTGGAGACCCGGAACACATGGGTATCCACCGGAATTTGGTCATCGCCAAAGGCGGCCAACAGCACCACGCCCGCCGTCTTTTGCCCCACCCCAGGCAGGCTCATCAACGCTTTACGGTCGTTGGGCACCTGGCCATTATATTTTTCCACCAGCATCCGGCAGGCGGCAACGATATTTTTCGCCTTATTATGATACAGGCCGCATTCTTTAATCATGGGTTCCAGCTGCTCCGGAGTGAGCTTGGCCATGGCAAAGGCATCCGGATATTGGGGAAACAGCCGGGCTGTCACCATATTCACCCTTCGGTCGGTGCATTGTGCCGAGAGGATGGTGGCAATCAGCGTTTCAAAGGGATTGGAGAAATGGAGCTCGGCCTTGGCATCCGGATACAACTTTTCCAACTCATCCAATATCTGATCCTGAAACGGCTTTGCCATGGCGCATCCTCCCGGTAAGCCCTCAATGGAAAAGGGGAAACACACCCAACGGAATTCAGCCGGCGCGAACCGCACCCCAATAACCGTTTTGCCCCTTATCCAATGAGGGTTTTTACCTTATTATACAATGCCCCGCCAAGGGTTTCCAAGGGTTTTGATGATTTTCGACAAGATTTTACCTGAAACAGGCCTACCGGTAGGACAAGGCGGTAAGCCTGGGCCGCCCGCCCCCACGCCGGTCGACCTGATAAACCCCGATCAGATTGGTATTTTGCCCTCCACTCAGATAGGATTGCACCTGTCTAAGATCACGCAAATCAAACTGCACCGACAAGCCGCAGCCAATGGCCACGTCCTTGGGTGTGGAGATGACCCGCGCCCCAATGCCTGCCCTGCGCAATGTGGATTCAAAGCGCATGACCTGCTGTCTGGAGCGGAACGCCGCAATACCAAACAATTGTTCGTCCATTCGTATCCCTCCCTTATCGCGCATACCCTGATCTTAGCGCTAATATAGTATACGGCGCAGCCGCCGCGCATGTGAGAGGAGGTTTTACTCATGAACGAAGAATCCATGATTTACCTGGACAACGCCGCAACCAGCCATCCCAAGCCCGATTCCGTGCTTCAGGCCGTGAACCAGGCGCTGACCGAATTCAACGCCAATCCCGGCCGGTCGGGCCATAAGCGGGCGCTCAACGCGGCCCGAGTGGTCCTGGAGTGCCGGGAAGCGCTGGGAAATTTTTTGGGCGCGGAGGATCCCATGCGCATTATCCACTGTTTTAACTGCACCGACGCGCTGAATTTGGCCATCAAAGGCTGTCTGCGCCAGGGCGACCATGTGATCGCCAGCCTGCTGGAGCACAACTCAGTGCTTAGGGTATTGAGCGAACTGGAGGCCCGGGGGCGCATCAGTCTAACCTTAATCGCACCCGAGGAAAACGGGATATTAAACCCAGAACACTATGCGGCCGCCATAAGGCCCAATACCCGCTTGGCGGTCATGACCCAGGCTTCCAACGTATTGGGTACCCTCCAGCCCGTCACCAACTTCTGTCAGCTTATGCGCAGGCAGGGCATATTGAGCCTGGTGGACGGCGCTCAGGCCGCCGGAATTGTGCAGGTCAATATCCAGAAGATGGGATGCAGCTTATACGCCTTTCCCGGCCACAAAGGCCTGATGGGCCCCCAGGGAACGGGCGGATTGTATGTGGCGCCCCATGTGGAACTGCGCCCGCTGCGCGAGGGCGGCACCGGATCTCTGTCCGAGAGCATGCGCCAACCCAGCGAGCTGCCCGACCGCTTTGAAAGCGGAACCGTCAATTTGCCGGGCATTGCCGGCCTATTGGCCGGTGTCAACTGGGTCATGCCCCGGCGCGCTCAGTTGCGCGACCATGAGCGGATGCTCACCTCGGCCCTGTTGGAGGGATTGGCCTCCATTCCCGGCGTTTCGATCTACGGCGAACGCAACCCTGCGGCCCGGGTGGGGGTGGTGAGCTTTAATTTGGAGGACATCCAATCCGGTGCGGTGGCCGACGCCCTGGACAGGCGCAACATCGCGGTGCGCGGAGGGCTTCACTGCGCGCCCGGAACCCATCAATTCTTGGGCACCACCGCCCAGGGCGCGGTGCGCGTAAGCATCGGCCCTTCCAACAATTTAAGCGATATCGAGGCGCTGCTGCGCTCAATACGCCAGATCGCCCAAAACGGTACCACCTGAACAAATCAAAAAAAAGACGCTGTTGCAGCTTTTATGCCCCTGCAACAGCGCCTTTTCTTTTATTCGCTTACACCGGCCACGCGCAGCCAAATATAGGCCACAACCGCCGCGATCAGGCTTCCAAATCCCTGGGCCCGCATGGTCAACACCGCGGTATAAATTGATGATAGCCAGCTCTGATCCTTTAAAAAGACCATCATGCAGGCCATGCCCAGACTCAAAATCATAAACCTCGTGAGCGCCAGCAATAAGAAACTGGTCAGCCGTCCCCGGATGGAAAAGTCCCGAAATTCCCACAATCCGATGACCAAAATCGTGTTGCCCAACATGGTGAACAGCATGGTGGAAATCTGATACACGCCCTGTATCCAGCACAAGACGGGACAGGCCATTCCAATCAGGACAGCCGTCTTTGGCCCGCTCAGCTCCACCGAGGCGATCATTACGCCCAGGGCCAAGGACAACGCCACATATGGCGCCCAGGGCGTAACGCTGATGCTGGATATAAACTGTATGGACTGCATCAGCAGCGCCAAAACAAGCAATATTACCGCGTTGATCGATCGCCTTGAGCGTCTTTGGGTCTTACCCATGCCCTTCCCCCCTGTACTTTAACTCAGGCCGCCTCCCGCTCCTCAATAAGCTTTTCCAGCTCTTCTACGGCGCGCCTTAACTGGTTATCCCGCTGTAAATCCGCCTGCTCGCTGATAAATTCCACGTCTTCGTCCAATATAACCTCCACATCCGGCTCAATGCCCACTCCATGGATAGACCGGCCTTTGGGAGTAAAATAGCGCGAGGTGGTCAGCTGCATGCCCGCTCCATCGCTTCTGAAGGGCAACATGGTCTGAACAATGCCCTTGCCGTAACTTTTTTCGCCCACAATCAGTCCGACCCCGTAGTCCTGTATGGCGCCCGCCAGAATCTCCGACGCGCTGGCCGACATATCGTCAATAAGCACCACCAGCGGCACTTCATACCGGGAACCGTCGGAATATTTTTCCTCGCGCCGTCCATACCGGTCTTCGATATAGACCACCAATCCCTTGGGCAAAAGGAGATCGGCAATTTCCACCGCATCGTCCAAAAGCCCGCCCGGATTGCCGCGCAAATCCAGGATCATCCCCCGCACCTGGTTGCGCTGGAAAACCTCGATGGCCTCGGTGAACCCGGTCACATCATCGCCCATAAATTCATACAGCATCAAATAGCCGATATTATTCTCCAATATCTGATATTCCACCCGGTTTATGTTGACCTGATCCTTGGCCACGGAAAAACTCATCTCCACGCCGCCACGGAGCACGTCAATTTCCACGGTTTCGTTTTCGCTGATCTTTATTTTTGCAATGGCCTCGTCCACATCTTTGCGGGTGACGGCACTCACCGGCTCCCCATCCACACTGACCAGGATATCGTTGGCCTGTATGCCCGCCTTGCGCGCCGGGGTATCCTTAAACACCCGGGTAACCACAATTTGACCGTTTTTATCGCCCGTAAGCTGAATGCCGATTCCCTGATACTGGCCGTTGGTATGCTCGTTCATCTCCTGCATATCCTCGGGCGTATAATAAAAGGTATAAGGATCTCCCACCGCGGCCATCATGCCGTCGATGGCGCCGTTCATGAGTATCTCGTCGTCCAGCTCCAAGTAATAGTCCCTTTCCAATATGGTGCGCACTTCTTCCAGCCGCTGATAGCGCTGAATGGTCGAATACTCCTCATCCGTTACCCGCTTATCTTTCGCGGCCTCTTCGCCGGAAAAGGCCAGCGGCATTCCCAATAGATACATGGTGATGGCGGAGGACGCCCCGGCCACCATAATGACCAGCCACACCACCGCCACCACCACAATTGTACGTTTATTCACGCTTCCATCCCCCTCCTCTTCAGCAGAATCCATCCCTCGGGGCGGACAAGATACGCCTCCGCCCTGCGGGAAGACCCATCAGGCGCCAAACGCCCGTTGACAGGGTATGCCTTTGGAAAGGGGTTCATTCTGCACTGTTTAGCGTCCTCTTGTCTTTTCGTTTCCGGACTTGCCCAGCAGCATCATCATTTTAAATGTCACTGCGTCGTCAAACGCCCTTAAATCCAACCCAATAATGCGCTGAACCTTATCCAGGCGGTAAACCAAGGTATTCCGATGGATATACAGCTGACGCGCGGTTTCCGAAAGATTCAGGCTCTTTTCGAAGAATTTTTCAATGGTATGAATCATTTCGTCGTTAAACAGCCGGGCCGTCTTGCGGTTAAACATCATGGCGTTGTAGCGAAGACTCATTTCCTTGGGTACATCCGCCAGGAAACGTTCCAAGAGCAATTTCCTGTAGACAAACACCCGGCTCTCCGAGCGGTAAGTGCGGCCCACATCGATGGCCTTGCGCGCTTCACGGAAAGACTCACCCAACTGAGAAAGGTTGCGCTTGGGCTCGCCTACTCCGATGTAGATCGAATGGCTGGTCTCGCTCACAAAAGTGTTTTCAATGGCCAGGCCCAGCTGTTCAATTTCCTCATAATCCGACTGCTCGTCAAT
>DVJW01000200.1 GCA_018716505.1 Candidatus Faecaligallichristensenella faecipullorum | reverse complement strand
ACCTCACCAGTTCCAGCATAGCTTTTCCCTCCCAGCGCAACGCGCTGCCCAACGCCCCCTTCGGGGCGCAGGGCCGTTGGTGTCATGGGGGACGCTTACAGCACGCCGCCCTTCTTCAACAGAGCGCGCACGGTGTCCGAGGGCTGCGCACCCACACCCAGCCAATACTTGGCACGCTCTTCATTGATCTTCAGCGCTTCGGGATTGGAAACCGGATTGAAGTAGCCGATTTCTTCGATGAAACGGCCGTCACGGGCGTTGCGGCTGTCGGCCACCACCACGCGGTAGAAGGGTTCCTTCTTCATGCCCATTCTCTTGAGTCGGATCTTAACCATTATGATTGTCCTCCTTAAAACCTTATGTTTCTATTCATAACGCCGCGGCGAACCGCCCAAGCGGCGCGCTCGAAACGCTACTGACTGAATGCTTACCGGCCAAAGGGAATCCGCATCCGGCCGCGCTTTCCGCTGCCCAAAACCTGCTTCATCATTTGGCGCGCCTGCTCAAACTGCTTGAGCAGCAGGTTGACCTCCTGCACCGTGGTGCCGCTGCCCGCGGCAATGCGGCGCTTGCGGCTGGCGTTCAGGATATCCGGATTCCGGCGTTCAAAGCCGGTCATGGACAGGATGATGGCCTGATTTTTCTTCTGAGCCTTGGCGATCTGATCCTCGTCGATGTTGATATCGCTCAGCTTGCTGCCGATTCCGGGCAGCATTTTCAGGATATCGGTCACCGAACCCATCTTTTTCATCTGCTTCATCTGCTCCAGATAGTCCTCCAGATTGAAGCTCTGATTGCGGATTTTGCGCTCCAGATCCACCGCGGCCTTTTCATCCAGGGACTCCTGGGCCTTCTCGATCAGGCTGAGCACATCGCCCATGCCCAGAATGCGCGAGGCCATGCGGTCCGGATAAAAGGGTTCGATATCGGTGAGCTTTTCGCCCACGCCGCTGAACTTAATGGGCTTTCCGGTCACGGCTTTGACCGAAATGGCCGCGCCGCCCCGGGTATCGCCGTCCAGCTTGGTTAAAATAACGCCGTCCACGCCCAGGTTTTGATTGAAGGTTTCGGAAACGTTGACCGCGTCCTGACCGGTCATGGCGTCCACCACCAGCAAAATCTCCTGGGGCTTCACGCTGTCGCGCACCTGCCGGAGCTCTTCCATCAGCTTTTCATCGATATGAAGCCGTCCGGCGGTGTCCAGAATCACCGGGTCCCGCCCATAATAGCGGGCGTATTCGATGGCTTCCTTGGCGATTTCCACCGGGTTTTTCTGACCCCGCTCGAAAACCTCCACTTCCACCTGCTCGCCCACCACCTGCAGCTGTTTAATGGCCGCGGGGCGGTAGATATCGCAGGCCACCAAAAGCGGCTTTTTCCCCTGCTTTCTGAGCATCCCGCCCAACTTTCCGGCCATGGTGGTTTTGCCCGCGCCCTGAAGGCCGCACAGCATATACACCGTGGGCGGCTGGGACGCGTAGGTGAGCCGGCTGCCCGTCCCGCCCATCAGCTCGGTCAATTCCTCATTGACAATCTTGATGACCTGCTGGCCTGGGGTCAGGCTTTCCATGATCTCCTGGCCCACCGCGCGCTCGGATACCTTTTTGACGAAGTCTTTGACCACTTTATAGTTTACGTCGGCTTCCAGAAGCGCCATCCGAACATCGCGCATGGCCTCCTTCACGTCGGCTTCGCTCAGTTTTCCGCGCTTATTCAGCTTTTTAAAGGCCTGTTGCAGCTTGTCGGTCAATCCCTCAAAGGCCACGAAATCACCTCTCAATCCCTTCAATGCGCCGAAGCGCGTCCTTTGCGGCCTGAAGCGCCGCTTCCGAGCCCGATGCCGGCTCGATCTGATCCAATTGCGCCTTGCAATTTTCTATTTCCGTCTGCATATCGCGGTATCGCTTGAGAAGCCCCAGCGCCTGCTCATAACCTTTGAGCTGTGCTTCCGCCTTGCGCACCGCGTCATAAACCCCCTGCCGGCTGATGCCCAGCTGTTCGGCAATCTCGGACAGGGACAAATCCTCGTCACAGTAGAGCCGGACCAACTCCCGCCTGTGCCCGGTCAACAGCGGGCCGTAAAAATCCAACAGCCAGCCCAGCTCAAACCGCTTTTCCATGGCGGAAAGCCTCCTTGTAAAGCATTTTCGCCTTACCACACGCTCACCTGTACCATTATATCCATTTTCCGCGCGCTGTCAAGCCTTTTTTCTTGACATTAACCTACGCGAATAAAAAGCAAGGGAAAGCGGCTCTTTCAAAACCGTTTTCCCCATTGTTTCAAAGGCCTTACAGCTTTTCGGCGAGGCGGCTCAGCAGCTGGCTGGAGCGCTTCAAAAACTGCACCATGCGCTCGGACTCCAGGGGCTGTCTGGACATCTCGGCCAGATCCATGATCTGGCAGCATACCATCTGGGTGGTCTCTTCGTCTTCCGGAGCGCCCTTCAGGAAGCTGACCAGCGGATGCTTGTTGTTGAGCACCAGGGTGCGCTTCTCGGGCATGGAGAACCCGCCGCCCCAGTTGCGGCTCATCTCGCTGAACCTGCGGGACTGCTCCTCCACCGTAATCATGGCGGGCAGCTCTTCCGATTTCAGGCTTTCCAGTTTGACCTCCAGGCTGTCGTCGCCCACGGCCTTGCGGAACTTGGCCTCCAGCGCCTTGCGGGCTTCCTCATCCTGCTCGCCCTGTTCGGTCAAGCCGTCCAAACCGGCGTCCACCCGGCTGAACTTCAGGCCGTCCTTTTCCTGATACTCCAGGAAGCTGATGAAATTGGCGTCGATCATGGTGTCCAGCAGCACCACATCCTTGCCCTGTTGGCGGTAGAGCTCCACCATTTGGGCCTGGCGCTTGGCGTCGCTGCAATAGAACACCGTCTTTTCGCCCTCGGCGCAATTCTTGTCCAGATACTCCTTGAGGGTCAGATATTCGCCCTCCACGGTCTTAAACAGCAGGGCGTCCTTGACCCGCTCATAGAACTTCTCGTCCCGAATGCAGCCATACTTGACGAAGGGATGGATATCGTCCCAATACTTCTGGTAGTCCTCGCGCTTGGTGTTGTATTCACTCATCAAGCGGTCGGCCACCTTGCGGGTGATGTAGGCCGAAACCTTTTTCACATACCCGTCGTTTTGCAGGAAGGAACGCGAGACGTTCAGCGGCAGCTCCGGGCAATCGATAACGCCCTTGAGCAGCATCAGGAACTCGGGAACGACTTACTTAATATTATC
>DVJW01000199.1 GCA_018716505.1 Candidatus Faecaligallichristensenella faecipullorum | reverse complement strand
GCGTCAAAATCTTCGATTTTGCCGTCGCGGTCGGCGAAGCCGACTTGGAAGCCCAAAGGGCTTCCAACCTTGAACCGCAAAGCCGGTTCTGCGGATTAAATATGAAGGGGCTGCGGCCCCTTCATGCATCCTCAAACGAGAAAAATAGGTTTGTCAATGATCTGGGGGGGCCTGAGCAAATGCTCAGGACCCCTTGCCGTCATGCCCCCGGCAGCTCGTCGATGAGCTGGGCAATCTGACGGTTGTTCAATTGAGTTTTAAAGTACACAACGCGTCCCTCTTGAGACAGCGTTTCAAAGAATACCCGTGCGCACTCAATTTTCGCGGCCTCGTTGTCCCGCAGAGAAGTGGCATCCTCCACATCCTTGGTTTCCACCACAACAAACATCTTTTCGCCCGAACGCCGCCGCACCACAAAGATAAAATCCGGGCTATATAAACTGCCGGTGACGGTGGGAATGGCCACGCTTCTCCGGGGAATCTTTCCATAGGCCACCACTTCCTCAATATCCGCGGTCATATTCGCCCGCTCCAGCGGAGAATCATAGGCATACGCATCGTAAAGATATTTCTCTGAAGGCGTGCCGGGCGCGATTTTATCGCCAACGCGCCCCTGGGCGATTTCAGCCTTGGGGGTGCCGTCCGGGTAGCTCAGCGCGGTGGCCCCATGAAACGCGCCGCCCTTGACATACCGAAAGCGCCCCATCAGCTTTTGCGTCCGCCAGACCTGAAAGCCCGCACAAAAGGCGCCGGCCGAGCTCTCGTTAAAATACCTGGGATCAATGGGGCCCTGTTCCCCGGCATAGCGCTTCAGGGCATTGTGCAACACCGGCACCGGCAAGTTGGTGGTCTGGGCGATGCGCCTTAAAAACGCCCCGTACGGGATGGGCCGGGCAATCGTGTACTGAGCCCCGGCGCTCTGCCCGGCTGTCATCCTGTCGCCGTCGCTGCGTACCTTGTCCCGGCGGCTCGTCATGACAACATCCGCAAACACGCCGGGCTGTTTAAACAGCGCAAGCGCCACATCCTCCATCTCATCATCCAGTCCGGCGTCGTAAATCAGCAAATGGCGCTGATTGATGAGTTCCCAGAATTCCCTGAGCTCGCCGTAAACCGCTTTCCTGATTTTTACCGGCCCTCTCGGCTCCTTGTTGCGGTCTCTGACCTTGCCGGGCGCCAAACCGGTTCGGAAAACCGGATATTCCTCCAGAAACGCCGCCCTGTTTTCGGGGCGAATGTTGTTCTTTCGGTCGATAAAGCGCTTTTCATAGAGCTCATCGAACAGTTCGTCCGCGCTGATGCCCAGCTTTTCGGCCGCTTGGGCGAAGCGCTCCTCGGTGATGAGGGTGGCCTGAGGAAGCTCGCTGTTGATCTGATCCACCAGCTGCCTGGCAAAGTCCGCCTCGGTGAAGTCCACGATATAATTGAGCTGAAAGGTCTCGTCCGACACCCGGTTGCCGTTTTCATCCACCGGCAGGCGCAGGCCGCGCCCAACCTCCTGAAGCTTGCTGTTCTCGCTGCCGCTGGAGCGCAACTTGGCGATAGTGAACACATTGGGATTATCCCAGCCTTCCTTTAAAGTCCATTTCGAAAACAGGAACCTCAAGGTGTTGTACCGGCCGTCCCCATGGCGAAAGGAGAGCAAGCGCTTTTTCCCATGCAGGATAACGTCCACTTGGCGGGCGATGTCCTCGTCGGAATCGCTGTTGTCCTGGGCGAAATAGCCGGCATGGCAGGCCGAAAGATCGGCCAGGCTGGCCTCAAGATAGGCCCGGTATTCCCCTTCCCGCTCGTTAAGCAAGGAGAGGGTCTGCTCGATCCGCTCCTTCAGCAGCCCTTCAAAGGCCTTCAGCAGATAGGGCGCCTTGCCCTCCTTATCCGGACGGTAGGATCCGATATCGTCGATGAAGAACAGCGCCAAGGTCTTGATTCTGTTGCCCCGTCCGCAAAAATTCTCCCTTTCCGTCTCAAAATGGCGCTGAAGCGCCAGGCGCAGCATCTGTTCCTGATAGGAGGACATGTAGATATCCACATCCATTTCCTCGCCGGATGTCTTGACCACCCCGTTGGAAAACTCCACCGTATTTTGCGAAACCGCCTGAACGGTGATGCCTTCGAAAGCGTCGCTGACCATGGCCATGGAATCCCCCGGATAAAGGGTGTAGGTTCGGGCCGGTTCATCCCGCCTCTTTTGCTGAAACACCACGGCCTCCCTGTTTCGGATGGAGAGAATCTTCACCTTTTCCTCCTGTTTGGAGACCGGTTCAAAGTGTTCCTTGGTGACCCCCTTAATCAGACCCTGGTTAAATGCCTGGCAGGCGTTCAAATCGTACAGCAGGTTTTGATAATCCCTTTCCACAACCTTATCCTTGCCCCGGCCAGTAACGCTTTCCGGAAAGGTGGCGCCATACCTGAGGATACACTGGGGATGAATTTCGTCTGTAATGACCCGGAAGGCCTTTTGATCGCGGGAAAAGCGATGGGGCTCATCGATCATGACCAGCGGCCGGGCCGCGCGCAGGGCGTCCAGCGGCCGGTAAAACCCCTCCGCTCCATATCCATAATCATCCCGGCTGAGCAAACCGTTTTTTTTCACCACCAGCAGATGCATATTCACCAGCAGCACATGAATTTTGCGCCTGTCCTGACAGCTGCCTCTGATGAAATCCCCCACCGCGCCCGGAAAATACGTGCGCCCCTTTTTTCGATTCTTGGCCGGTTCCAGACATTCGAGTTCGATCTCGGTTCCATATCCGCAGGCATCGGAAAAATGGCGGCGCACATACTCGTCCCCTAGAAACTGCGCCGCCCCGGCTTTAATGGCCAAAGAGGGCACCACCAGGATAAATTTATTGAATCCATACCGCCTATGCAGTTCAAAGATGGTCTGGGTATAGACATAGGTCTTGCCCGTTCCGGTTTCCATTTTGATATCCAGGTTCAGGCAATCATCCGCCGGCGTCCATTTCTGATATTCAGGGGGCAAACGCCTTTGAATCTCGCGAACATTTTCGCCAATCCTGGGATCCGCGAGATCAATCCGCGGATTTTCATAGGGCTGTGCCGGGGCGCTCATGCGCACCCCTTCCAGCGCCTGACACGCCGCCTCCACGGCCGCCCATTGATGTTTCAGCCCCTGTTGGAGGATCAATTCCATATTCCATCCTCCTCCCATCAATAGCGGACGTCAAAATGAAGGCGCAGATTTTTCCCGCCGTCCTTCAACCGCGCCAAATTCACCTTGAGCATCTCCAGCTCGGTCCAGGCGAAGCTATAGCCAAACAGGACCAAATGTTCGGGATGAAAATCCGCGTCCGTTTCCAACCTGTCCATCAAGGCGGAGAGCGCCTCTTTCGACAGGCCTGGGTTGAGCAGATATAAATGCTTATCCATAAAATACCCGGTATATCCCGCAAAATCCATGACCTGAACAGGGGCGGAAAATCCATATCCATCCCGAACCAGATAGGTGGCCAACACCGTGGGCGCCCCGAATTCGTTCATGAGGGTATCGTCAAACAGCCCGTTTTCCTCCGGCGAAAAGCGCTCGATTTTATCCAGGGCAACGGCCGAGGGCTCCTTAAGGGTGAAATGGGAAAAGCCCAGATCCAAGGCGCGTTCCGGGTGCTCTTTGCGGATTTTCGCCGCCGCCCGCTGGATCCGCTCCAGGCCCAGCTGATCCAAGGTATGCGGCCGGCCGCAGGAATCCAGAAAGGCGATGAGTCTTTCCACACTTTTTTTGTCGTCGCCCGTGGAAACCGCGGCCTTTTCATCCAGGTCTTCGGGCAGCTGAACCAGAATATAGCGCAGGTTTTTGCCCCGGCTGTTCAGGCGCATTACCGCTTCGGCCGTGGTGGCCGATCCGGAAAAGAAATCGCAGACCACAAAATCGTCCCTTTGCAGGGCGGCGATCAGCTTCATAATCAGCAGCACCGGCTTGGGATAACTCATCAGCGACTGTTCCCCAAACAACAGCCTCTGCTCCTCGTCCGCGTCCTCATTGGAGCCCCAACCGCTGTCCTGAAGCCGGTTTAGATCAAAATCATAGTCGCCCGGTTGGCTGGCATCCCCCACGCGCAGCAGCAAATCCTTCAGACCTTTATAGCGCGGCTTGCTCACAATCCGGCGCAAATACAAATCCCGGGTGATGTACAATTCCCCATTGGCCGCAAATTCGGCCATGGCCTGCTGGCCATAGCGCCAATTGCCCTCCAGCACCAGATCTTTGGCCAATATACCGTCTTGAATCACCAGATCCGAATGCAGCACCAGGCTCATGGTGGTATCCGAAATGACATGGCCCTTGGGCAGGGTAAAATCCTTTTCGCGATACTTGCTGGCAATGCCCGCGGGAATGGTGCGGATATCCCGCCCGTTTCCGGCGTTTACGCAGGGATAGGTCTCCTCCTCGGAATTGATCTCGCCGGTCAGTCCCGAAAAGCGCTCCTTTTGCCGGGCGTAGACCAAAATATATTCCTTGATATTGGTGATGGCGTTGGCCAAATA
>DVJW01000198.1 GCA_018716505.1 Candidatus Faecaligallichristensenella faecipullorum | reverse complement strand
GCTTCAGCGCGACTAGGGGTGTGAGAATCGAAGATTCTCCACCCCGTACCCGAGGCCGTCCAAAGGACGGACACGGGCGAAGAGCAAGGCCGGGGCGAAGATATGAAGGGGCTGCGGCCCCTTCATGCATCCCCAGACAAGGAAAATAGGTTTGTCAATGGTCTGGGATTTTTGTTTTCCCTGTTAAACGCGCAAGGGCCTTGGGGAAAACGCGCCCCCTGCCCTTTTCCCCCCTTCCAAATCATGGTATAATAACCCCAAAGCAAAATCGCAAAAGGGGCGAAACGCATGACCAAGGGGCTGAAAGCGGGCAGGATCCTGCTGCTCATGGCGCTGGCGGCGCTTTTCTGGGCCTTGACCGGCCAGGCACAGGCCTGGGCCCAGGCCGAATACCGGGCACTGCTCATCGGAAACGGAAATTATACCCAATTGAACAGCCTGGGCGCGGGACCGCAAAACGACAGCCTGGCCCTGGAGGCCGCGCTGAAGGATCCGCGGCTGGAACAGCCGGTGCAGATTACCCGAAAGAACGACCTGACCCTTCCGGCCATGCGCGCCGCCCTGAAAAGCGCCTTTTCCGGGGCCGACGGGGACGATGTGTCCATCTTCTTTTACAGCGGCCACGGGGCGCTGGTGAACGGCGACGCCTACCTCTGCCCGGTGGACGCGGGCGGCCTGGTCTCCTCCATGCTGTCCATGGACGAGCTCAGAAGCGCCCTGGACGCGGTGCCCGGGCAAAAAATCGTGATCCTGGACAGCTGCTATTCGGGCGCGGCCATCGCCCGCAGCGCCTCCTCCCCGGCCCAGGCCTTTAACGCCAAGGCCGTGCAGGCCTTTCTGTCCCCGGAAACCCGAACCACCATGGCCAAGAGCGGCTATAAGGTCATCACCGCCGCGGGCGGCAGGGAGCAATCCTATGTGACCAATTGGACCGTGAACGGGGGCACGGCGCGCCTGAGCTGCTTCTCCGGCTCGCTGGCCCAGGGCCTGGGCGTGCGCTTTTCCGCCTCGGGCGGGTTTTCCGCCGCCCCGGGCGGGGAGATCGCGGCGGACGCCAATCGGGACGGGGACGTGACCCTGAGCGAACTGTACAGCCTGCTCACCGCCCGCATGCGGGAAATCGACGGGCTGTCCAATGTGCAGGTCTATCCCCGCAGCGATTCCACCCCGCTTTTGCGCTATGGCCAGACGGCCGCGCAAAACCCGGTGTCCAGCCAAAAGACCTCCGAGGGCGCGGTGAAACAGGGCCAGAGCGTGGAATTCGAGGCCCGGCTGGAAAGCGCGGTGAAATCCCTGACCCTGAACGTCTATCGGAGGAATTATACCGGCGGGCCGCTGAATCTGGTCTACAGCCGTTCCCTGGGAGCCCAAAGCGCGGGCAAGCTCAGCGCCGCCTGGGACGGAAGAGATTCCTCCGGCGCGCTCTGCGAACCGGGGGTCTACTTCCTGAGCCTGTCCGGGCTGGACGCCTCGGGCCGGGCATTTGAGGCCCAGTGCCCCATGGCCCAGCTCAGCCTGGCCGCGGCCCCGGCCTCGCCCCAGGCCTCTTTGGCCCTGCCGGTGGAGGCCATGGCGGTGGACGGGCAAAACGAAATCGCCATTGAGGTGGAAAACCTGGGCGAGGATTACCTGGCCCAGCGCTATACCCTGACCATACGGGACGAAAAGGGCCGGACCCTGCGCACCCTGGCCCGGGACCGGCTGGCCTCCCGCAGCTATGAGGACGAGGGCGACGGTCTGCCCATCACCCGCTTTGTGGACCGCTTTTACTGGGACGGCCGGGACGAAAGGGGCGATTTGTGCGCCCCGGGCCGCTACACCGTGCGCCTTTTGGCCGAATACCTGGGCAAGACCTTGACCTGCACCGCGCAGTTGGAACTGCTCAGCCCCGAATCCGCCCAGGTCAAGGCCCTGGGCGGCTCCACCGCGCTGTTTAAGCTCAACAGTCCGGGGGCGCGCATGACCTTCAGCGGCGCCACCAACGCCCCGGGCGCCCTGAGCTTGGAGATTTACAACGCCAAGGGCGCGCTGGTGACAAGGCTGGTACGGGGCTATCATCCGGGCGGCGCGTTTTCCGCCGCCTGGGACGGCACCGGCCTCAGCGGGGAGAGCGTGAAGAGCGGCAGCTACACCGCCCGGGCCTGCCTGAACGGCGGGGCGGAGGCCTCCTTTGCCTTTAAGGTCAAGGCCGGGGCCGCGGCGCCCTCCTTTACCGGCCTCAAGGCCAGCGCCTATTATCAGGGCGGCAGCCTGAAATACAGCCTGCGCCTGAACGGCCGGGGCCGGGTGCGGGCCTGGGTGTACAGCGATTCCGGGGAACTGATTACCCAGCTGCCCAGCTTTTCGGCCAACCGGGGCAGCCGCAGCCGCACCTGGAAAAACGAATTGGCCCCGGGCCGCTACCGCCTGGTGATTCAAACCCAGAACCTGCAGAGCGGCCGGGTGAGCAAGCCCAAGGGCGTTTCCTTCACGGTCAAGGCCCAGCCCGCGCCCAAGCTCAGCAAGGTTCGGGTCTCGGGCCGGTACGCGGTGGACGGGCGGTACACCTATTTCCGCTTTTACGCCAACCGGGCCGGCCGCTATACCCTGACCCTGTACGGCGAAGATGGCGAAAAAATCGGCAATCTGCGCACCGGGAAGGCCTGCACGAAGGGCAATCACGGCCTCAAGCTGTTTCTCAAAAAGGACGGCAAGCCCCTGCCCAAGGGCAACTATATCCTGGGCATCCGCCTGGAAAGCGGCGGCCAGGTTTCCGCCGAAAAGCGGGTGGGGATAAGGATAAAATAGGGTTTCCTTTTTCAAAAAGGAAAGCAAAATTTCCCCTGGCGGGGAGGCTTTTTTCTTGGAGGGCCCAGGGGGGATTTTTGACTCCCTTTTGCAAAGGGACACCAAATTCCCCTGGCGGGGAGGCTTCTTTCTTGGAGGGCCCAGGGGGGATTCCGAATCTCCCCCCTTAGGGCCCTCCAAACCACCCGTAACCCCCCTGAAACGGCCGCTGCGGGGGCTTTGCCGCCCCCGGCGCGGGGCCTCCCCCGCGACGTTCCGCCAAAGGGTAGTTGAATTTGCCCGCTAAGCGCGGCAAAACGGAAAAAGTGACCCTAATCAGGCGGGCTTTGCGCTTCGGTTAGGGCCTTAGCCTTCATCCTGCCGTGCCTGGCACGGCAAACTCCGATAGCCAATAGCGGA
>DVJW01000197.1 GCA_018716505.1 Candidatus Faecaligallichristensenella faecipullorum | reverse complement strand
GCTTCAGCGCGACTAGGGGTGTGAGAATCGAAGATTCTCCACCCCGTACCCGAGGCCGTCCAAAGGACGGACACGGGCGAAGAGCAAGGCCGGGGCGAAGATATGAAGGGGCTGCGGCCCCTTCATGCATCTCCAAACGGGAAAATAGGTTTGTCAATGCTCTGACAGCGTGTCGAAAAAATCGACACGCTGTCAGGAAAATGAAATTTTCATTTTCCTGAATATTTATACAACAATAAATTTAACCCGGTCTTCTTCCAAATCGTCCCATATGGCGTTCAGCGAGAGTTCCAGCTGAACCCCGGCGCGGATCTCGGTGCCCAGGGCATAGGTATCCTTCACCGCCCGGTAGACCGCGCGGCTGGCCCGGTCCATGGCGCTTTGAAGATCCTCGCCCCGGACCATGGCCCCGGTCAGAACGCTGGCGAACAGATCCCCGGTGCCCGGGTACTGCACGGGCAGCATGGGGTAGGCGCATTGATAATAGCCGGCGTCGCCCCGGCGCATGCACACATTGGCCAGCCCGTTTTCCACGGGCATGCTGGTAATCAGCGCGTTTTCGGGCCCCAGATCCAAAAGCGCCGACAGCATATCCCTGACCTGGGCCGGGGAGCGGGGCGCGCTCCTGTAATCCTCGCCCAGGAGCAGATGGGCCTCGGTGAGGTTGGGGGTGATGACATCGGCCATGGCGCACAGCCTGCGCATTTCCCGGGCCATGGCCATGGTCATGGTGGAGTACAGCTCGCCCTCGTCGCCCATCACCGGATCCACCACGATGAAGGGCTTGCCCTGGCGCTTTTGCCAGGCAAACAGATCCAGCACCAAATCCGATTGGGCCTCGCAGGCCAGATACCCGGTGTACAGGGCGTCGAATTTCAAATCCAGCGATTTCCAATGGGCGATATAGCCGGGCATGAAATCGGTCAGGTCCTTTACCGCCATGCCGGTGTAGCCCCCGGTATGGCTGGACAGCACCGCGGTGGGCAGCGGGCAGGGCTGAAGGCCCATGGCCGCCAGAACCGGAATCACCACCGTGAGCGCGCACCGGCCCACCCCGCTCAAATCGTGAACCGCGGCCACGCTGGGCGCCGGGCCGCTGAATCGCTGCGTCATTTTTGTCAACCCGCCTTGTGAAATCAAAATAATGGGAAAAAAGAACGCAATGGATTTTCGGAATAGCCCCATGAAAAACGATCCATCGCTGTTCCGACTCTTTATTATACACCACTTGCCCGGGTCCTCAACCCCCTAAATGCGTCATATTCCGGTGAATTCTGTGTGTATTGCCTTGGATTGTAAACCCAACTATGCTTGCGCAATTTTTTAGCGGGCGGTATAATAAGAGCCGGTCAATGAAAATATACATGCGGGTTTTATAGGTTTTAAAGGAGCGATAGATTGAATGACGCATAAACCGGCCCATTCCAAAAAGAGCGTGGTTCAGCGGCTGATGCTGATGATGCTGGACGCGGTGCTCATCAACCTGTCCATGCTGCTGTCGCTGCAGCTCAGGTTCGATGTGATGATTCCGCCCGAGCACATGATGCGCTTTGGCCATGTCTGGCCCATCCTGACCGTGCTTTGCCTGATTTCCTTCTGGGCCCTGGGGGTATACCGGAACCTTTGGCGCTATGCCAGCATGGACGAGGTCATCCAGCTCATGGCGGCCAGCCTGCTGGGCGTGGGTTCGACCTATCTGGTGGGCCTGGTGCTGTACAACATCCAGGGGGAAAACTATTTTATGCTGCCCCGCACCGCCTATTTGATGGATTGGATTTTGCTTTCGGCCATGGTGGGCTTTTCCCGGTTCAGCGTGCGCATTGCCAACCGGTTCGGGGTGAGCCGCCGGGCGATTCCCAAGGAGGACAGCCGGCGCATCATGGTGGTGGGCGCGGGCTGGGGCGGCTCTTCGGTGATCCGGGAGATGATCGCCCGGGGCAACCGCGAGGGCCGGCCGGTGATTGTGGTGGACGACGACCCCATGAAGCAGGGCACCCACATCAACCGCATTCCGGTGCTGTACGGGGTGGTGAATATCCCGGAATATGCCGAGCAGTATGACATCGACGAGATCGTCATCGCCATCCCCTCGGCCAAACCCGAGCAGCTCAAGCTCATCATGGAGGCCTGCACCGCCACCAACTGCAAGCTCAAGCTGGTGCCCGGGCTCAGGGATGTGAGCGACGGCAAGCTGACCCTGGGCCGCATGCGGGATGTGAACATCGCGGATCTGCTCTACCGGGGCGAGGTCAGGCTGGATATGTCCAGCATCGAGGGCTATCTGGGCCAGAAAGTGGTCATGGTCACCGGGGGCGGCGGATCCATCGGCTCCGAGCTGTGCCGCCAGATCGCCAAGTTTCAGCCCAAACAGATCATCATCTTCGATATCTATGAAAACAACGCCTTTGAGCTGTATAACGAGCTGACAAACGAATATGGAGACGCCCTGAATATCAAGGTGCTCATCGGTTCGGTGCGGGATAAAAAGCGGCTGCGCGAGGTGTTCAGCCAGTACCGCCCGGCCATCGTGTTCCACGCCGCGGCCCATAAGCATGTGCCCCTGATGGAGGACAGCCCGGCCGAGGCCATCAAGAACAACGTGTTCGGCACCCTGAACGTGGCCGAATGCTGCGACGAGTTTTCGGTGGAGAGATTTGTGCTTCTGTCCACCGACAAGGCGGTCAATCCCACCAACGTCATGGGCGCCACCAAGCGGATGACCGAACTGGTGATCCAGTACATGGCCAAGAAGTCCAAGACCCGCTACATGGCCGTGCGCTTTGGAAACGTGCTGGGCTCCAACGGCAGCGTGATCCCGCTGTTCCGCAATCAGATCGCCATGGGCGGCCCGGTCCGGGTCACCCACCCGGACATTACCCGCTATTTTATGACCATTCCCGAGGCGGCCCAGCTGGTTTTGCAGGCCGGGGCCATTGGGGAGAGCGGCTCGATCTTTGTGCTGGATATGGGCGAGCCGGTGAAAATTCTGGATTTGGCGCGCAACTTTATCCGGCTGTCCGGCCTGATTCCGGATGTGGATATCAAGATCGTGTTCGTGGGCCTGCGTCCCGGGGAAAAGCTGTATGAGGAGCTGATGATGACCGAGGAAAAGGGCGCCATGAGCAAGACCTGCCATGAGAAGATCTTCGTGGCCCATCCGGTGGACGTGCCGGCGGAGAAGTTTGAAAAGCAGCTGGCGCTGCTGCGCGACACGGTGGACAACCACCCTGAACTGGCCGAACAGCGGCTGCACGAGGTGTTGCCCAACTTCCGCTATCCCGAGGTGCGCAGCGAAAAGGCGGGATAAAACCAGCGTGTCGAAAAAGTCGACACGCTGTCAGGAAAATGAATGCTTCATTTTCCTGAGTTGCATCATTTTCCTTTTTCGCCCGGCAAAGGACAAAGCCCTTTGCCGGGTACGCTCGGCGAATTATTGAATCGCCCGCCCCGGCCAGAAGGCCGTCGCGGGTACGGGGCGCAAATCTTCGATTTTAGCGCCCCTAGTCGCGCTAAAGCGCTCCCTCATTATTCGCCGTCGCTAG
>DVJW01000196.1 GCA_018716505.1 Candidatus Faecaligallichristensenella faecipullorum | reverse complement strand
GAATCCCGCACCCCCATAAGCGAGTTTGACTTGTTGGGCATTACGCTTCAATATGAGATGAGCTTCAGCAATATCTTGAACTGCCTGGATCTGGCGGGCATTGCGCTGCATGCCGATGAGCGCACCGAGGGGCCCTTTGTGATCTGCGGCGGGCCCTGCGCCTTTAACCCGGAGCCCCTGGCGCCCTTTGTGGATCTGTTTGTGTTGGGCGATGGGGAAAAATCCACCCACGACACCATAGACGTGTACAAGGCGTGGAAGCGTTCCGGTCTGCCCAGATCGGAATACCTGAAGATGGCCGCCCAGATTCCCGGGGTGTATGTGCCCAGCCTGCACGAGGTGGTCTATAACCCCGACGGGACCATTTCCTCGGTTCGGCCCAAGCCGGGCAGCGGGGTAAAGCCGGTGATCTTTAAGGCCCTGGTCAATGATCTGACCCCGGCGGATTATCCGGAACAGCTGATCGTGCCCTACGGTGAAGTGGTTCACAACCGCATCATGCTGGAGATCTTCAGGGGCTGCACCCGGGGCTGCCGCTTCTGTCAGGCGGGCATGATTTACCGTCCGGTGCGGGAGCGCTCCATGGACCGGCTTTTGGAGTTGGCCGAAAAGCTGGTAAACGCCACGGGTTATGATGAAATTTCGCTGATGAGCCTGTCCAGCGGCGACTACAGCTGCCTGCCGGAGCTGGCCCATGAAATGGTATCCAAATTCATTGAAAAGCGGGTGGCGGTCTCCTTGCCCTCGCTGCGCATCGATTCGGTGCTCAAAGACACCTTAAAGGAGACCCAGCGGGTAAAAAAGACCAGCCTGACCTTGGCGCCCGAGGCCGGCACCCAGTGGCTTCGGGACGTCATCAACAAGGGGGTCACGGAGGAAAACCTGATGGATACGGTGCGCGACGCCTTTGAACAGGGTTGGTCGTCGGTCAAGCTGTATTTCATGCTGGGTCTGCCCACCGAGACCGACGAAGATGTGGACGGCATCGCGGATTTGGCGCGCAAGGTAACCCAGGTGTATTTCAGCCTGCCCAAGGGCCAGCGTGCCCCGGGGCTTCGGGTTACGGTGAGCGCCTCGGTGTTTGTGCCCAAGCCCTTTACCCCCTTCCAATGGGCGGCTCAGGACACCATGGAACGGGTCATCGAAAAGCAGCAGCGGCTCAAGGCCGCGCTCAGCAAGATCAAGGGCGTGGATTTCAAATATCACGCGCCTCAATTGAGCTTCCTGGAGGCCACCTTTGCCCGGGGAGACCGGCGCATGGCCCAGGTGTTGGAGCGGGCCTGGAAGCTGGGTTGCCGCTTTGACGGATGGAGCGACCAGTTTGATTTTGAAAAATGGATGCAGGCCTTTGAGGAATGCGGGGTGGATCCGGCGTTCTACGCCAACCGGCCGCGGAATTTGAATGAAGTCATGCCCTGGGATCATTTGGACTGCGGGGTGGAAAAGCGCTTTTTGCTTTCCGAATGGGACAAGGCGCAAAAGGCCCAGGTCACCCGGGACTGCCGCCAGGGATGCGTGGGCTGCGGTATGAAGCGATATGAAGGAGCGTGCGTAGGCAAATGAGGGCGTTAATCTGCTTTGGAAAGCGGGCCAGGCTGCGCTTTATTTCCCATTTGGATTTGCAGCGCTTTATGCAGCGCGCGCTCAGGCGCACCGATTTGCCGGTGGCCTATTCTCAAGGGTTCAATCCCCATCCCCAGATGGCTTTTGCCTCGGCGCTGGCCATGGGCTGGGTGAGCGAATATGAAATTCTGGACGTCAAAATGGCCCAGGAAGTGGCGGCGGAGCACGTCAAAGAACAGATGAGCGCCGCGCTGCCCAAGGATCTGCCGGTATTTTCGGTGCGCATGGTGGAGGACCGCCACCCGGCCATGATGGCCATGCTCACCATGGCGGACTACGAAATTCGCTTGAGCGGCGAGGATGGACAGCGGATTCTGTGGGCCATTCCGGGCTTTTTGGCGGAAACCAGCGTCATGGCCATGCGCAAGACCAAATCCGGGGAAAAGCCCTGCGATATAAGGCCCATGGCCATTGAGCTGCGCGGCGAGGAATTGGCGGACGGCGCGCTGATTTGCGCGCGGCTGGCGCTCACCGAGCAGGCCACTTTAAAGCCCGATCTGCTCATCAAGGTGTTATCCGAGCGGGCCGGCCTTTCGGAGACGCCCAGGGCGCAGGTGCTTCGAAAGGCGCTGCTCACCGGCGGCGGGGCGGCGGCCAAGCCGCTCATGGAGGCCTGAGGCCGGGCGAAGAGTTTAAATTCAGAAGGATGCTGTGATGAGTAAGGATATACTGGTAGAGGCCGAAAGCGGACAGACCAGGGTGGCCGTCCTGGAGGACGGCCGGCTCATGGAGCTCTATATCGAGCGCGAGGGCCAGGAAAAGCTGGTGGGCAATATCTATAAGGGCCGGGTGGCCAACGTACTGCCCGGTATGCAAGCCGCCTTTGTGGATATCGGTCTGGACAAAAACGCGTTTCTGTACGCTGGGGACATTCAGGTGGACCGGCGGGACGCCGAAGGGCTGCACAAGCAGCTTAAAGAAACTTCTATCCGCCAGATGGTGAAGCCGGGCCAGGAGGTGCTGGTGCAGGTGACCAAGGTGGCGGGCGGAACCAAGGGGCCGCGCATCACCAATCATGTCACCTTGCCTGGGCGCATGGCGGTGTTGTTGCCCACGGTGAGCTATGTGGGGATTTCCCGGCGCATTGAGGAGGAACAGGAGCGTGCGAGGCTGCGGACGCTGGCCGAAGCATTAAAGCCCGAGGGCATGGGCGTGATCGTGCGTACCGCGGCCGAGGGGGTAAGCCCCGAGGATCTTAAACAGGATATAGACTATCTGACCCGGCTCTGGGAATCCATCGCCCGGCGCGCCCGGGTGGCCATGCCCCCCTGCCTTTTGCACCGGGATGAAGGGCTCATCTATCGCGCGGTTCGGGATATGTTGAAGGATGAGGTGGATTCGCTTTGGGTGGATGGGGCGGAACCCCATCGCTTTATTCAGGACACTGCCCAAATGCTTTCGCCCGCCCTCAGCGGAAAGGTGCGCCGGTACGAAGGGGAAACGCCGCTGTTTGACCTGCATCGGGTGGACGATCAGGCGGCCAAGGCCCTCTCAAGGAGGGTCTGGCTCAAAAGCGGGGGGTATCTGGTGATCGACCATGCCGAGGCCCTGACCGTGATCGACGTCAACACCGGCAAGTTTGTGGGCGAGAAAAACCTTTCGGAGACCGTCTTTTCCATCAACTGCGAGGCGGTTTCCGAGATCGCCCGCCAGCTCCGGCTTCGGGACGTGGGCGGCATTATTGTCATTGATTTTATCGATATGGATCAGCAGAGCCAGCGGGAAGCGCTGGTTGAGCTTTTGCGTCAGGAGTTAAAGAAGGATCGGAGCAAGACCAATCTGGTGGGCCTGACCGCGCTGGGGCTGGTGGAAATGACCCGAAAAAAGGTTCAGCAGCCCATCCGCGCGGTGCTCAAGCAGACTTGCCCCATTTGCCAGGGCGAGGGCGCGGTGTACAGCGGAGAAACCATCGCCCGTGGCGCTTTGCACGTTTTAAACGGCAAGCTCCGCCGGGGGGAATCCAGCGCCTATCTGATCCATTGCGCGGCCGCGGTGGCCGGCGAGCTGGAACGCCTGGGCGTGCCGGCCGGCAGCCGGGTCTATGTAAAAGAAGAGCGGTGTTCGGTGGAATGTTACGATATCGAGCCGGTAGCCGAACATCAGCTGCCCGCGGGCGCGAAAAAGCTCCCGGCGCAAATGGGCTAAGGAGGAAAAAGGATGCGGGAAAACGCGGTAATCCCCGAGGAAGAAGTGGCGCTTCAGCGGCGCTATATGGATCGGGTGCTGGAAAAAAATCAGGGGCGCGGCCTGAAGTATCACATTGTGACCTTGGGTTGCCAAATGAATGTGCGCGATTCGGAGACCATTGCCGGTATGCTTACCCAAATGGGCTATGAGGCGGCCCCCAACCGTGAAGAGGCGGATTTAATTTTATACAACACCTGCTGTGTGCGCGAAAATGCCGAGAATAAGGCCCTGGGCAACGTAATCTGGCTGAAAGAGCTGAAAAAGGTGAAGCCGGAGCTTTTGATCTGCGTGGGCGGCTGCATGATGCAGGAAGAGGGCATGGGCGAGCGCATACTAAATCAATATCCGTTCATTGATTTGGTGTTTGGAACCCATAACCTGTACCGGCTGCCCGAGCTGCTTTGCCGGGTGATCGAGGAAAGACATCCGGCGGTGGAGATTTTAAACGTCGAGGGCGGCATCTGCGAGGGATTGCCTGAAAAGCGGGGCAACTCGTTTTCCGCCTATGTCACTGTGATGTACGGCTGCAACAATTTTTGTTCCTACTGCATCGTGCCCTATGTGCGCGGCCGGGAGCGCTCCCGGGCGGTTTCGGATATTCTGGACGAGGCCAAGCGGCTCCGGGACCAGGGGGTAAGGGAAATCACTTTGCTGGGTCAAAATGTAAACAGCTATG